>JANLOX010000043.1:0-3307 GCA_031366795.1 Candidatus Eiseniibacteriota bacterium | reverse complement strand
TCCGGTAGTTCACCCCATCACGTTTTGCTCGAAGCTCGTGGATTCCGTCGCGAAGCAACGCCGCATGCGGTCGACGCAGGTCTTGGCCAAACTGCTCCAAGAGTCGAAGACGCTCGAGGCAGTTCATCCTGGCACGCGCAGGAATCTCCTCGAACCAGCTCAGGATCGGTACGCCGTCCCCTTCCCGGTACAGAATGACCGTGGCCATCGCCACTCCGCAGGGGCTGATTGTCTCATTATTACTTCATTCATTCAAGGGCATTCGCCGGGGCCTGCCGTGACCCGCTGCGCAGAAATCGGGCGCGAGATGCACGCCCCGCGACCAGAGCAAGAGCCGGTCCGTCACCGGGAGCCTGTCTCACGGGCCTGTGAGTTCGCGCGGAGCTTCTCGCCGTAACTAGGGCTGCCATCACCGCCTACTTCATCGACAGCGAGAACGCCGCAGCTGGAGCTACCGCGACGCCTTAGGCGGGAAGTCGTGCTCGTCTTCGATCTCGCCGACGATCTCCTCGAGGATGTCCTCGAGTGTCACGATGCCGAGGAAGCGGCCGTCGTCGTCCTGCACCACGGCCATCGGGCGCTTCAGGCGCTTGAAGATGCGCAGCAGGCGCGCGACCGACATGTCGGGCGGCACGTAGGTGGCGTCGTACATGGCGTCCATCAGGATCACCACGCCGCTCAGGCTGAAGAGATGGAACAGGTTCTTCGTGTTGACGATGCCGACGATGTTGTCCGGGTTGTCCTGCCACACGGGCATGCGCGTGTGGGCGCTCTCGCGCGCGACCTGCAGCACTTCCTCGGGTGAGGCGCCGAGCGACAGCGTGATGACCTTGTCGCGCGGGATCATCACATCGCGCACCGCCTTCTCCGACAGCTCGAATACGTTCTGCACGTAGGTCGCCTGGTCGGCCGGGATCACGCCGGCTTCTTCTGTTTCCTCGACCAGCATCTGCAGCTCTTCGACCGAGTGCACCTGCTCGGAGTCGGGCACCGGCGGCAGGCGCATGATTTTCACCACCCAGCGGCCCGAGTGCTTCATCAATCGAATGAACGGCCGGAACACGCGGCCGAACACCAGCAAGGGCCCCGCGATGATCAGGGCGATCCGCTCCGCGCGCTCGATCGCGATGGCCTTGGGCGCCAGCTCACCGAGCACCACGTGCATGTAGGTGATCGCGAGGAACGCCAGCGTTGCCGCGATCGCGTGCGCCACGACGAGGCTCAACGGGAAGCCGAGTGCCAAGACGTGCGGTTCGATCATGTGCTCGAGCGCCGGCTCACCGATCCAGCCAAGCCCGAGGCTCGCGAAGGTGATGCCGAGCTGTGTCGAGGCGATCGTGTCGTCGAGTTTCTCGACCAACTGGCGGACCGCGAGGGCGCCGAACAGACCCTCCTCGACCATCTCGTCCACGCGCGTCCAGCGGATCTTGATGATCGAGAACTCGGCCGCCACGAACACACCGTTGAGCAGCACGATGATCGGCACGCTCAGCAGGCGCAGGACGTCGAGGGTTGGGCCGTTCATGGGGTGCTAAGGTCGAATCACTCGACCTCGCGGCGGCCCTCCAGCGCCCGGGCCAGTGTCACCTGATCTGAGTACTCGAGGTCCGATCCCATCGGCACACCACGCGCGATGCGCGTGACCTTGACGCCGATCGGAACGAGCAGACGGTGGAGGTACAGCGATGTCGCCTCGCCGGCCACGTTGGGATTGGTGGCGAGGATGACCTCCGCAACTTTGCTCGGCGAACCATCGTCGTCCGGCCGCAGGCGCAGCAGCAACTCGCGGATTCGCAGGTGATCCGGGTGTGTGCCATCGAGCGGCGAGAGCGCCCCGCCCAGCACGTGGTAGCGCCCCTTGAAGGCGCTCGTGCGCTCCAACGCCATCACATCACCCGCCTGCTCGACCACGCAGATCACGCGGCTGTCGCGGCCCGGGTCGGTGCACAGCATGCACGGGTCCTGCTCGGTGAAATTACCGCACACCGTGCAAAAGCTGACGCGCTCGCGAATGGCGCGGATCGAGTCCGCCAACCGCAGCACATCCTCGCGCGGCGCGCGCAGGAGGTGCAGCGCCAGGCGCTGCGCGCTCTTGTTCCCGATGCTCGGGAGTTTTTCGAGCTCCTCGATGAGGAGCTCCAGGTATTTCGAGCTGTACATGCGGGGGGCTTTCGGGGGATCAGAACGGCAGGTTGAATCCGCCGGTGATCGCGCCGATCGCTTCGTTCATCTTGATCTCGGATTGCTTCTGCGCCTCGCCGACCGCCGTCAAGATCAGGTCTTCGAGCAGCGCCGGATCGGCTTCCTTGAAGGCTTCGGGGCTGATCTTCAACTCCTTGAGCATCTGCTTGCCGTCGACGACCGCCTTGATCATGCCGCCCCCAGCACTCGCCTCGAAGCGCTCCTCGGCCAGCTGCTCCTGCACCTCGGCCATCTTGCGCTGGACCTTCTGCGCCTGCTTCACCATTTCCCCGAAGCTCTTCATGAGTCCGTCCTTTCACCACTGCCTGCGGGTCGTGCTTCTCCGCCAAACCATTCCAGCGTCTTGGCGACCATGGCCTGCGTCTTCTCTTCGCTGGGCCGCTGCGCTTCAGGAGGGGCAGCCTCGAGCGGGGCCCACTGCAACATCACATCCGCGCCGAAGGCACGGCGCAATTCTTCGCTGACGATCTGGCGATTGTCCTTCTCTTCGATCACCGCGCGATGCAGGTCATCCATCGCCACGTGCAAACGATCGCCTGCGCGCCCGAGACAATGGCTCTCCTCGAGGAACGCGCCAAGCAACCGCTTGCGCTCATGGATCGCGACGAGTGCGGCGCGCCAGCATTCCTGCACGGCGGCGCTCAGGTCGAGCGTGCCCTCCGCAACGGCGACGGCGGCCGGCTGCGGCGCTACGGCCGACGGAGATACGCGCTGCGCACTCTCAGGCGCGCGCGCGGACGGGGGCGCTGCGGGTGGTACCTGCGGCGGACCTCGACGCGCGGCGATGCCGGAGATGGCGCGAGCGGTCGAGGCGATGCTGCCTTGTGAAGGCGTGGCACTCGCGGGAGGCGCGGGGCGCGAGGGCGCAGTTGGCGCGGCGCTGGCCTGCGCTGCGCTGGAACGCGGCGCTGGGGCACTCGCCATGGGGCGCGATGTCGCGGCTGGCGCGGATGACGCGGACGCGGGTCGCGCGAGGCCTCCACCACTCGGTCCCGAGCCTCCGCCGCCAAACGTGTTCTCGAGCTCCTCGAGGCGGCCCAGGAATTCCGCCAGCGTATCTCCCGGCTCGAGCGTCGCCATCTGCAGCACGGCGGCCTCGAGATGG
>JANLOX010000036.1:0-2099 GCA_031366795.1 Candidatus Eiseniibacteriota bacterium | reverse complement strand
ATTGACCTTGGCGGCAGCAAGATCGAAATCATCGCGCTGGCGGACAGTGGCAGCGAACTGTTGCGGCGGCGCATTGCCACGCCGCGAAATGACTACGCCGCGACGCTGACTGCGGTCGCGACGCTAGTCGAACAGGCTGAGCGCGATCTGGGGCAACGCGGCAGCGTAGGCATCGGCATCCCAGGTGTTGAGTCACCGGCCACAGGACTGATCAAGAATGCCAACTCCACCTGTCTCATCGGTAAACCGTTACGACAGGATTTGCAGGCGAAATTACTGCGCGAGATTCGGGTCGCCAATGACGCCAATTGCTTCGCGCTGTCGGAGGCCACGGATGGCGCAGGCGCAGGCGCCGAGGGCGTGTTCGGGGTGATCCTTGGCACCGGCGTGGGCGGCGGGATCGCTGTTCGCGGGCAGGTGTTGACTGGCGCCAATGCCATTGCCGGCGAATGGGGCCACAATGGAATGCCGGGCGACGAGGAGTTTCGGCCCGATTGTTATTGCGGTCACAAAGGATGTGTCGAAACCTTCCTGTCCGGCCCGGCGCTGACCGCAGACCATCTACGCATCAACTGCACAGCGCTTTCTCCTGAAGCGATCAGTGAGGGGTCTACACAAGGCGATGCGGTTTGTGAAACCACGCTGCGGCGGTACGAAACACGTCTCGCACGTGCCCTGGCGCAAGTCATTAACATCCTCGATCCCGCTGTGGTCGTACTTGGCGGAGGCCTTTCCAATCTCGATCGTCTGTACGCCAATGTGCCGCGCCTGTGGGGCAAACATGTCTTTTCCGACCACGTTGTCACGCGCCTGATCAAGAATCGCCACGGCGATTCGTCGGGCGTACGCGGTGCGGCATGGTTGTGGCGGGCAGGTTCAGGAGTAGAGGTATGAGCAACGCAATTTTGCAACGGCTGGGCATCTATCGGCGCGCCATTGGTAGGTGTACCGGTCGGCTCGAATCGACGCGCGAGTTCATTGTGCTGGCAGTGCTTTACTCTCCGATTTGGAAGAGATTTTTTTTGCGAGGATAGTCAGAGTTCGATCGGATCGACATCGAGATGCCAGCGCAGATTGCGGGGTGCCTTGAGGGCATAAAGCTTTTCCATCCATGCCGACAGGAAGTTCTGCAATGCCGGGCGACTGACCGATTCCACCAGCAATTGAGCACGCTCCAGATTCATCAGGCGCGATAGACGCATCGGCACCGGATCGTAAACGGTTACGCTGTCGCCGGCCACGCGCTCGGCATCGGCACGGGCCGACGCGAGGAAGGCCAGCGACTGTTCGATGCCGGTTGCCTCCGCACGCAACAGCGCCTGAAAAGCAAATGGCGGGAATCCGGCCTGCTCGCGTTCGGCCAGTTGCGCGCTGGCAAAGCGGTGAAAGTCGTGATCAGCGAGTGCCCTGTAAAGTGCATGATCGGGGTACTCGGTCTGAATCAGTACTTCACCCGCCAAGTCGGCGCGTCCGCTTCGCCCTCCAACTTGCATCAATTGCGCGAACAGGCGTTCCGGAGCGCGAAAATCGGCGGCAAACAGCGCTGCATCGACGCCCACTGCACCCACCAGGGTGAGTTTGGGAAAGTCATGGCCCTTGGCCAGCATCTGCGTGCCGATCAGGATGTCGACCGCGCCGTCGTGAATGGCGTTGAGTAGTTCCTGCCATTTCTTCGGCGTACCGGCGCTGTCGCGGTCGACGCGTAATACGCGGGCGGTTGGAAATCTCGCCTTGAGGGCTGCTTCGAGTCGTTGCGTACCGCGTCCGAAAGGATGGATGTCGAGGTTGCCGCAGTCCGGACAGGCGCGCGGGATGGCGTTCTCCAGCCCGCAGTGATGACAGCGCAGGCGCTGGTCGGCAAGATGCACCACCAGGTTGGCGGCACAACGCCGACAGTGCGATATCCACCCGCAGGCAGGGCAGGCCAGTACCGGCGCATAACCACGCCGGTTCAAAAATATCAGGCATTGTTCGCCGCGCGTCAGCCGTTCCTCAAGCGCATTAATCAGGGTGGCACTCATGCCGTCCTGAAGTTTTTCCCGGCGCGTGTCCACACTGCAAACCGTGGGCATGGCGTCGGCTACTGCCCGGCAGGTAAG
>JANLOX010000032.1:0-1764 GCA_031366795.1 Candidatus Eiseniibacteriota bacterium | reverse complement strand
AAGTCGAGCTTGCCCGCCGTGATCGCAACGATCACCTCGCGCCCCATGATCTGGCGCTTCATGTGCGCGTCGGCGTTGTCCTCGCCCGTATCGTTGTGGCGGTACTGGTCGACCGGGGCGTGCGGCGCCAACTTTTCCAGCCAGCGGTCGTAGTCACCGTGCAGCCCCGACTCGTCATCGTTGATGAACACGCTCGCGGTAATGTGCATCGCGTTGACCAGCACCAGTCCCTCGCGCACGCCGCTCGCGCGTACGATACGCTCGACCTCGGGCGTGATGTTCTCGAAGCCGCGCCGCGCGGGGATGTTCATGACGAGATATTCGGTCAGTGATTTCATTGCGGCGCACGTTAGCACGGCCACGCGTGACGCTCGATGCAGCGTGGCGCTGTTGGGACGCGCTTGAACCCTCTGCTACGGTCGTGCAGATCGCACTAAATCGCGGCTTCGCGCCTCCCGATAACTAACGTGAACCCGCGCACGACGCCTGCGAATCCAAAGCACGAACGACTTGATCCCCCGCTTTCACGACAGGAGCCAAACCATGGCGAAACCATCACTTGCCGAAATCGCGATCGTCTCCGGCGCGCGCACCCCGATGTCCGAGTGGATCGGCGGCAAGCGCGGTGATGGCCAGCAGGGCGGCGCCCTGGCGAGCCTGTCGGCGATTGAACTGGGAGCCGTCGCCGCACGCGCCGCGATCGAACGCGCGGGCATCAGCCCCGAGCAGATCGACCACGTCATCATGGGCAACGCCCTGCAGACTTCCGCCGATGCGTTGTACGGCGCGCGGCATGTCGCCTTGAAGGCTGGCATCCCCCGCCCCGTTCCGGCACTCACCGTGAACCGCCTGTGCGGCTCCGGGCTGCAGAGCGTGATCAGCGCCGCGCAACAGATCCAGACCGGAGAAGCGACGTGGGTCGTCGCCGGCGGCATGGAGAACTTGAGCCAGGCGCCGCACGTGATCCGCGGCGCGCGCGGTGGCTTGAAGCTCGGCCAGGGGCAGCTCGAAGACTCGTTGATGGCCGGACTGCGCGACAGCTACTGCGGCCTGTTCATGGCGCAGACGTCGGACAACCTCGCGCGCAAGTACGGCCTCACGCGCGAGGCGCAGGACACCTTCGCGTTGCGCTCGCACACGCTCGCCAACACCGCCACCAACAACGGCCGCTTCGCCGAAGAGATCGTGCCCATCGAAGTGAAGGCCGGCCGCGGCACGTCCAGGATCGTCGACAAGGACGACCACTTGTTCCCGAGCACGACACTCGAGGGACTGATGAAGCTGCCGCCCGCATTCGGGCCCGAGTCCTTCGTCACCGCCGGCAACGCCTCGGGCATCGTCGATGGCGCAGCCGCCGTCGTCGTGACCTCGCTCGCCGACGCGAAAGCCACAGGCCGCACGCCCATGGGAGTGATCCGCGGCTACGCCAGCGTGGGCGTCGACCCCGACATCATGGGCATCGGCCCAGCACCCGCGATCCGCGCCGCGGCGGAGCGCGCTGGAATCAAGGTCGAAGACATCGACTTGTTCGAGATCAACGAAGCGTTCGCCGGACAGTTCCTCGCCGTCGAGAAGGAACTGTCGCTCGATCGCGAGAAGGTGAACGTGAATGGCGGAGCAATCGGCTTGGGCCACCCGCTCGGTGCCACCGGCACGCGGCTGATCTACACGCTGCTGATCGAGATGGCCAAGCGCAACAAGCGCTGGGGCGCCGCGTCCGCGTGCATCGGCGGCGGGCAGGGGATCGCGATGATCGTGGAGCGG
>JANLOX010000008.1:0-10944 GCA_031366795.1 Candidatus Eiseniibacteriota bacterium | reverse complement strand
GTTCGCCTGCATCGTGCTGCCCATGGCGGCGCACGCCGCGGTGTCGACGGAGAGCATTGGCCCGCACGTTGGCTTCAGCCTGAGCCCCGACCAGTTGGTCCTGGGTGGCCAGATGACATTTGCCGAGATCGCACCGCAGGTCGTGTTCTCGCCCGGCGCTGAAATCGGTGTCGGTGATCACCAGACGAACATCGACTTGAACATGGACTTCCACAACCGCTTCAAGATGCGCGACACCGATTGGGTGCCGTACGCCGGGTTCGGGCTGGGCATCGACTTCCAGTCGATCGATCACGTGGCGCCGCGCAGTGACGGTTCCGACACGTTCGTGGGTGGCAACTTCATCTTCGGCGCCACCGTGCCGACCAAATCAAATTCGCAATTTTTCACCGAGCTCAAGCTCGGGCTCGGCGACCTGCCTTCACTCAAGGCTATCGTGGGCTGGAACTTCCGTCGCTAATCTCGCGCGGGGCCGGGGCTGGGGGCCTCGCAAGCTTGAATCGCTCAACCCAGCCACGCAGCTTCAGGGCGCGCATGGAGCGCAGCCCGAAGGCCGCTGCGAGGGAATATTTTAAGGAGGATGCAAGATGCGTCGTGTCATGACCGGGTTTGCAGTGCTGATGTTGATGGGTGCCACGTTGACTTCGATGGGTTGCAGCGGCAAGACGGCGGCGACGGCGGCGGTTGATTCGGCCTCGACGGCGTTCGACGCGGTGAAAGAATCGTCCGCCAAGGTGATGCCGGAAGATACGCAGAAGATCGCCGATGAAATTGCCGGCGCGCGCACCAACATTGCGGATGGCAAGTACAAGGAAGCCACGGAAACGGCAAAGACGCTGCCGGCCGAGATCAAGGCGCTGTCCGATGCCGCTACGGCGAAGGCCGGCGAGATGAAGACGTCGTGGGATACGATGAGCGCCGAGCTGCCGAAGGCGGTCGAGTCGGTTCAGGCGAAGGTCGACGAGCTGTCGAAGAGCAAGAAGCTTCCGGCCGGGCTGGACGTGCCGGCGTTCGCGGCCGTCAAGACCTCGGTCGAAGACATGAAGAAGACGTGGGCCGATGCCCAAGCGTCGGCCACGTCCGGCAACATGTCGGATGCCATGGCGAAGGTCGGCACGCTGAAGGCGGCCCTGGTCTCCGCGATGACCACGCTGGGCATCGAAGTTCCGGCCTCGCTCAAGCCGGCTGCCTGAAACAAGCCGTAACCCAAGCACAGCAAACCGGCCGCCCGGGAGCGATCCCAGGGCGGCTGTTTTCGCGTCGGCGCAGATCAGGGAGTGTTGTCCAACTCCGCGAGGATTGCCACGCAGGCAGCCTTAAGCTCCGGCATGTCCTGCTCAATCGCTTCCTGGACCTGGGTGAGATCGACGCCCAGATAGGCGTGCACGAGAACATTGCGAAGGCCGGCCAGCGCCGCCCAATCGACCTCAGGCCGTCGACTCTTGGATGCGGAACTCAGGCGCTGCGTGGATTCAGCCAACGTCTGGAGATTGCGAAGTACCGCATCCTGTACGAGCGAGGAGGAGGAAAAGACTTCACTCCCGCCCGCGACGTACTCCTCAATTTTGGAGATGCATCGCAGGATATGGGCAACATAGACCTTCTCGTCTTTCACAGCGGAACGGCTTCACTGAGCACGCGATCGCGGAGAAGTTGATCCAGGCCGTTCTCCGTAATGACTTGAACACGCCGCTTCAGGAGCAGCTCCAGCTCTGCCACCAGGCCGCCGGGGAACCACGCGCTGGTCCGTGGCCCGACGTCTACTAGCAGGTCCACGTCGCTCGCTGGCCCTGCGTCGCCGCGAGCCATCGAACCGAATACCCTAACCCGCGTGACGCCATGTCGCCGGGCAACGGAAAGAATCTCATCTCTACGGGAGCTCACGAGATCTACCAAGATGTTCTCCAAGGCGCTTCTGCGGGAGGTGCAAACCGAAAAGGAAGCCCCCAGACGGAAGCCGGGAAAGCACGAAGCCACCAACGCCCCCGCTCCGTCGACAGGAAAAGTATCGACTCCGTGCTCAGGCTGGTCAAATGCAATCGCCTTTAGCTCTGCTTCGCGACCACCTGCTTCATCTTCTCGAGGAACTGCTCCGGCGGCAGGAAGCCCGAGAAGCGCGCCTCGGTGACCTCGATGCCATGGTTCAGGAAGATCACCGTGGGCACGCCCTGGATGGCGTACTGCTTGGTGCGCGCGGCGACTTCGGGAGAATCCGAGCGGGTCAGGTCGACCTTGAACACCTGGAAGTTGCGCGCCTCGGCAATGACCTTCGGATCCGAGAAGGTGCTGCGTTCGAGTTCGTGGCAGGGGATGCACCACGACGCGGAGAACTCGAGGATCACCGGCTTGCCGCTGGCCAGCGCCTGTTGCACCGCGGCGTCCTCGTAGGGCTTGAACTCCAGCGCGTGCTTCGGTGCGGTCGCGATAAGCGCGATACCACCCGCGATGCCGGCGACGCCGACAATGCGCTTGAGCAACAGGAAGTTCTTGCGCTTGGCGGCGCTCTTCTCGATGAAGCCGAGATACAGGCCGCCGATCAACAACGCCGCGGGCGCCACCCACGCCGAGAACTGCGGCGCGAATGAGAGCGAGATATAGAACAGACCGAGTGCGACGAGGATGACGCCGAACAACTGCTTCACCCAGATCATCCAGTCGCCCGAGCGCGGCAGCTTCTGCAACAGGTTCGATGAGGTTGCGAGTACGAGGTAGGGCGCGCCGAGTCCGAGCGCCAGCGTGAAGAAGGTGCGGAAGCCGAACCACGGATCCGCCTTCGCGGCGACGACCGCGAGCAGCGCCACGACGGGTGGGCCAACGCAGGGGGCGGCGAACACGCCGACCACGAGCCCCGAAACGAATAACCCGAGCACGTTGGTGGCGCCACCTCCGCCGAGCTTTTGCAACAGCCACGCGGGCGGCTGCAATTCGAACACGCCAAACATCGACAGCGACATCACCAGCAACAGCACGCCGATCGCCGCGAGCACGAGTGGGTTCTGCAGGAACGCGCCGAACAGCCCACCGGTGAGGGCGGCCACGACGCCGAGCACGCTGTACATCGTGGTGATGCCGAGCACGTAGACCATAGCCGAGCCGAGCACCTTGATAGTGGGTGCGGCGCTGCGCGCGCCGAAGATCGAGACGGTGACGCCGAACATCGGGTAGACGCACGGCGTGAGGTTGAGCGCCAGGCCGATCAGGAACAGCGTGAGGAATGCGCCGAAGCCACCCTTGGCGAGAGCCTCGGCGATCGGGTTGTTCGTCACGGTAGCGCGCGGTGCTTCGGTGGGCGTCACGCCTGCGATGCTGGCGAGCGCGTGGGGTGAGGAGCCCGCGGATTCAGCGGGCGCGGCTGCGGTTGCGGCGGCGCTGCCCGTGTCGGGAGATGTGTTAGCGCCTGAGGCGATTATGTTGGCTGCGCCGGCCGCCGCTCCACCCGTCACCTCGACTTCGACCGTGAACGGGATCGACGTAGGCGCCGTGCATACCTGATCGTTGCACGCCTGGTAGCGCAGCGTGCCGTGCAGCGTGTGCGTGCCGGTCTCGGCGGTCGCCGCAGCGTTCAAGGGCAGCGGGATGGTGACCGACTTCGTGTAGACCGACAGCGGCGCGGGATCAAACTCGACCTTGAGCTGCTGCGCCGTGGGATAGCGGATGTGGCCAGCACTCACGCCCGACGCAGCCTTGAGGCTCACCACCGTCGGGATCATGTAGTCGGGCGAAGGCGGGTTCGCGTTGATGTGCCACGTTGGCTCGATCGTGAGTTCAAGCTGCGCCGTCGCCGCAGCACCCGCCGCGATCGTCACCTTCGCGGCGTACGTCTTGACCAACGTCGAGGGTGGCGGCGGAGCGGCGCCGCCATTGCCCAACTGCGCGAATGCGGGAGTGGCCAGCAGGGACAGCAGGGTCACAAGGCGCAGCACGTTTCTCATGCGGAGACTCCGGTGGTCAGGCGGGCGGGTGCAAAGTCATCGAGTTGTGCCGCGAAGCTCAAGGGGTCGGCCGCCGGCAGCCTGCAGGCATATTGGATGCAGACATAGGCAGTGGCGGTGCCGTGCTGCGACGCCAGCGCGGCGGTGAACGGTGCCAACGCCGCGAGGCGTTGGCGCGTGGTGTTGCTGTCGATCAACAGCAACAAGTCCTCGGGGCAATAGCGTTGGTCGAATTCGCCCACCAAGGCGCGGGTCGAGGCGTCGTCGCGGGGTCCTGTCAGGACGATGTGACGCGGCGCTCCCGCTTCGAGGTCCATCGCCAGCAGCATCGTGGGCATCGCGACGGGGGCGCGCTCCAGGCGGCCCGCGTGGAATGCGATCAGCCTGCCTGCGCGCTCGAGCCACTCGCCGCGATCCAGCAGGCGCCCGAGCGCCAGCAGCACGAGCGCCGCGATCGAGGCCCCGGAATTCTCGGCGCCGTCGTAGTCGCTCTTCATGCGCACACGCATATGCGGGTCACCGGCGGGGCTCTCGAACAGGCCGCCGTGCCCGTCGTCGGCAAAGCGTTCGAGCAGCGCTTCAGTGAGCGAGACAGCGCGTTCGAGCCACACGATATCGAACGTGGCGCGATAGAGATCGAGGCAGCCGTAGGCCATGTAGGCGTAGTCGTCGAGCTGGCCCGCTGCGGCCGCTTCGCCTTCGCGATAACGGCGCAGCAGCGCGCCGGTCGCGGAATCGCACATGCGCGTCATGATGAATTCGCCCGCACGTACCGCGGTGGCCGCGAGCGACGCATCGCCCAGAACCCGTGCGCCGCGCGCGAACGCCGAGATCATCAGGCCGTTCCAGGCGGTGAGTACCTTGTCGTCGAGATGCGGACGGATGCGCAGGCTGCGCGCCGCGAGCAGGGCGACGCGGCAACGCTCGAAGCGCTCGGCCAACGCAGCCGTGTCGAGGCCGCGTTCGCGAGCGAGAGCTTCGAGGGGCTGCATGACATGGATAATGCTCGTGGCGTGCTCGAAGTTCCCGCGTGGCGTGATGTCGAAGTACGCGCAAAACAATTCAGCGTCTTCTGGCCCGAGCACCTCGGCGACTTGAGCGGGCGTCCACACATAGAACCGCCCCTCTTCGCCTTCGCTGTCCGCATCCTCCGCGGAATAAAAGCCGCCCTCGGGGCTCAACAGCTCGCGGCGGACGTAGTCGAAGATGCCACGCGCTGCCGCGGCGTGCGCGGGTTGGCCAGTAAGCTGGAACGCCGCGAGATAGGCCCACGCAAGCTGCGATTGGTCATAGAGCATCTTCTCGAAGTGCGAAACAAGCCACAGGCGGTCCGTCGAGTAGCGGTGGAACCCACCGCCCAGGTGATCGTGGATGCCGCCCAAACGCATTGCATCGAGTTGCCGCAGGGCCATGTCGAGCGCCTCGCGGTGCAACCCCGGATTGCGCGCATACCAATGGAACAACAAGACGAGGTTCGAGGGCTGCGGGAACTTGGGCTCGCGACCGAAGCCGCCGAGGCCTTCGTCCTCGCTGCGCGCGAGCGATTCGTACGCGCGCTCGAGCAGCGTGGCACTGTCTCCGCCCGGCTCGCCGGGGCGCGCGCCCAGGCTCGACAGGGCCTCGATCACCTGCGCGCCCTGCGTGAGCACCTGGTCACGCTGGGTGCGCCACGCTTCCTCGATGCGCGGCAGCAGGTCGAGCATGCCGATGCGGGCATGTGACGATTGCGGAGGGAAGTACGTGCCGCCATAGAACGGCGTGAGGTCCGGCGTGAGGAACACATTGAGCGGCCAGCCGCCCCCAAGGCCCATCATCTGCATCGCGGTCATGTACAGGCGATCGACGTCCGGGCGCTCCTCGCGATCGAGTTTCACCGGCACGAAGTTCGCGTTCAGCATCTCGGCGACGGCGTCGTTCTCGAATGACTCGCGCTCCATGACGTGGCACCAGTGGCACGTGGAATAGCCGATCGACAGGAAGATCGGCTTATCCTCGCGCCGGGAGCGCTCGAACGCTTCGTCCCCCCACGGATACCAATCCACGGGATTGTGCGCGTGCTGGAGCAGGTAGGGGCTTTTTTCGCGGGCCAGACGATTGGGGGAGCTCGGCATTGGTCCTTAGATTACACCCGCGCAGGCCCCGGCTTCCCAGGCCGCGGGCCCTCAGGCCCCGCTGGCCACCCGGGCGCGCAATTCGAGCCAGTGCACGCGCTCAGCGTATAACGCGGCATCCTGCTCGGCCAGCGATTCGTGGCGCGCGCGGTGGCAGGTGACGAAGACGATCTGGTGCTGGCGCGAGAACATGTCGAGCAGCACCTTGAGCCCGTGCCGCGTGCGGTCGTCGTCGCTCGTGGCGAAACAGTCGTCGATCAGCAGCGGCATGCTCTCGCCGCCGCGCGACAGGAACTCGGTGATGGCAAGCCTCACTGCCAGGTGCAGTTGGTCGCGCGCGCCGCTCGACAGCTGGTGCACCGCCTTGCCACGCGTGGCCTGGTGGCCGCTCGCCAGAGACACCGCGAAGTCGAGATCCTCGCCGAAGCGCACGCGCGAGATGCTCGAGCCGACATCCTTGAGCAGGTTGCTGACGCGCTCGTTCAAGAACTCCGCCCAACGGCGATGCGTCTCGGCCGCCACGCGCTCGATCGATTCGCGCGCATAGGTCACCGAGTCGCGGAACGTCTGCGCCCGCGCGAGTTCGCGCTCCGCCGTCTCGAGTCGCGCGCACGCACCCGGGTGTTCGGCGTGGTAGCGGTCCGCCACGTTCTGCACATCGCGGCGCAAGGTCTCGCGTTCGTCGCGCAGCGCCTCGAGCCGCGCGCGCGTGGTCATCGACAGCGCCTCGGCCTCGGCCGGCGAGTTGGCGCCCTGCACCGCGGCGCGCTCGGTGGCGGACAAGCCCGCGGTCGCCGCGGTGGCGCGCTCTCTCTCGGCGCCCAGCGCCGCGCGCGTCGCATCGTCGAACAACTCGGCCTCGATCGCCGGGATCTCGCGTTCGAGCAGCGCGACGCGGCGTAGTGAGCGGCGCACCTGCTGGCCCACTTCGCCGACCCACGCGGTCCACGAGCCGCCCGGCTCGTAGTTGAGGCCCGCGGCGCGAATAGTGCTCACCGCTTGCTGCTCCATCTCTTGTGCTGCAACCTGCGCTTCGTTCGCCTCGGCGTCGGCGAGCTCCAGCCGGCGCACGATACCTACGCGATCCTGCTCGAGCGCCAGGCGCTGGCGAACCTGTGTCGCGGCGTCCTCGAGCGCGTCCGGCGTCACCTCCTCATGCGTGCCCGCGAGCAACGCCCGCGCCGCGGTCTGCACTGCCCCGTACTGGCGTTCGATCGCCATGCGCTGCTGCTCGGCGGCGTGGACGGGCGAAGCGAGGTCCTTCAACCGCTGCGCCTCGGCCCATTCGTCGAGCAGCGCCTGCGGTGTCCCGTACCCCAGCTCGGTCGCGGCCGTCTGCAGCAGACGGTCGTTCTCGATGTTGCGCAGCTGCGACTGGCGTTGCAGCTCGTCGGCTTCGTGGATGCGCTCGTGCGCTTCGTCGCGGGCCTTGCGCCGCGCATAGGCGGTGGCGATGAGAACCACGCCGCCGGCAACCATCACCGCGACACCGGCGATGATCGCGACAGGGCGGGGAATGACCAGCTCGGTCGCCAGCGCCACGGCCGTGCCCGCCAGGCCCAGTGCCGCGAGGGCTCCCCCCACGATGTAGCGCGGCTGCTTCCACTGGCCGATGTCGCGCAACATGGTGCGGCCCATCGAGCGCGTCTGGTCGGCCATCGCCAGCTCGGTCTGCTGCGTCAGCGCTATTCGCGGCTGGTCGCGGAGCAGGTCGCCCTGCTCGAGGGTGAGCGCTTCGAAGCGCGGCAGCAGGATGGTGGCGCGATCGGGATCGAGACCCTGGGCGCGCACGGCCTGCAATGCGTCCTCGAGTTCGTGCGCGATGCGCGCGCGTTCTTCCTCGAGCCGTCGCAACTCGCCGGCCCTCACCGCGAGCGCATCGGCGTCTTCCGCCGTGTGCTCTTCGTACGCGCCGAATTGCTCAAGTGCCGCATCCATGCGCGCCAGCTCGGGCTCAATCGCGCGGCGCTTCGCTTCAGCGCCCTTCACGCGCGTGGCGAGGTCGGAATGGCGCGCCGTCTGCGCCGACAGCACGCTCTCGGCGTCGGCGGGAATGTTGGCCAGCGGCGCGAGCGCTTCCGCTTCCGCGCGGCGCTGTGCGAGTTCGGTGCGGCGTTGGTCGTCGCGCTCGAGCCGCTGTGTGGCGTCGCCCGCGCGTAACGTGGCTCCGTGCGCTTCGAGCGCGCGCAGACGAGCGCGCAGCGCCAACTCTTCCTCGTCGAGCGTTGCGATGCGTTCCAGCGGCCCTGCCACTTCCGCGTATGCGTGTTCGAGGCTGCGGATCTGCGTGGTCTCGAACTCGCGCATGCCCTGGAGGCGCTTCACCGCGTTCTCGATGGTCAGCGTCGTGCCGAGCACGGGCGAGTCGAACGCCTTGAGCGACGCTTCGAGCGCCTGGATCGCCTCGATCGCGCTCGCATCACCGGCGCGCGTGTCGGCGGCGCTCTCGAGCCGGGCCTGCAGTGTGGAGGCGCGGCGGTCCTTCTCGAGCTCGGGGACAACGTCCGCAAGTTCGCCCTGGCGCCAGAATGCGCACTTGGCGAACTCGTCGGCGTCGAGGCCCAGCAGGGGCAGGCCGATCGAGAAGCCATCCTTCTCGGTGGCGAAGTCCGGGGTCACGTCCTGGCCGCGGTCATTGAACACCTCGACCGAGCCGCGCGCGAAGTCGCGCGAGATCGTGTACTTCTCGCCGTCGCTCTCGATGTCGAGCTCGAGCCGGTAGGTGCCGCCGTCCCACGGCCGCCAGCGTTCGAGCGGCGTAATCGTGCCGCGATGGCGCCGCGCGTCGCCGTCCAATCCGTAGAGTCCTGCGACGATAGCGTGCAGCAAGCTGGTCTTGCCGCGCTCGTTTTCGTCGATCACCAGGTTCAAGCGCGCCGGGTCGAACTGCCATTCGCCGCGCAACAGGCCGAAGCCGTCGGTCTTGAGCCGCAGGAGCTTCACGCTTCCACCTCCTCAGGCAGCGCCGACATCGCTTCCCACGCGGGCGTCACTTCGCGCAGGCGGAAGGCATCGAGTCCATAGTAGAGGGCGCTGAGGATGCGCGTGCGCTTGTCGGTGTCCTGCTCGGCGTCGAGCTCGGCGAGCAACGCATGGGCAAAGCGGTCCTCGGTCGTCGTGGCCTCGCGCGCGCGGATGCCTTCGAGATCGTAGTCGGGACGCAGTTCGCGCAGGTCGAGCCGCAGCGCGAACACCTTCGCAGCGACCTCGGTGCTCGCGGCGGCGTAGCGCACGCCGCGAACGATGCGGCCCGTGAGCTTCACGCGTGTGATGTCGCGCGCCGTGGCGCCGGCCGCGGTCAGCGCTTCGGTGATGCGGTAGTCGATGGCGTCGGCGCTGGCCGCGCCCGTGACATCGGCGGTGATCGAGTAGACGCGGCGCTCGTCGAGCACGATGGGCTTGATGTGCGCCGTGCGCGCGGTCGTGTCGAGCGTCACCTCGAGCACGCCGTGAGCGCCCGTCTCGGAGAGGTTGAGGGCAACCGGTGAGCCCGCGTAGGCCAGTCGCGTGGCGCCGTTCGCTTCAATCGTCGAGAGCGTGTGGTAGTGCCCCACGGCGGCGTAGCTGAAGGGTGAGGCCAGCATCTCGGCGTCGGAGAAGGGTGCCGTGATCTTCTGTCCCGGCGGGCAGGCATTCTCGCGCGAGCCGTGGAACACCGCGATGTGCACGCGCGTCGCAGTGAGTGATGCGGGTGCCGGCAGCGCGCGCGCTTCGAGCGGGCGGCCGAAGGTGGGGGCGTTGCTGACGAACGAGCGTCCCCACACCGTCACGGGTGCCGTGTGCAGGTCGGCGCGCGACCACTCCGCGTCGCGGAACACATGCACGTGCGCTGGCCATGCCCAGCCGCGCGCCTGCAACAGACGTTCGTTCCAGTAGGCGCTCTGCGTGGTGCACGGATCGTGGTTGCCGGGAGCGATGAACACCGGCGGACAGCCAGGTTTGGCGAAGGCATGGACGGCGAACGCCAGGGTCTCGGCGTTGACGCCCTCGGCGTCGAACAGGTCGCCCGGTACGAGGATGGCGGCCGCGGAGCGTTCGATGGCGAGCTGGACCGCGCGGTCGAGGGCGCGCTGCTGCTCACGCTGGCGCTCGGCGCGGCGTTCGGGGGCGAGCCACGTGAAGGGGGCGCCCAGGTGCAGGTCGGACAGTTGGATCAATCTGAGCGTAGGCACTGGCTTAAGTCCTCCATGCCGGGGCGGTGACGCGCATCCTGCGCGTGCCTGCGAGAATAGCAGCGGCATTCGCATGCGGGCAAAGGAGTCGTGGCGCGCGACGGGAACTCCGGTAGGATTGGCTTCCATGACCGAGGCCCCTGCCCCCAACGTCTCCGAGCTGGCCGTCGCCGAAATCGAGCGGCGGTTGCAGTGGCGCGCCATGCCGATGTTGATGTTCCTTGGGGTATTGGCCCTGCTGCTGGGTGCCGCATTCTGGCCCAATGTGTTCCCGCCGAAGCTCATCGCCAACCTGCCCGATGATCCCGACGCCTTCGCCGCCGCCACGCAGCTGCGTGGCCACGTTGTGCTGCCCTCGCGCGAGTTGCGCTTCGAGAGCGCCATCACCGGCGACGTGGTGCCCGGCCTGCGCCCCGCGCCCGACATGGACGACCGTATCGTGCACGCCGCGGCGCTGATTGCGCGTGCGCGCCCACGCTTCGGCGGCAACATCCGTTGGCACGTTGCCGGCGCGGCGCTGGCGTTGGCGAAGCATGACTACAACACCGCCGAAGCCGAGTACCGTTACGCCTTGGATCGCTACCCGAACTACCCCGAGGCGCGGCTCGGTCTCGGGGTCACGCTGGCGCTCGCGGGGGAGATCGACCGCAACATGCTCGGACAGCGGCAGCACTTCCTTGCTGCGGTTGCACAATTCGCCGCCATCGGCCCGCGCGATACCGAATATGA
>JANLOX010000472.1:0-4575 GCA_031366795.1 Candidatus Eiseniibacteriota bacterium | reverse complement strand
CTTGAGCGTCTTCTCGATGGCCTCGCGGATCATCTCGGCGCGCTGCTCCATGCCGAGCGTCAAGATCTGCACGGCCAGCGTGTCGCCGTAGCGGTCGATGACGAGCCCGGGCAGCAGGTCGGCCTCGCCATAGACGACGCGGCACACGCGCTCGCCGGGCAGCAGCGACTCACGCAGCCGCAGCGCGCGCTCGATGCGCTTCACGAAGAAGCCCGTGTCGACATCGTCACGCCCGCGCGTCAGCAGGCGTGCGGCGATCAGCGAGTGGGCGTTGTAGTAGGCGCGGCCGAGGAAGGCGCCGCGCGAATCCTGCACGTCGACCAACGCGCCCGGAGCGGGCTCGCCTTCGAAATGGTCGATTTCGTTGCTGAACACCCACGGGTGGCCGGAGCGGACGCGCCGGTCCTGGTTGCGCTTGAGGACGAGTTGAGCGGTCGGTTTGCTATCCATTGCCCTTGAGCGCGAGCCCGATTAAGCGATACGTGAGCCGCGCGGCGAGGAAGTCCGAGGCCACTTGCCCCGGGATCGGCGCCAGCTCAACGATGTCGAAGCCGACGATGCGCGAGCGTTTTGCCACGGCCTGCAGCAGGTCGACCGCTTCATACCAATCGAGACCGCCCGGCTCCGGCGTGCCCGTCGCGGGCAGGATGCCGGGATCGAGGCCGTCGAGATCGAAGGTGACGAACACGTCCTCGGTCAGCGAATCGAGGATGGGCGCCCAGTTGCCCTTGAGTGCCCTGAACTGGCGCGTGCTCCACATCGGCGCCGGGTTCAGCTTCAGGTACTCCGCCTCTTCTTCGCTCATCGAGCGGATCCCCACCGAGGACGCCGGTACCTGCGAGCGAATTTGCCGCATGACGCAGGCATGGCTGAACGGCGAGTCGAGGTATTCGTCACGCATGTCGGCGTGCGCGTCGATCTGCAGCACGCTGAGCTTGGGAAAGCGCGCCTTCGCGGCACGAATCGCCCCGGCGGTGATGCTGTGCTCACCGCCCAAGATCGCGGGCAGCTTGCCGGCATCGAGAATCCAGCCGACCGCCTGCTCGACACGCTCGGTCATCGGCTCAGGCCCCAGGGCGGTGGGCTCGAGGGCAGGCAGCGTGTGGATGCCGTGGCGATACGTCGCGCCGAGTTCGTCGTCCCACACTTCCATGTTTTGCGACGCGGTCAAGATGGCATGCGGACCCCAACGCGTGCCGCCCTGGTAGGACGTCGAGAAGTCGTAGGGAACAGGCAGGACCGCGGCGCGCGCGCGCATCCATTCCGCGAACTCGCCTTCGAGTCCGCCGAAATTGTGGGGCAGGCCGGTCGGCCAGGGCACAGAGGTCATCGTGATTCTCCGTCTCGAGACGACTCAGCCCTGCCGGAGGTCCGGCAGGGCCGCTCGCAATTCAGATGGCTTGAGGCTCAAGGGCGGCCGAGGGAGACCAGCCTACTCTTCCTCGTCTGCGTCATCCGCATCGACGTCGAGCTCATCCTCGTCCTCGTCGTACTCTTCCTCTTCGTAGTCATCGGCGAGATCGTCATCGTCTTTGTCTTCGCCGAGTTCGTCGTCGTCGAGGTCTTCTTCGTCGAGATCATCATCGAATGCTTCACCGATCGCATCGGCCTCGCTGTACTCATCTACATCTTCGTCATTAAGCGAGCCGAACCCGTCTTCTCCGGACGTTCCCTTCTTCTTCAGCATGGCCCCCTCAGCCGAACGCCAGCGCCACGCGCGCCGGGTGATCAACTCGAACCGTCAATGGAACAGCGACGTGTGCCGAAATACTGCCCTAGCCCTCGGCACCCGCCCATTCTTGAAAAGCAGCCGCAGTATACGGAGCGACCCCGACCCGTCAAATGGGTTTTCGCACCCCCGAATTGCCCGCTAATTCATTGAGTCGTTGCGGGTTCATGGGAGCAGGTCCGTCCTGGACCGGCGACGCCGCAGGGGTTGCGGCGAGTAAATGGCGGGGTTGACGGGACTCGAACCCGCGACCTCCTGCGTGACAGGCAGGCGTTCTAACCAACTGAACTACAACCCCGCGCGGATCGCACGGAGTTTCCCGCGCAACCTCTGAAGCCGCGGCAGAATAGGGGCAAGCCCACGGCACTGTCAATTGGGGGGCATGCGAAAGGACGGTGGGACGACGAAACGGGGCCTCCAATCCCTCCCCAGCCGCCTTAATACGCCCGGCGAACCGTCGCTCCCGGGTAATAATGCTCGAGAATCTGCTCGCCCGTCTGGCCGTCGCGCGCCCGCCCGAGGGCGCCCGTCTGGCACAGTCCGACCCCATGGCCGGAGCCTGCCCCGGACGCTACGACATACAGGGCGCGGTGCGTCTCCGGGTCGCGGCGGACGTCGATCTTGAAGAAATTGGAGCGCAAGATCGGGTGGGCCTCCCCCGGCCGGCGCAACACGCGGCGCAGGCTGTAGGCCGGAATCGACAGCGTCCCGGCCGTCGTCTCGACGTCGAGACGCCACACCCTGGCCGAGCGCGAGCGCGACACCACGCGCACGTCGAGCAGATGGCCGAGCGATTGCGATGGCATGCGCACGCCCTCAGGGGGAGCGAACCGCGTCACCATGTCGATGAAGTCGTTGGCCACCCACTCCTCCCGCCAGCGGTACTGCGGCGAGCGGGCGCAATAGTCCTCGGTGGCGCCGCGGTCGGGGGTGCTCTTCAGGTAGGGCATACCGGCCGCGGGGAACGCCTCCCAGACATCGGCGCTCATGCCGCCGCAGGTCGAGTAATAGTTCGCGCGGATCGGCGCTTCGTCGTAGAGCGCGAGCTGGCCACGCGTCGTTTGTACGCAGCGCGTCGCGAGTGGGCGCTCGCCCTCGAGCGGCCCATAGACCTGGTCCTCGACCGTGGCGTAGACGTCGAAGCCTTCGGCGCCGCGGCGGCCGCGATAGAACATCGTGTAGCTGCGCGCGGCGACGGCCTGGGCGCGGCCCGCTTCGAGCAACGCGTCCGAGAGCGCGCCGATCTCGCCGGGCACCACCCCCATCAGGTAGGCCTCGAGCGGCAGGCGCAGCGCCATGGTCAACGTGCCGCGCGCGTTGACGAACACCTTCGCTTGCCCGCGCCAGCTCTTGGCCTTCCACGTGAGCTGAGGCTCGACATATTGCTGGCCATCCTGTGGCTCGCCGAGCCACAGCGTGTCGCGCGTCGTGAGTCGCGCGGTCGGTGAGCGGTCGTCGTCCTGGCGCAGCACGGCGCCTTCGCTCGAGCACTGCACGCGCAGCACGCTGGAGCGCCCGGTGGCACGATCGTGGCCGCGGCCGATACGCCAGGTCAGCGGCTTCTTGATGCCGGACAGGTTCAGCGTGTCGGCGTCCCACACTAATCCCACTTCGATCGAAGGTTCGCCGTCGAGGTGGAACGCAGTAGGGGCATCCTCCGCGGCGGCGGGATTCGCGAAACAACAGCAGGCCAGCGGCAGCGTCGCGCACCAGGCGAGGACGCCGCGACGAACGATCGATTCAAGGTTCACGCGATGGCTCCTGGAGTGATGTGGCCGAGCACGACCGGATGGCGGGCCCCGGTGGCGCCGAGCACATTGCCGGCCTGTCCCGATAAAGTGCGATGCGCGAGCAGCGCGAAGGCCAGCGCTTCCTTGGCTTCGGGTGCGATGCCCAGCGCCGAGAGCGGCAGGACGCGCGCGGGACCGAGCCTGCGCGCGAGTGCGGCCATGAGCAGCGGGTTGTGGACGCCACCGCCGCTCACGTAGATGGCATCGATCGCGCCGCGCGGCAGCACGAATTTGTGGACGCCGCGCTCGATCGAAGCAGCGGTCAGTTCGGTGGCGGTGGCCACCGCGTCGTCGCCCGTGAGCCCGAGGCCCAGCGCCAACCCAGACAGCGAGCGCGCGTAGCCTTCGCCGAAGTGTTCGCGGCCGGTCGAACGCGGCGGCGCCAGCTCGAAAAACGGATCGGCCAGCAGCTCCTCGACCAACGCGGGACTGACCGTGCCCCGCGCGGCCCGCGCGCCGCCGCGATCAAAGCGCTCGGCACCCGCGGATTGCGCGGCGACCAACGCATCGATCACCGCATTGCCGGGGCCCGTGTCGAATGCGAAGACGTCTTCCAGCGCCGCGCCGCGCGGCAGGAAGGTGAGGTTGGCCATGCCGCCGAGATTGAGCAGCAGGCGCGACTCATCCGCTGCGCGGAACAACCACCAATCGACGAGTGGTACCAACGGTGCCCCCTCGCCGCCCGCGGCGGTGTCGCGCGTGCGGAAGCCGGAGACCACGGTGATGCCGGTGCGCTCGGCGAGAATCGCGGAGGATCCGATCTGCCAGGACAGCGCCGCACCATCGTTAGCGTGGCGCGGCAAGTGGCGAATGGTCTGGCCGTGCGAGCCGATCGCATCGACACTCAAAGCGGCCACACCCGCGGCGGCGAGCAACTCGCCCACGGCGATCGCATAGCGTTCGCCAAGCGCCGCGTCGAGCCGCATCAGGCGTTCGGGCTGCACCTGTTCCGCGGCGGCAATCTCGAGCACCTCACGGCGCAACGCGGCGTCCAGCGGTGTCTCGCGGTAAGCCACGACCTGCGGCAAAGGCTGCGAGGGATCGATGCGCACGAGG
>JANLOX010000413.1:0-2194 GCA_031366795.1 Candidatus Eiseniibacteriota bacterium | reverse complement strand
CCGCTCGCGGGCGCCGCTTTGATCGGCAACAGGCTCGGCAACCGCAAGCTGTGGATCGGCATCGGGCTCATCGTCGAAGCAATGGTGTTCGGCGGCGCGCATGCGAATTACGCGTCGTGGCCGGCGTTCTCGCGGCCCGTGGAATTGATCGTCCCTTCGTTGATCTGGGGTTTCGTCTACCTGCGCTACGGCCTGCTGCCCTCGATCATCACGCACTACCTGTTCGACCTGTCGCTGTTCTCGCTCCCGCTCTTCACCTCGACCGCCGCGGGCGCTCACATCGACCAGATCGCGGTCATCCTGTGCGCGATCGCGCCACTCGGCATCGTTGCGTGGGGGGTGCTGCGGCAACGTGGCTTGTCCGAACTGCCGGCGGCTTTGCGCAATAGTGGTTGGTTAGCGCCCGCCGAGGCACCGGAGCCCGAGGTCACACGTCTCGAGTTACCCGCGGGTTCGTGGTCCGCGGCGCGCACGGGAACCGTGCTGGCGCTGGGTGTGCTCGCAATCGTCGCGTGGGGCGTCTTTGGCTTGTGGCACACCGATGCCCCGGTGCTGAAGCAGCACCGCGCCGGAGCGCTCGATGCCGGGCTCAAGGCGCTCGCCTCGCGTGGCTACACGCCCGATCCCAAGTGGAAGCAACTCGTCACCACCAACTCCGACGACGAGCAGAGCACCTTCGTGTGGCGCGCACTGGGCGCCGGCACCTACCGCAAGTTGATCGGCAAGGACTTGGCACCGCCCTATTGGGACGTGCGTCTTGCGAACTTCCAGTCGCGGGGCGCCGCGGCGACGAAGGCCACCGGCGTGCGCGACTCGAACCAAACGCGCAGCGATGTCGCCGAGCGCGCCGAGGAATGGCACGCCTGGATCACTGGCGATGGCGCCGCCTACCGCTTGCGCCACGTGCTGCCCGATGGCCGCGCGGGCGCACAGCTCAATGCTGACGCGGCGCGCACGCTCGCAGCGGCTGAGCTGCGCGAACGCTTCCAGATCGAGGCCTTCACGCTGCGCGAAGTCTCGGCGACGCCGACGCAACATCCGACGCGCCGCGATTGGGTGTTCACCTACGAGGACCGTTCGCCGCCGCAGCTTAAGCGCGGCGAGCGCCGCATCGCGGTCGAAGTCGCGGGCGATCGCGTCAACGACGCCTACCGTTACGTGTTCATGCCCGAGGATTGGCAGCGTCAGCAGCGCCGCGAGGAGGCCACACTTGGCGTGCTCGGCATCGTGCGCGCACTGCTCGTGATCATCGTGATCATCGCCGCGGCCGCCTTCGGCATCGTGGCGTGGAGCCGCCGCGCCTTCCCGGTGGGCTTCGCGGTGCGGTTCTTCGTGCTGTCGCTGGTGTTCGGCTCGATCGGCATCATCAACAGTTGGCCGCGCGTGGTCGCCCGCTTCCAGACCGCCCAGCCCATCGAGCTTCAAACCATCGTCGGCATCATCGCGCTCGCACTCGGCCAACTCGTGATGGCCGGCATCTTCGCGCTGGTGAGCGGCTGGGCGCTCAGCGAACTCCCGCGGCCCGGCACGCGGCGCCCCTCGCTCGCCGTGGGTCTCGCCTGCGGCGCCATCGCGAGCGGGCTACTCACCGTGATGGGCCACTTCTCCGCCGCATCCGACCCATTGCTCGGCGACCTGATCAGCCCGCAGGCGACGCTGCCGTGGGCCCAGTCCGCCGCCGCCACCGCGACATCACTGCTGACCCGCGCGGCCACCCTGCTCGCGATGCTGATAATGGCGCGCCGCATCGGCAGCGGCAGTGCCGGCCGCCGCATTCTGGCTATGGCGTTGCTGCTCGTCGGTGGCGGCATCGTCGCCATGAACGGCAGCCCCACCTCGCTCGGCAGCTGGCTGGCGCTCGCCGGCCTGGCGGGCGTCGCGGTCGTGGCGATCGACCAGTTCCTGTTCACGCAAGACCCGCGTGTGATCCCCATGATGCTCGCGGGCATGGCAGTGCTCGCCGCGCTGCGAAGCATCGGCCGCCACACGCACCCCGACGTAATGATCGCCAGCGTGCTCGAGATCGCGATGATCGCAGTGATCGCGTATTGGTGGTCGCGTGAGTTGTCGGGGGGACACTCATCCCGCGACGCGTAGTAGCGTAGGCTCGAACCAGCGATTTGGCGTCGGTGAAGTGCAGACCCTGCATCATGGCTGCACTTCATCGCCCCACAGATCGCGCACGTGCACGGGT
>JANLOX010000354.1:0-2049 GCA_031366795.1 Candidatus Eiseniibacteriota bacterium | reverse complement strand
TCGTTGAACAGGTCGCGCTTCTCGCCGCCGGACAGGCCCTGCGCACCGAAGATGCCGCCGCTGTTGATGTCGGAAGCCCAGCCCTTGAGGTCGCCGTCACTGAGCTTGCCGACGATGGCGTCGACCTCGCTGGCCGAGAATTGCTTCAGCAGCTTGTTGATCTCGTGCAGGTGGTCGTTGCGCGAGGTGCCGAAGAAGCCATCGTCACTGACGAGGCTGTGAATCTTCTGCGCGGCTTGGTCGACGGTGATCGGCATGGTGGACCTTGTTGAAACGAGCACAAATTGCTTGAGCCAGAGTAGCCACGCCGGTGGCTGCTGAACAGTTCGGGTCGGCCCGAGCTGGGGTGCGCCCTAGGCTGATCGCAACGTCGTCTTACGATTGTTCTGCCAGGCCTCACCCTAGCTGGGGTACACGCCATCTGGATGTTCGCGTGCCGCGGGTTGACCATCGCGATTCAAAGACGGCGAGCGGTTCGCCGGTCATGTGCGGGAGGGGCGGGCGATGGGCGACATGAGCGTGGGTGGTGGGTCCAGCAAGCCCGCGGTCACATCCACATCCGCCGCCGAATCGTCAGACGCGGCGCGCGCTGACGTCGGCGCGGACACACCGGTTGCCAGCGCCACGCCCGCTGCATCGGGGCTGCCCGAGACCGCCGGGCCGACTGACACCAGAACCGACACCACGACCAACACCACGGCCCCCGCTGCCGATGCTTCAGCCGCCTCGTCGCTGCTGGCACAGGCATCGCCGCCGGGCGACATCGTCGGCACGGCAACGTCGGCTGCAGTGCCGCCCTCGGTCGCCGACCAGGTTCGCGAGCTGAGCTCATATTCACTCACCGACTGGTCGGTGACGCCGCAGGATCAGACCCAGATTGTCAAGCTGCTGGGCAGCGACCCGCAACTCAACGCGACCTTGCGCGACCTGAGTGGCGACCCGAACCTGTTCGGCACCAGCTCGTTGACGGCGGTGGTCAAGCGCGTCGATGCGCCGGAGATGCGGCGCGACCTGATCGACTTGCTGGCACGCGGCAGCGACGCCGCGAACGCCGATGTGATTCGCGCTGAGTTTGACAAGATCGACACCGATGTCGTCAGCGGCTTCGGTGGCGTGGGCGGCGTAAGCGTGAACACCAATCTGTGGCAGGCGCGCTTCAACCTCGAACGTCTGGGCGTGCCTGCCAGTGGGCCGGCATTCGACCGCACGGGCTATGCCGACCTGATCAGCGGCAACCCGTCGGCGCCCTTCACCGGGGCTGGTGCGAGCGGTGTCGACCCGACGGCACGCTCGGTGCCGCTGGGCGATCAGGGGAGCATGCTGACGGGCGACGCCGCCGTCACACAGCGCTACGACAACCCGGTCGGTGACCTTGGTGCTTACCTGCGGAATCTGCCGCCCCGCGACCGCGTGCGCCAGGCGGAATTGTTCCTGAAGCAGCCCATCGCATCGCCGATGAGCGATGTGTGGGGCGCTTCGCCGCCGACGCGCGCGCAGGTCATCGAAGCGGCCGCGGCGCGCGACAACCTCGACCTGGCAACCGTGGCCTCGTTCCTGCTCGCCGAGCAGCGCGACCAGTCGCAGCGCGAGGATGCGAAAGACTATGCAGCGGTGGTCAACGCGAATCACAACGGCTCGGTCGGGCTGGGCCAGGTCGTGATCTCGACGGTGCGCAACAACAAGCTGTTTGCCGACACGATTTCCTCGAACACGATGCGCCAGGCCGGCAACCCGGCCGTGGCGCGCATGCTCAGCGACGACGCGATCAACACCTTCGCCGCCGCACGTTATGTGCGCCAGGTGGCCGACACCGGCAGCAACACCTCACTGGCCACGCTCGACCAGCGCATGCGCGACGTCGAGATCGCCCGCTACCGTGCGCAAGAGGTCGACCCCTTGGCCCTGCCGCAGGCGCAGAAAGACGTGATGGTGCAAAACCATGCCGCGACACTGCCCACCCGTGGCCAGGTTCGAGGGCTGCTGCCCGGCTTCGACCCCACGCGTTACGCCGGCAGTTCGGCGTCCTGGCCACGCGACAATCTGGTCGCG
>JANLOX010000347.1:0-15719 GCA_031366795.1 Candidatus Eiseniibacteriota bacterium | reverse complement strand
GGCAGCGGCATGAACTACAGCGACGGCATCACGCCGTTCGTGCTCGCGAAGGTGAACTCGGAGGGCCGCGACCAGTACATCATGGAGACGGGCTATCGCGAGCGGCAGGCGAAGAGCGCGCGCCCTGGCGAACTGGACATGCGATTCGAACCACGCGTTGGCTACTTCCAACAGGATCCCGGAATCAATTCCGCGCTGTCACCGGCGACCAGCAATGACAATCGCACCTGGCCTGCGCGTTGGCCCGACCGCTCCGGCGATACTGCCGATCCAGGCTGGGCGGGATCATGGGACGGCTACTTCGGCAAACGGCCCGCCGCCGACCAGGAAAGCTTCTTCGTGATGGACGACCAGTACTACGACGCGTTCGGGTATTTCCCCGACTCGGCGTGCGGAGACCGCACGGGGCTGGGTGTGCGTGTCGAAGTTCGAGGTTTCCAGTGGGCCAATCCGCAGGCCGGCAACGTCATCTTCTGGCACTATGACGTGACGAACGAGAGCACCACGGATTACGCCAACAATGTCGTGTTCGGGCTCTACAACGACTCCGGCGTTGGCGGCTCCGCCATTTCCAATTGCGACGGAGTCGCGGAGTCCGACGACGACAACGCGTTCTTCGACAAGTCGTTGGGATTGAACCTCGTCTACACGTGGGACAAGTACGGCCACGGCGTCGACCTCGCCAGTAGCTGCAGTCCGACCGGCTACCTCGGCTACGCTTACCTCGAGACTCCGGGCAATCCCTATAACGCCGTCGACGATGATGACGATGGCATCACCGATGAGCGGCGCGACAACGGACCCGGCGAGCGCATCGTGGGCCAGGACGAGATTCGCGCCTATGTCGTGGCCCACTACGACACGCTCAAGTTCCAGCAGTTCTTTGGGCCTCTCGAGCGGCGCCCGGCCTATCGCGTGGGCGTGTGGTGGACGGGCGACGAAGACATGGACTGGGTGGCCGAGTTCGACGACGTCGGTGGTGATGGCGTGTTCGGGTCGGCGAACCCCCTGGCCGATGGGGAGCTCGATGGCATCCCGACGCAGGGCGAGCCGCACTTCGGACGCACCGATGTGGACGAGTCCGACCAGATCGGGTTGACGGGCTTCAAGTTCAACCGCATCAAGGCCGGCTTGAACGCGCCGCCTGAGGTGGACGGCATCCTGTTCTACGACGATGGTGTCTCGCACTGGCCGCAGCGGCTGTACGACAAGTTCACCAACCCCGACTCCTCGCAGCGCTACGATCAGGCACTGGTGGAGAATTACAACATTGCCTTCCTGTTCGCCTCGGGGCCGTTCCAGTTGCCGCCGGGTGATCGCGAACGCTTCAGCCTGGCGCTGGCATTTGGCACCGACCTCGCCGAACTTCGCGAGAACGTCCATGTGGTGCAGCAAATCTACAACGCGAACTACCAGTTCGCGGTGCCGCCACCGCGCCCCACGCTGCACGCCGAGTCCGGCGATCACTATGTGCGGTTGTCGTGGGATGATGTCGCTGAGCGCTCGTTCGACCCGGTGTCGAACCTGAATGACTTCGAGGGCTACAGGATTTACCGCTCCACCGACCCTGAGTTCCGCGATCCGCGAGTACTCACCAGCGGTCGCGGCAATCCCTTCCCGAGTAATGGTAAGCCGATCATCCAGTTCGACGTGAGGGACAGGGTGCGCGGCTATTCGCGGACCGCCGTCGATGGCGTGCAGTTCTGGCTGGGCAGCGAGACGGGTGTCACCCACACCTGGACGGACACGACCGTCACGAACGGCCAGTCGTACTACTACGCGGTGTGTTCCTATGACTACGGCTCGCCGTTGGAAATTCCTGATTCGCTGGCGTTCTACCCGTCGGAGAACTCCATCCCGGTTTCGCGCACGCTGCGGGGTGGGGTGCTGCTGCCCACCAATGTCGCCATCGCCCGCCCCGAACCTCGTCCGCCAGGTTTTAATGCCGCGAACATCCAGGGATTGCGGCACACGAGTGGCGTGAGCGATGGATCGGTGCGTGTCGATGTCCTGCAGGCCGACTCGATTGCGGCGGGGCACGCTTACAAGATCGCATTCATCGCCGAAGGAGGGCCCAACGTCATCCATGCGGACCGCTATGCCCTGATCGATTCCACGGCGAGCGATACGCTGTTTAAGAATGGCTTCGATTTCGAGGGCGCGGGCGTCGGTCCGGTGGGCGCGGGGCTGCTGCCTGTCGTTCAAACGACGGCCGGGGTGGTCGTCGATACTCAGGCCTCGGGGTTCAGGCCGGGAGCGCGGACCGATGCCGTGATCACCGCCGCGTACGTGGGCACCAAGTCCCCCAATCTTCGCCGGCCGGGGTATCCCGTGGACCTGCGCGTCATTTTCTCGAATGTGGTCACGGGAACGTCGGTCCGGTTGGCTCCGTTCCTGGCGGTGCCCACGAAGTTCAATGTGTATGCGCGGATGGATACGGGTTGGAGAGCCGTCCCCTACAGTTTCTCCGACTTCAGGGGCAATGGCGTCCTCGCGGACAGCGCCTTCGCGAGCAGGGGTGACCTGATCTCCGTCACCGATTTCGTGAATTCGCCACCCAGAGTCGGTGATTACACGTATCAGTTCGCGCTGGCGCAGTCCGCCAGCCGCAAACCGGCGGCCGGGGACACGTTCGACCTGCACCTGCTGCTGCCGTTCGGCCCGAGCGACGCCTTCACCTTCCGCGTCGAGGGTTCGCATATCGACGCAGCACAGGCGCGCAGCGACTTCGATGCCAAGCCCTACGTCGTGCCGAACCCTTACGTGGGCTCGGCGAGCTTCGAACCCGCCCGCTTCGCCGTCTCGGGCCGCGGCGAGCGGCTGATGGAATTCCGCAACATCCCCAAGGGCGCGACGGTCCGCATCTACACCGCGCGCGGTGATCTCGTGCAGACGTTGCGACAGGATGGCACCGACCGCGGCTTCGTGCCGTGGGACCTGCGTACCAAGGACAATCTCGATGTCGCGCCGGGTCTCTACGTGTTCCAGGTGGACGGACGGGGGGTCGGCGAGCATGTCGGCAAGTTCGCGATCATCAAGTAGGGCGCCGTCCTGCCGCTGGCTGCTGGCGGCGGTGGCATGCGCATGCCTGTTTGCGTCAGAAGCCGTGGCGCAGAGCAAGACCGGCACGACGTTCGGCACGTTCCTGCTGATCGAGCCGAGCGCGCGCATCGCTGCCATGGGCAATGCCGGGGCGACCGTAGCGGACGGGCTCGACGCCGTCTATTACAACCCTGCCGGCATCGCCAGCGTGCCGGGCTGGGGTCTCAACGTCACGCACGCCGCCTGGTTCGCAGACATCAGTTACAACTACGTCGCCACCTCGATGCCGCTGGGCCGCTGGGGCAGCGGATTTCTTGGCGTCACCTCGTTGCACTCGGGAGACATCGACGTGCGCACGGTGCAACAGCCTTTGGGCACGGGCGAGCTGTACAGCGTATCGGACGTGGCGGTGGCGTTCGGTTGGGGCAAGGAGATCACCGATCGCTTCTCGATGGGCGCCACGGTGACGTACTTGCAGGAAACCATCTGGCACAGCTCGGCCGGTACGGCGGTGCTGGGCTTTGGCACGTTGTACCGCGTCTCGGATCGCGGACTGCGCATCGGCGCGAGCCTGTCGAACTTCGGCACGCAGGCGCAGTATTCCGGCCGCGACCTGCGCGTGGCATTTGACGCCGATCCCTCGCGCACGGGCGATAACGGTTCGTTGCCCGCATCGCAGTTCACCGACCCATTCGCGGTGCCGGTGCTGTTCCGCGTCGGCCTGGGGCTGCCGATTCGCATCGACCAGGACCATGAGCTCAGGCTCGCGCTCGATGCCAAGCATCCGGCCGACAACACCGAGAGTCTGTGCGCGGGCGCTGAGTTGCTCTACCACCGCAGCGTCTCGTTGCGTTGGGGCTACCAGGATGCCTTCGAGAAGGACTCAGAATCCGGGCTGACGTTCGGCGCCGGGCTGCAGGGGCAAACCGGCGGTCGTCACTACCAGTGTGACTACGGCTGGGCGGACCACGGACGGCTCGGCAACGTTAACCGTTTCTCCTTCACTCTGCTGTTCTAAACGCATCCCCTCCGGGAGATTCCACGATGAAGCGCTGGCTGCCACTCCTGCTGCTGTTCGCCTGCGGTTTGTTCGCGGGGGAGGCGCAGGCGCAATGGAGCACGCCGCAGATCATCGACTCGCTGCAAGCGCGCTCGATCGGGTTTTTCCTGAGCGAGGTGAACCCCTCGAACGGACTGGTGAAGGACCGCAGCACGCCCACGTCGGCGTCGAGCATCGCGGCGCAGGGATTTGGGCTCAGCGCGTTGTGCGTCGGCGTGGACCGCGGGGTGCTGACCCGTTCGGCCGGTGCCGCGAAAGTCTTGCAGGTACTGCAGACGTACTGGAACGGTCCGCAGGGTCCCTCGGCGACCGGCGTCATGGGCTACAAGGGCCTGTTCTATCACTTCCTCGGCATGTCGACCGGGCTCAGGGTGGGGACGACGGAGCTGTCGACCATTGACACCGCGCTACTGCTCGCGGGTGTGATCGACGCGAAGCAGTATTTCAACACCGCCGACCCGACGGAAACGCAGATCCGGGCACTTGCCGATTCGCTCTACCGCCGCGTCGACTGGACGTTCGTGCAGAACAGCGGGACGCACGGCCTCAAGATGGGCTGGGCGCCCGAAGGCACGGGGTTCGGCGACTGGATCGGCTACAACGAGGGGATGCTGCTCTACATCCTGGCGCTCGGGTCGCCGACCCATCCATCCGACTCGCTGGGTTGGACCCGCTGGACCAGCGGCTACCAGTACGCCACGCAGTACGGGCAGACGTACGTGTTGTTCCCGCCGCTGTTCGGTCACCAGTATTCGCACTGCTGGATCGACTTCCGCCAGATCTGGGACCCGTACATGAAGGCCAAGGGTTTCACCTACTTCGACAATTCGCGTCGCGCGACTTATGCGCAGCGCGCCTATGCCATCGCCAACCCGCTGCATCGCGTGGCGTACAACGACAGCCTGTGGGGACTGACGGCGGGCGATGGCCCGAACAACACCTACGCGGCCCGCGGCGCGCCGCCCTCGCAGAATGATGACGGCACGATTACGCCGACCGCACCCGCCAGCTCCATCGCCTTTGCGCCGGAGATCGCGATACCGGTGATTCGCAATCTCTACAGCGCCTATGGTTCCTCGATCTGGGGTGACTACGCCTTCACCGATGGCTTCAACCCAACGAAGAGCTGGTATGACCTCGACGTGCTGGGGATCGACCAGGGCCCGATGGTGTTGATGATCGAGAACTGGCGGAACAGTTCCGTGTGGCTGCGCATGATGGCGAATCCCGATATCCAGCGCGGGCTGCGACGGGCGGGATTCACGCCGGTGACGGTCTCGGTCGACGCACAGGGCCGCAGCATCGCGCCGCAGGTGCTGTGGGCGCAGCCCAATCCCGTGGGTACGGACGCGACGATTCGCTTTCGTGTCACCGAACGCGGGCCCGCCCGTGTGGGGATCTACGATGCGGCGGGGCGGCGTGTGGCGGAATTGCTGAATGCGGAGCTGGCGGCGGGGATTCACGAGGCGCACTGGGATGCGCGGCGCGCGCCCGCGGGAATCTACTTCGCGCGTTTCGAGTGGAAGGGCAAAAGCGCGCAGCAAAAGATCGTGCGAGTGCAATGACATCAATGCCGGTCCGCGGCCTTAAGCCTTAAGCAGGGGCTCGCGAACGGTTGGAGGGAGTAAACCATGGCAACCATTCGTGATGTGGCCCGCGACAGCGGCGTGTCGATTGCGACCGTCTCGCGTGTCTTCAATCACAGCCCGCTCGTCAGCGGCGGCACGCGTGAGCGCGTGCTCGCGGCGTCCGAGCGGCTCGGGTACTGGCCGAATGGAATCGCGCGCAGCCTGATCACCAACCGCACCCATGCCATTGGTGTGCTGTTGCCCGAGCTGCATGGCGAGTTCTATTCCGAGCTCATCCACGGCATCGACACCGCCGCCCGCGCGAGCGGGCTGCACCTGCTGGTGTCGCGCGCCACCTCGACCGCGACGGAGCTGGCGGCGGCGTTGCGCTCGATGCGCGGCCGCGTCGAGGCGTTGATCGTCATGGCGCCCGACCCGAATGCATCGGGCGCGCTCAAGGCTTGCGCCGGGCAGGTGCCCGCCGTGCTGCTGAACACCGCGGATCCGCAGCCCGAATGCGACACGCTCACGGTGGCGAACTTCGACGGGGCGGCGGAAGTGGTGCGGCACTTGATCGGCCTCGGCCATCGCGAGATCGCAACCATCACGGGCCCCGCGAACAACGTCGATGCGCAGCAACGGCTCGAGGGCTATCGCTCGGCGTTGCGTGAGGCGGGATTGCCCTCGGGGCCGGATCTCGAGTTCCAGGGCGACTTCACCGAGCCCTCGGGTTACGCGGCCGCCGGGCGAGTGCTGGCGCGCTCGCCGCGGCCCACGGCGTTGTTCGTCGCCAACGATCACATGGTGATCGGGGTGTTCGGCGCGATGCAGGATGCCGGCCTGAACGTACCGGCCGATCTCGCCATCGCCAGCTTTGACGACATCCCGATGGCGTGTTACCTCACGCCACCGCTGACCACGGTGCATGTGGACATGTATCGCATGGGCCAGCGCGCGGTGGAGCTCCTGCTCGATGTCCGGCGCGGTGGGCCGCCTTCGAGCGGGCGGCACGAAACGATGGCCGTGACCCTGGTGGTGCGCGGTTCATGCGGGGCGCATGCGATGGTGACGGGCGATTCTGCCTGGCTGCGGCATCGCCCCGCAGCGGCGACGCGTTCCTGATGTGATGCACCTACCCCCACGCAGGAGCCGCATGACGCCCAAGGGACTGCGCTTTCGCTCATTGCCCATGATGTTCGGGATTATCGTAGCTGCGGTGGCGCTCATGACGCTCCCCGCATGCGCGGCGAGCACGACGCACCCGGCGGCTGTCGCGAATGCCGCGAAGCCGTCCGAAGGATTCCATCCGACGGCGGCACAGGAAGCGTTTCTCGACACGCTCGAACACAGGACCTTCCAGTGGTTCTGGGACCTGAGCGATCCCGCCACGGGTATCACGCCCGATCGCGCTCCGACGCGTTCATTCGCCAGCGTCTCGGCGACGGGCTTCGCGCTGACGGCCTACCCGATCGGAGTGGAGCGCGGCTGGGTCAGCAGGGCCGATGCACGTGCGCGTGTGCTCAAGACGCTACGATTCTTCTGGACCGCGCGGCAGGACACGGCGGGGCAGGGAGCGACGGGCTATCGCGGGTTCTACTACCACTTCCTCGATCTCGACAGCGGCGCGCGCTTCGACAAGGTTGAGCTGTCGACGATCGACACCGCGCTGCTGCTCGCCGGGGCGCTGTTCTGCCAGTCCTACTTCGATGCCGCGCATCCCGATGAGGCGGCCATCCGCGGCCTCGCGGATTCGCTGTACGCGCGCGCCGACTGGAACTGGGCGATGGTGCGCCCCAACTTGATCTCGCATGGCTGGGACCCCGAGAAAGGGTTCCTGCCCTACGACTGGGGTGGCTACAACGAGTCCATGCTGGTGCCGATCATGGCGCTGGCCTCGCCCACGCATCCGGTGTCCCGCGAGGTGTGGTCGAAGTGGGCGTCGGGTTGCCGCTGGGACAGCTACAGAGGTTACGACCACGTCGGCTTCCCGCCGTTGTTCGGGCACCAGTATTCGCACGTGTGGCTGGACCTGCGGGGCGTCCAGGACAGCCTGATGCGCGCGCATGGCATCGACTGGTTCGAAAACTCGCGCCGTGCCACGCTCGCGCAACGCGCTTATGCGATCGAGAACCCGTCCCATTTCCGCGGCTACGGTGAGCGGCTGTGGGGCTTGAGCGCGTGCGATGGCCCGATCGACGCGAAGCTCAAGCTGGGCGGCGTCGCGCGCGAGTTCCACACCTACGACGCGCGCGGCGCGGCATCGCGCGGGGTCAATGACGACGGTACCGTGGCGCCCACCGCGGCGGCGGGGTCGATCGCCTTCGCACCCGAAGTCGTGATGCCGGTGCTGATGGCGATGCGCGACGACTATGGCGCGGACGTGTTCAACCACTACGGCTTCGTCGACGCGCTGAATCCCACGCTCAACGACACGACGCGGACGCCCCAGGGCAGGGTGGTTCCCGGCAAGGGCTGGTTCGACTCGGACCAGCTCGGCATCGACCAGGGTCCGATCATCGCCATGATTGAGAACGCGCGCAGCGGGCTCGTATGGCGCGTGATGCGCGGCAATCGGCACGTGGTGCTCGGGCTCAAGCGCGCTGGCTTCACGGGCGGTTGGCTGGACGCCAAGCCGGAGGCGCGGTGAGGGTTCGCACGCGGGCTGCGGGTGCTGGTGCCGTGGTCGTGCTGGCGCTGGCGCTGCTTGCCGGTTGCGGTGGGTCCGCTTCGCATGAGGTGACCCTGCGCTTCTGGGCGATGGGGCGCGAGGGCGAGGTCGTCCAGGAGTTGGTCACCGATTTCGAGCACGAGCACCCAGGCATCCACGTGATCGTGCAGCAGCTGCCGTGGAGTGCGGCGCACGAGAAGCTGCTCACCGCGCACGTGGGCGGATCGACGCCCGATCTCGGCCAGCTCGGCAACACGTGGATCCCCGAGTTCGCGGCACTCCGCGCGATCGAGCCGCTGGATGCGCGCATCGCAGCCGACACCGCGGTGACCGCGGCGCATTACTTCCCGGGGATCTGGGACACCAACGTGGTCGATAGCACGCTCTACGGCATTCCGTGGTACGTGGACACGCGGCTGATGTTCTACCGCCGCGACCTGCTGCTCAAGGCCGGCTGGAAGACGTTCCCCGACAACTGGACGGACTGGCTTCGCTGCATGGAGGACGTGAAGCGCGCGGGTGCGCGGACTGCCATCTTCCTGCCGACCAACGAGTACACGCCATGGATCGTGTTCGGGATGCAGGCGCACGCGCGCATGCTCAAGGAGCATGACACGCGCGGTGATTTCAGCGGCCCCGACTACAAGCGCGCCGTCGATTTCTATCGCGAGATCCTCACGCGCAAACTGGCCCCCGTGATGGACGGCAACGCCATTGGCAACGTCTACCAGGAGTTCGAGCGCGGCACCTTCGCCATGTACATCACCGGTCCCTGGCAGCTCGGCGAGTTCCGCAATCGCCTGTCGCCCGCGATGCAGTCCTCGTGGGACGTGGCGCCGCTGCCGGGTCCTGATGGCCCCGCGAGCGGACTGTCGACCGCGGGCGGCTCGAGCCTGGTGGTGTTCCGCAGCTCGAAGCACCCGGCTGAGGCGTGGCAGTTGGTCGAGTTCCTGTCGCGTCCCGAGCAGCAGGTGCGCTTTTTCCGGCTCACCGGCGACCTGCCGGCGCGGCGCGAGGCGTGGCGCGACACGGCGCTGACGAACGATCCGCACATGGTGGCGTTCGGCACGCAGTTGCAGCGCACGGCGGCGACACCGAACATTCCGGAGTGGGAGGAGATCGCGGTGCAATTGCGTGACCATGCGATCCCGGCGATCTGGCTCGCCGGGGCGGACCCCGATTCGACGCTGCGCGCACTGGATGTCGCCGTCGACCGCATCCTCGAGAAGCGCCGCTGGCTCGTCGGGCGTGAACTCGCGCGCGCCGCCGTGGTGGGGGTGAAGCCATGAACCGCATCCTGCGCGCGCGCCAGCATCGCGCCGGCTGGTGGTTCGCCGGGCCAGCGCTGCTGTTGATCGCCCTGTTCTATTTTGTTCCCGTGTTTGGCGGCTTGTTCTTGAGCTTCACCGACTTCGATATCTATGCCATCGGCCGCCCCGAGACGGCGCGGTTGGTGGGGCTGGCGAACTACCGCCAGGCGCTTTCCGACCCGATGTTCCTGAAGGCGCTGTGGAACACGCTGGTGTTCGTCGGAATTGGCGGGCCGCTGTCGGTGATCACCTCGCTGGTCGCCGCACTCATGGTGACCTCCAAGCTCGCCCGCATGCCGGGCATCTACCGCTCGGTGTTCTTCCTGCCGGTCGTCACCACGCTGGTGGCCGTGGCGATCGTGTGGCGCTACCTGTTCCACACGCAGTACGGCCTGCTCAACTGGATGTTGGGCGGCATCGGCGTGGCGCCGGTCGATTGGTTGGGCAATCCGCACTGGGCGATGTTCGCCATCGTGGTGATGGCGGTATGGAAGAACTTCGGCTACAACATGCTGATCTTCGTTGCCGGACTGCAGAGCATCCCCGACGAACTCTACGAAGCCGCCGCGCTCGATGGCGCGGGAGCGTGGTCGCGCTTCGTGCATGTCACCGTGCCGCAGCTGGGGCCCACGCTGCTGTTCGTGGGCGTGATGACGATGCTCGGCAACTTCCAGCTGTTCTCGGAGCCCTACGTGATGACGCAGGGCGGCCCGCTGGGGGCGACCACGACGATTGTGATGCTGATGTACGAGCAGGGCTTCCGCTGGTGGCGCATGGGGCTGGCCTCGGCCATCGCCTTCCTGTTGTTCATCATCATGCTGCTCGGCACCGCCATCCAGGTGCGCGTGCAGAAAGTGACGCGCTGATGCGCCGCACACTGCCTGCGATCGTGCTGAATGTTGCCTTGGGCGTCCTCGCGCTGCTGACGCTGGCGCCGCTGGCATGGATGTTGTCGGCCTCGCTCATGCCGAGCGGACAGGCCAACAACTACCCGCCGCCGCTGTGGCCCACGCACCCGACGCTCGAGCACTACACCGCGCTGTTCACGCGCATGAACCTGGCGCGCGCGCTGGGCAACAGCCTGTTCGTGTCGATCCTCGCGACACTGCTCTCGTTGATCACCAATTCGATGGCGGGCTATGCCTTCGCCAAGTTGCAGTTTCGCGGCCGCGAGCGGGCGTTCCAGATCCTGATGATGGCGCTGGTGATTCCCGGGCAGGTGTCGATGTTGCCGCTGTTCCTGCTGCTCAAGTCGCTGGGGCTCGTCAACACCATGGCGGGCGTGATCGTGCCGTTCATGGCGACGATCTTCGGCATCTTCATGGTGCGCCAGTACGCGCTGGGGATCCCCGATGAACTGCTCGACGCGGCACGCGTCGACGGCGCCAGCGAAGTGCGCATCTTCACCACCATCGTGTTGCCGGTGCTGAAACCCATTCTCGCGACCCTCGCGGTGTTCACCTTCCTCAGCGCATGGAACGACTTCCTCTGGCCGCTGATCATCCTGAGCGATGAGTCGCGTTACACGCTGCCGGTCGCACTCGCGAGCCTTGCCGGCGAACACGTGCAGGACACCGAGTTGATGATGGCGGGTTCCGTGCTGACCGTGCTGCCGGTGATGGCGGTGTTCTTACTTCTGCAACGCGCCTACCTGCGCGGCGTCATGATGGGGAGCGTCAAGGGATGATGCTACGAGCCGCTGCTTCGCGAGCCACGGGTGTGTTCTTGCTGATGTGCGGTACGTGGGTTGGGGGCGTTGCATGCGCCGATGAGCTGCCGTCGAAGCAGCTGCTCGACGGCTTCGAGACGGCCGTTCCCTGGAAGGCCATCCCGGCGGATGGCGTCGAAATGAAACTATCGACAGACCAAGGGGTTACGGGCAAGGCCCTGAGGATCGACTTCAAGTTCGTCAAGGGTGGCGGGTACGCGGTGCTGCACCGCGACTTGGCGTTCGAGCTGACCGACCGCTACCGCTTCACCTTCCGCATGAAGGGCGAGTGCCGCCCCAACAATCTCGAGCTGAAGCTCATCGACTCGACGGGCGCCAACGTGTGGTGGTGCAACCAGCGCGATGTCGAATTCCCGAGCACCTGGCAGCCGCAGACGATCAAGAGCCGCCACATCTCTTTCGCGTGGGGGCCTGCGGGCGGCGGCACGCTGCACCATGTCGCGGCACTCGAGTTCGCGATCACGGCAGGTAGCGGCGGTGCGGGCACCGTGTGGCTCGATGACCTGGAGCTCACGCCGCTGGCGCCCGAGCCCGTGCCACCCCCGGTGATCCGGGCGGTGGCGACGTCCGAGCGCGCCGGTCACGCGCCCATGCTGGCCGTCGATGGTAATCCAAAAACGTCGTGGGCGAGTTCGCCGAAGGACAAGCGCCCCTACCTCGAGCTGGACCTCCAGACCGAGCGTGAGTTCGGCGGCGTGGTGCTCGACTGGGCGCCCGGGCGGCAGGCGCGCAACTACGTGATCGAGACGTCGCTCGATCGGGCCACATGGACCCCGCGATACACAGTTGTGAACGGCACGGGCGGGCGCGACGCGTTGCGGCTGCCGGACTGCGAGGGACGCTGGCTGCGCTTGCGTGTGCTCGAATTTGGTAGCGTCGAGTTGCGCGAGCTGGCGTTGATGCCGCTCGAGTGGGGAGACACGCCCGAGAAGTATTTCGCCGAGCTCGCGAAGCAAGCGCCGCGCGGCAGCTTCCCGCGCAGCATCGGCGGCCAGGAAGCGTTCTGGACCGTGGTCGGCGATCGCGGCGGCGACCGCAACGAGGGCCTGCTCGGCGAGGACGGCGCGCTGGAAATGGGCAAGCGCCGCGGCACGCTGGAGCCGTTCCTTTACGCTGACGGGCAACTCACGACTTGGGCGGACGTGCACGCGGAGCAGCACCTGGACGGCGAGGGCGAATGGCCGCTGCCGCGCGTGGACTGGAAGGGCGGGCCGCTGGACTTGTCTGTGCTGGCATTCGCGATTCCCGATTCGGCCGCCCTGCCGCCTGCGGCACGCGGAGTCGCGGGGCGTGCGGCCCGAATGATCGCGCGTTACCGTATGCACAACCCGCAGGCGCGAGCGGTCAACGCGACATTGTTCCTCGCGGTGCGTCCGTTCCAGGTCAATCCGCCCGCCCAGTTCTTGAATACGCAGGGCGGTGTCGCGCCTATCCATGAGATTGCGAGCAATGCCGGAGTGGTGCGGATCGACGACGCGTATGGCGTCGCGTGTGTCACGCCGCCCAATGCGTTTGGGGCGACCACGCTGGATGCGGGCGACATCGTCGAGTCGCTGCGTGTGGGCAAGCTGCCGCGCGCGGCACGCGTTAAGGACCTGCAGGGGACCGCCGCCGCGGCGCTGAGTTGGACGCTGGCGTTGGCACCCGGAGCGGACACCACAATCAGCGTGGTGGTGCCGCTGAGCGAAGCGCCCACGGCATTGGGGGCGGGCGCCAGCGAGCGCGCGGTGGACGCGGCGCTGGAGTCCGTGCGCAACGGCTGGGAGGGCTTGAAGAGCGGGATCGTGATACGCGCCGCGACGGGGGACGGGACAGCCCCGATGGAACTGCGCGCGCCGTTCAACGCCGCGACCGCTTCGATCTGGCCGCAGCTGGGCTACATCCTCGTCAACCGCGACGGCGCCGCCATCCAACCCGGCTCGCGCGCCTACGAGCGCTCGTGGATCCGCGACGGCGCGCTGACCTCGTCAGCGCTGCTGCGGCTCGGCCAGGCCGAGACCGTGCGCGAATTCATCGAATGGTTCGCGCCCTACCAGTACGCCGACGGCAAGGTGCCGTGCTGCGTCGACCAACGCGGCTCGGATCCGGTGCCGGAGCATGACAGCCACGGCGAATTCATCTATTTGGTGGCCGAGTACTTCCGCTACACGCACGACTTGGCACTGGTGAAGCGCATGTGGCCACATGTGGCGAGTGCTGTCGCCTACATGGATACGTTGCGCGCCCAGCGCCGCACTGTGGAATGGCAGACGCCCGCGAACGCCGAGTACTTCGGCCTGCTGCCGCCCTCGATCAGCCATGAGGGCTACTCGGCCAAGCCGATGCACTCGTACTGGGACGACTTGTTCGCGCTGCGAGGTTACAAGGACGCCGTGTACCTCGCGCGCGAGTTGGGTCTCAAGAGCGAAGGCGTGCAGATTGCGAAGAGCCTGGCGGAGTTCAGCAAGGACCTCGGCGCCTCGGTGCGCGCCGCGATGGCCGCGCACTCCATCGACTACATCCCCGGCTGCGCCGATCTCGGCGATTTCGACGCGACCTCCACGACGATCGCGCTGAATCCCGTTCAAGCCGGCGACGTGCTGCCGAAGGCCGCACTCGAGCGCACGTTCGAGAAGTACTGGGAGAACTTCATCCAACGCCGCGACGGCAAGCAAGACTGGGAGGCATATACGCCGTATGAGTTGCGCACCGTTGGTGCCTTCGTGCGCCTGGGCTGGCGCGAGCGCGCCGGCGAGCTGCTCGAGTACTTCTTGAAGGGCCAGCGCCCCGAGGGCTGGCACCAGTGGCCCGAGGTGGTGTGGCGTGAGCCGCGCACCCCGCACTTCATCGGCGACCTGCCCCACACCTGGGTCGGCTCCGACTACGTGCGCTCCGTGCTCGACATGCTCGCCTACACCCGCGAGTCCGACGACGCGCTGGTGATCGGCGCCGGTGTGCAGAAGTCGTGGATCGCGGGCGACGGCATCGAGGTGAAGGACCTGCCCACGCCGTATGGGCCGTTGAGCTATACGATGAAGGGGAGTGGGGACAGCGTTGAGGTCGTGATCGGCAACGGCATCAAGGTGCCGCCGGGGGGGATCATCGTGACGATGCCCGTGACCAAGGGTGTGCGCGGCGTCAGGTTCGAGAGTGCGAGTGGGACGCGCACCGTCGGCTCCGCGGAAACAGGCGTTCGGATCACGCAGGTGCCGAATCGGGTGGTGACCGTGGCGATGATGACGCTCGATTCCAGCAAGGACAAAGCGAAGCAGCGGAAACGGTAGTCCGCAACGAAGTACTACGCGCACTTCGAGCGTGTGCGCCGCGTCTGCGGCGTGCGCTTCCACCGCGGCCGCGCGTCTCCACCCGTTGCGCTGCGGCTGCAGCCTTGCTCGGGTCAAACTCGTGAGTCCGTCCTGCGACGAGCAATGTTGAGTGGCCTCAACAGAACTCGTCCCAGGACGACTAGTGTTGAGTGAACTCAACTCGCGCGAGCCTCCTCGCGCTTGCGCGCCATGAAGTCCACCCCGAACGTGCACTCGGCCGTGTACTGGTTGTGCACCCGGCAACGAAGACGGATGCCCTCGCCGCTCGCAGTGCCACCGCGCGCCACTTCGAGGACGTGGTCGAACTCGAGGCGCGTCCGCTCTGTGCAGCGGCGCCCCGTGTCGCTGGTGAACGTGCACTGGCCGCGGTCGCGTGCCCACACGGCGCGCCGCACGTGCGCCGGAATCGTGCGCGGCGCGGTGCTCGGGCGGGGCGCAGCCTGAGGCCGCGTCGTCGCGGCGAACTTGCGCTTCTCCAGTGTGCCCACCAGCGACTCGAGCGCCAGATGGAACACCTGCGCCAGGTTTCCGTTCGGCACTTGGTGGCCGAGCAACTCCCGCGCTTCGCGGAGCAGGTCATACGTGTCCTGCCCGACGGTGATTTGGAGTGCGTAGCGATCCTGCGCGATGGGGGCGACCTTGGATGTGGGAACCACGCGTTCAGCGGGGAGTGCCGCCGAGACCCGCTGCGGGTGCGCTGCTGCGGATTGTGCTTGGGCGCCCTGGATCGCTGCGCCAGTTGTTATCGTGGCGGGGGGCACATTCGCACTCGTCGTTGCGGGGACGGAAGAGTGAATGCATCATTGCCCTCCGCCCTGCACTTCAATGTGCGCCGTGGCGGGCTGCTGATGCGCTCCGCCGGCCGCCGGAATGACCTGCACCAGCTCCATCATTTCCGTTCGCGGGAATCGGGCGGCAAGCACCTGTTCGATCTCCGCCTTCGTCTTGCGCGTTGACGCCCGCAACAGTTCGACCACATTGCCGGCCGTAAGGTGTGGTGCCAGTTGGCAGACGCCGCTGAGGTGCAGCCGGCCATC
>JANLOX010000341.1:0-28073 GCA_031366795.1 Candidatus Eiseniibacteriota bacterium | reverse complement strand
GCCAGCGTGTCGGTGGGTGCGGCGACCTTCGCGAGCAGGTCGCCGATGCGCAGCCAATCGTCGACTTCCTGCCGCGCCCAGCCAACCGAGACGAGTTCGCCTTCGCTCCAGATGTCCTGCTGCTTCATCGAGTGCGTAAGGTTCAGCGTGACGTAGGCGGCGACCGTCACCGCGCCAATGATCGCTCCCAGCCAGGCGAGCCGCCGTGGGCGCAGTGCATCGACGAGGCCGGCGAACGCCATCACCGCGACCAGCGTGACCAGTGGCAGAAGGGGGGCGACGAAGCGGAACACCGGCATGAAGTCGCCGCCGGTCGTGGCGAGGTAGGCGAGGAACGGCAGCACGACCGCCGCAGTCAGCGTGACATCGATGCGGCTCAAGCCGCGAGGGCGCGCGCGCAACAGGGCCAGCAGGGCGACCGGCACCAGCAGGAGCCATAGCCAGAGGTCGCGCGCGGCAGTCGCCAGATAGTGCGCGCCGAACACGAGCCGCGTCGCCCCCGGCGGCTTGACCGCGAAGGTGTTGGGGACCAGCCGCCCATAATAGTTGTAACGCCATATCACGTGGGGGAGTGCCAACAGGATGAGCAGCATCATCCAGCTCATGGCGTCGGTCAGGCGCAGGTGGCCGCGCACCACCAGCACGGCGACGGCGATCACCGCGCACACGGCGAGCAAGGGACCATCGGGCCGCGTCAGGCAGGCAAGGCCAAAGCCGATGGCGCTGGCGTGGAGCCAGCGCAGGTCGACGGGGTGACGCCGCTCGAGGGCGCGCAGCAGCCCAATCACGCCGAGCGTCAGCAGCCCGCCGAACAGCGCGGTCTCGAGGCCGCCGGTCGCCCAGGTCACCCAACAGCTGCTCGCCGCAAGCATCAGCCCCGCGAGCCAGCCGATCCGGCCGCGGCGTTGGGCGAACCACATCACCAGCACCAGCGTTGCCAGCGCGATCAGGGCGCTCAGCACCGGGCCGACGTCTTCGGGGCGCCCGCCGGCCAGCACGACCACCGACATCATCAGCATCCACAGAAAGTTCGAGTAACCCTCAACGCGCTCGCCGGGGTTGAACACGAGTCCCATGCCATGCGCCAGGTTCTTCGCGTAACGGTAGGTAATGTAGGCATCGTCGAACATGACGCGCATATAGATGATGTGCGCGGTGGCGCCGATCAGGGCGAGTACGCCAAGCAACAACGGCACCCAGCGGGGCGCTGGAGCGGTTGTCTTGAGCGGCCGGGTCGAGGTCCTGATCGGGGGCTTGGTCACCCCGCCATCATGCCGGATCGAAAGTGTCGAAGGAAGCTCCGGCAAAATCGACACTTGCCCGTTTGGCGCGGGGGTGATAATTGTGCACTTGGTACATGGACGTGCCCGGAGTCTCCGGCACACGAAGTTCGCACACCCGGGAGAGAGGCAATGCCTCAGTGGACTCTGTTCGAAAATGACTTTCGAGTCATTGATGAGACGCTGAACGAGCTCATCGAACGCACCAATGCAGTCTCGGTACACTTGGTCGACCGCTCCGGTCAGTTGATCACCTCCTCCGGACGCGTGGGCGACCTCGATCCCACCGGCTTCGCCAGCCTGATCGCCGCGGAATTCACCGCCAATGCCGAACTCGCGCAAATGCTTGGCGATCAAGGCGTTGAGGCCGTCGTGAGCGAAGGCAAGTCGCGCTCGGTCTACTCCTGTCTGTTGGCCGACCGCGTCATCATGGCGACCGTGTTCGACCGCCGCAGCACTCTCGGGTTGGTGCGCTTCCGCGCCAACCGCGCGTCGCACTCCCTCGATGGGGTGTTCCGCGAGTTGCTCGAGAAGGTCGGTCTGGCCGAAGGAGCGATGGTCGAACCCGAGTTCACGGCCGTGGCTGAGCAGCAGGTCGACGCGCTGTTCGGCGACTGAGCTTCAGTCCGTGGTGAATCGCCTACCCCGGACGCGGTAGTCCTCAATTGCTGCCGCAGCATCCCATGCAACGACATCCCGTAGAGGGGCATCGCCGCGGCCGCTTCAGGTTCCTCGCGCCGCGTTAACCGAGGAGTACCATGTCGCTGATCAATCACCGGGCGCGGGAAATCCACGTCAAGATCGTCTATTACGGCCCGGGCCTCGGCGGTAAGACCACCAACGTAAAGATGCTCCACGAGCGCCTGCCCGCGGATCGCCGGGGCCGCCTCGTGACGATCGCCACCGAGCAGGAACGCACGTTGTTCTTCGACTTCATGCCGGTCGATCTCGGCGTCGTGAACGGATTCACGACCCGCTTCCACCTTTATACGGTGCCCGGCCAGATCTACTACCGCCGCTCGCGCCGCGCCGTGCTGCAGGGCGTCGATGGCATCGTGTTCGTCGCCGACTCCCAGGCCGATCGCGAAGCCGACAACCTCGAATCGCTCGCGGACATGCACTTGCTGCTGGGCCACGTGGGGCTGGGGCCCGCGCAGATCGCGCGGCTGCCGCGCGTGATCCAGTACAACAAGCGTGATGTCGGCAACGCCGTCCCGGTTGAACGCATGCGCGCGCTTTACAACCCGGAAGGCCTGCCCGATTTCGAAGCCGTCGCCATTGATGGCAAGGGCGTTTCTGAGACCATGCGCGCGATCGCCAAGGGCGTGCTGGGACGCATCACCGGGCTCACCGGCCAGGGGCCGCAGCCGACGGGGCATCCGGTCGCCGCGGTGCCGGTCGCGCCCGCGCCGGTCGCCGCCACGCCGCCCGCGCCCGTTCGTGTGCCCGTCGCTGCTGCGCCTGTCGCCGTGCCCGTGGCCGCCACGCCCCCCGCGCCTCCTGCGGCGCCCAGTCCATTCGCCGGGTTCGCGCCGCGCGTCGGCGCACCGCCCGCTTCACGTACGATTCCTCCGCGTCCTCCCGCAGCGCCGCAGCCGCGAGTGGGCACGCCGCCTGCCGCGAGACCCGCGACGGATCCGCCCGCCCACCCACTGCCGATCGCCGCGCGCACGATCGTTCCCGTGCCGGGCATCGGGCCGGTGCGCCCCGCTTCCTCAACGCCGCCCGCGCCCGTCTCGCCGCAAGGCCCGACTTCGCCGCGCACCACGCCGGTGGTTCGCCGTGGGCCGTTTCGCCGCATCGCGCCGACACGGACATGAACAAGCTGGCGCGCCACCTCGCGACGATGGGCCCCGTCGGATTCGCTCCGGTGGCACCCGCGACCGCGGGGAGCGCGGTGGTGACGCTGGTCGCGTGGTTCGTGCCGATCGCGCCGATGCCTATTGTGATTGCAGCGCTGGTGATTGGCACGTTGATCGCCGTATGGGCAGCCACCATCGCCGAGCAGACGCTCGGGCACGACGCGGGCCCGATCGTGATCGACGAAGTGATCGGCCAGGCGATCGCGCTGCTGTTCGTGCCGCGTCTCGTGATCGCTTATGTCGCGGCATTCCTGCTGTTCCGGATCTTCGATATCTGGAAGCCGCTCGGCGCGCGACAGATTCAACGGCTCCCCGGAGGCTGGGGCGTCGTCGCCGACGACGTGATGGCCGGCTGGATGGCGTGTGGCGCGTTCCAGCTCGTGGCGCTGCTCGTGCGGCCGACGTGGCCGGGGATTCTGTAGACCGCTGCGTTTCGCGCCGGTTGCGCCGACACACACGCTCCGGCACAGTGCGAATCCCAACGTCGACCGGGATTCGCACGAGGCTCCATGCAGATCGAGATCATCACCATCGGCAACGAAGTGCTGTCGGGCCGCACGCTCGATACCAACTTCGCGCAGATCGCGCGCGCGCTCGAGGAAGTCAGTATCCAGGCCGGCTGGCACTCGACGGTGGGCGACACGGTTGAGCGGATCGGCGACGCCCTGCGACTGGCGCTGGGCCGCGCCGACGGCGTGATCATGACGGGGGGCTTAGGGCCCACGCCCGATGACCTTACGCGCAAGGCTGTGGCGACGCTGCTGGGGCGGCCGTTGCAGCTCAACGAGAAAGTGGTCGAATCGATCCGCGCGCGCGCGCGGCAGATGAACCGCAAGCTGCCGGCCTCGGTCGAGACCATGGCGCTGATTCCCTTTGGCGCCACGTTGCTCGACAACCCCGTCGGCACCGCACCGGGCCTGCTGATCGAGCACCAGGGGCGCCCCGTGTTCATGATGCCCGGCGTGCCGCAGGAGATGGAGGCGATCCTGCGCGACTCCGTGATCCCCATGCTGCGCGACCGCTCGGGGCTCAAGGTGGTGACGTTCACGCTGCGCACCTCGGGCACTTACGAGAGCAAGCTGCAGGAACACATCGGCAACCTGCCGCAGCAGTGGCCCTACGCATCGCTCGCCTACCTGCCCAGCTACTTCGGCGTCGACCTGCGCGTGACGGTCGCCGCACCCGACTCCTCCGAGACCCTCCGTGTCGCCGAGAAGGCCTATGCCGAGCTGCGCGCGGTGGCGAACCCGGTGTTGTACGCCGAGGGCGCGATGGCGATGGAAGAAGTGGTGGCAGCGCGGTTGCTCGAGCGGCGCCTGAAGATCGCGGTCGCCGAGTCCTGCACCGGCGGCCTGCTCGCCAAGCGGCTCACCGACACGCCCGGATCGTCGCGGTACTTTGAGCGCGGCTATGTGACGTATTCGAATGAATCGAAGACCGAACTGCTCGGCGTCGCACCGGCCGACATCGCGGCGCATGGCGCGGTGAGTGAGACGGTGGTGCTGCAGATGGCGAAGGGTGCCGCCGAGCGCGCGCACGCGGATATCGGCGTCGGGATCACCGGCGTCGCTGGCCCCGAAGGTGGCACCGCCGACAAGCCCGTGGGCACCGTGTTCGTCGCAGTGCACGACGCCAACGGGAGTGCTGCGCGCCTGCTGAGGATGTCCGGCTCACGGGCGGCGATCCGCGAACGCTCCACGCAGACCGCGCTGGATATGGTGCGCCGCCGCCTCGAAGGGCTGCCCCTCGAGGGGCGGTTGGAGTAGGCCGGATCTCGCCGGGAGGCGCCCGTTCCGCGCCCCGGCGATGGGCACCGGAATTGCGGTCGTGGCGGGAGTGGCCGGCAGACCCGGAGCCTCAGGACCGTGGAATAGGCCTAAAAAATACCACTTTTGCTTTACTGCCCAAATGTGTACTATGCGCCCTGTTGAGCGACCGGTGACCCGTTCAAGCGAGCGGCGCCGGCGCCTTAAAGCAGACAACGCAGACTGCCGTCCTGCACGAATCCGCCCCTGCGAAGGAGACGCAGCAGATGATGATGAATACGCCGTCCGCCAAGGAAAAGGGCAAGGCACTGGATCTCGCCCTGCAGCAGATCGAAAAGCAGTTCGGCAAGGGCGCCATCATGAAGCTGGGTGAGGACAGCGCCAACGTCGGCATCGAGACCATCCCGACGGGCTCCATCGGGCTCGACCTGGCACTGGGTGTCGGTGGCGTGCCGCGTGGCCGTATCGTTGAAATCTACGGGCCGGAATCCTCGGGCAAGACGACGCTGGCGCTCACCATCATCGCCAACGCCCAGCGGGGTGGCGGCAGCGCGGTGTTCATCGATGCCGAGCACGCGCTCGACGCGGCCTACGCCCAGAAGCTCGGCGTCGACATCAACAACCTGCACGTGGCGCAGCCCGACACGGGCGAAGAAGCGCTCGAGATCACCGATCACCTGGTGCGTTCGGGCGCGGTCGACATCGTCGTCATCGACTCGGTGGCCGCACTGGTGCCGCGCGCTGAAATCGAAGGCGAAATGGGCGACTCGCACGTCGGCCTGCAGGCGCGGCTCATGTCGCAGGCGCTGCGCAAGCTCACGGGCTCGATCTCCAAGAGCAACACGACGGTCGTCTTCATCAACCAGATCCGCATGCAGATCGGCGTCATGTTCGGCAATCCCGAAACGACCGCCGGTGGCCGCGCGCTCAAGTTCTACGCCTCGGTACGCCTCGACATCCGCCGTATCGCCACGCTCAAGGAATCCGAAGTGGCGATCGGTAACCGCACCAAGGTGAAGGTCGTCAAGAACAAGGTCGCCGCCCCCTTCCGCGAGGCCGAGTTCGACATCCTCTACAACGAGGGCATCTCGCGCGAAGGTGAGCTGATCGACTTCGCCGTCGACAAGGGCGTCATCCAGAAGGCCGGCACGTGGTTCTCCTTCGGCGAGGAACGTCTCGGCCAGGGTCGTGAGAACGCGCGGATGTTCTTCAAGGAACACCCGGACGTACGGCTCGCCGTGGAGGCGAAGTTGCTGCCCTTGATGGGCCTCAAGGTTCCCGAGGTCAAGGGGGGAGCGGCGTCGAACGGGACGGGTCAGGCAGCCAATGGCGCTGCGGCATCGGCAGCCAAGCAGGCCACGGCAACGGCTGCGGCCGCTACGCAGACGCCGCCGACACCGACACCGGCGGGCCAGCCGCAGACCGCGAAGCCCGTGATGGCGGCGGCTGGGCGCGCACCGGCGCTCGTGGCGAATGGCAGTGACAGGCGGGGCAAGTAGTCCAAGAACCACCAACGTCTCAACCGAACACGGCCCCCGGCGAGTGCGCAACACACTCGCCGGGGGTTCGCATTGCCGAGGGCCCATGCTTTACGATTCCGCGCCATGAACCCAAACTCGAATGTCTCGCCGCTTCGCAAGGCGTTATGCCTGCTGTTGGTCGCCGTACTTGCCGTGGTGGTGTTCCTCTCCGCCTGCCAGTCGGCGCCGAGTACCCAGTCGCCGCAGGACTTCGAAACGCAGTGGCACGACCTGATCGCGCAGCGCAATTACACCGCCGCGCAGAAGCTCATCGACCAGCGCGAGAAGCAACATCCCGGGGACGCCGAGGTCTCGATCGCGCGCGCGAACCTGTACTTCCGCCAGGCGACGAGTGCGGCGGCGGGGTTCTCGGGCAGCGGCCGCGGCGCGGGCAGCGCCGGCGACTCCGCGAAGTTCGACACGCTGCTGGTCCGGCGCGCGCTCGACGAATTGTCGCAGGGCATTGCCAAGCACCCGGAACGCTTCGACATGCGGTTGGGGCTCGCTTATCTGTTCCAGCAGGTGGGTCTGCGCGTCCCGCAGGCCGAACTGATCCGCGAGACGGTGGCCTACACGAAGGCCCATGCTGATTCCCTGCGCTGGACGTACGGCGATCCACTGCCAGCGCCCGCGGAAACGTACGTGCCGCAGATGCTGCACGACTACGTGCGCTACTACGTCGATCGCGCGGCCCCTGGCGATGACCAGGCCGTATTCGCCCTGGGCCAGACGGTGATGCAGGCCTATCCGCACAGCCCCTACATTCCCAATGACATCGCGTACTGGTACGGCCAGCACGGCGATTGGGACAAGAGCCTGCAGTACCTCCTGGCGGCCGAGCGTGCCGACAGCACCGATGCGCTGGTGCTCTACAATCTCGGCTGGGCCAACGAGCAGCTCAAGCGCAAGGGGCCGGCGGTGCACTATTACCGTCGCGCGCTCGTGGTGAGCACGGCGGGGGGCAAGTCGGATATCTCGCAGTCCGCCCAGCAGCGGCTCGCCGCGATGGGCGAGCGCCCGTGATGCCCGCGCTCGGTCCGGAGGCCGCGCGCGCAGCCGCGCTGCGCCTGATCGAGCGGATGCGGCGCACGCACTCCGACATTGCGCGGCGGTTGCGCGACAAGGGCTTCTCACCGGAAGACATCGATCCACTGCTCGAGCGGCTCACGCAGGTGGGCCTGATCGATGACGTCGAGTACGCGCGCGCCTTTCTCGCCGGCCGCTGGGGGCGCCGCGCCGCGGGTTGGCGCAAGCTCGAGATGGACCTGCGCAAACGCGGAATTTCACCCGAGGACATCGCCGCCGGCCGGGCCAAGCTTGAGGCCGCCCAAGGCGCCGCCGACGAAGTGGGCATGGCGCGTCGCGCGATCGAGCAGGCGGAGCGGCGCTACGCCAAGCTGGATCCGCAGGCGCGCAAACGCCGCCTGTGGGGATTGCTCGTGCGTCGCGGCTTCTCCACGGATATCATCATGCAGGCGATGAAGGCCGAAGTGGCGGTGGAGTCGTTCGAGGGGTAGCGAGGCGCCGGCACCGGTTTGCCGCCTTGTCAAAGCCGAGAGGCTCGGCGAAGAGTTTTGACTAAATTGGTTCCGGATCGCGCCGATAACCGCCTAAATGGCGCTCCCTTACCCCCAGTCGATCCCTGAACCCAATGGACCCACGCGTCAAACCGCGCCGGGGCAGCCCTCGCCGTATTCGGGACGCGCCCCCGTCGCTTCACCGCCGCGCACCGTGTTCGACGAGTTCATGCGCTGGACCATCGGCGGCGAACGCGAAGCGCTCGCGCCGCGACTCGCACCGGCCGATCGCGAGGCCTTCCTCGGCTATTACTCGAAGCTGCCGGATCCGCGCAATGAAGCCGCGGTACGCCGCTTCCTGCGTGGGCTGTGGAATGCCGACACGGGCTGGGTCGCCCGCCGCATTGCATCGCTCGCGCAATCCCGCGCCGCGGGTGGCGAGCCGGTTCGTGTGCTCGACGCCGGTTCCGGCTTCGGCACCTTCAGCATGCTCTACGCCAGCATGGGCGCTCGCGTCGTGGCCGCGGACCTGCGCGATGACCGTTTGCGCGTGGCGCGCGAGCGGCTTGCGCTCTATGCGGAACACACCGGACGCCGCCTCGAAGTCGACAACGTGCTGTCCGACGTGACGCAGGAGATGGGGCCGGACTTCGATGTCGTGTGGGTCTACAACGCGATCTCTCACATCGACCCCGTCGAACCGTTCTTGCAGGGCGTGGCGCGCCGTCTGGCTCCCGAGGGTGTGCTGGTGATCGGCGATATCAATGGCGCCAATCCGCAGCACACGCAGCGGCTCGATGCGCTGCGCGATGAAGTCCACGGCTCCTACACGGACGACGCGGGTGTGGTGCACCGTTACGCTCACGAGCGGACCTTCACGCCCAATGAATTTCGCGACATCCTGGGCGCTTGCGGGCTTGATGTCGTCCACCATGAATTGCTCTACGGCGGCGAGGGCCGCCTGCCTGCCCCCCTGCTGGGCTGCGTCCGCGCGGCAGTGCGTATGAGCGGGTCGGGCCAGCGGCTGGCGCGGCGTCAGTTCGTGGTCGCGCGGGCCCGGGGAAAGCGCCCGGCAGCGTAGCCGCAATGCGGCGGGGGACTGCCGTGCAAGATGGCTCTGGAGCGGCTATCTTGCTCGGTCATGAGTCCCTCCTCCGGTATCGTCACGCGTACTGCGCCTGAGCTGCGCGACGCCTTTCTCGGTTTTTTCCGTGAACGCGGGCACACGATCGTGCCTTCGTCCCCGCTGGTGCCGAACGACCCCACGCTGTTGTTCACCACGGCGGGGATGGTGCAATTCAAGCCCTACTATACCGCTGAGGGCGACGTCCCTTACACGCGCGCCGCCTCGATCCAGAAGAGTCTGCGGTTGACCGACCTCGAGCGCGTCGGGCTGACGCCGCGCCACGACACGTTCTTCGAGATGCTGGGCAACTTCTCTTTTGGTCCAAGGGACAAGGGCGCCTACTTCAAGGAAGAGGCGATCGTATGGGCGTGGGAATTCGTGACCCGGGTGCTGGGCCTGCCGAAGCAGCGCATCTACTGCTCGATCTTCGCGGGCGAAGGCAAGCTGCCGCGCGATGACGAGGCGGCCGGGTTGTGGAAGAAGCTGGGCGTCGCCGAGGACCACATCGTAGCGCTCGGGCGCGCGGACAATTTCTGGGGTCCCGCCGGAGGGCAGGGCGCGTGCGGCCCATGCAGCGAGATGTATTTCGACCTGGGCGAACAGCGGCCCGCATATCTTGCGCCCGGAGTGTTCTGGGGTGAGTCGCCCGGAGATCCCGGCGATCGTTTCATGGAGTTCTGGAATCTCGTGTTCCCGCAGTTCGACGCGCAACCCGACGGGACACTGCGTGAACTCGCGCGGCCAGGCATCGACACCGGCATGGGGCTCGAGCGGCTCGCGGTGATTCTACAGAGCAAGTTGTCGATCTTCGAGACCGACCTGTTCGCGCCGCTCGTTGAGCATGTGTTTGGCCTTTCGCGCGCGAGCCGCACCGATGCGGTGGCACTCCGCGATGCGTGCATCATCGCCGATCACACGCGCGCCCTGACCTTCGCCATCGGCGAAGGCGCCCTGCCGGGTAATGAGGGCGCGGGCTACGTGCTGCGCCGCCTGCTGCGCCGCGCCGTCACGCGAGGGCGCGCGCGCCACGGGCTCGCAATTCACGACGCCCCGCTCTTGGCGGACACGGCGCGGCTGGTGTGCGACCGCTTCGGCGGGCACTACCCGGAACTGTCGTCGCGTCGTGACACGATCGCGCGCATCCTCGAGCAGGAGGAGGCGGCGTTCATCCAGACGTATGAGGCGGGGCTGCTTAGGCTCGAACAATTGTTGTCGGGGGCTTCCGGCACCATCAACGGCGCCGAAGCGTTCGCGCTGCACGACACTTATGGCTTTCCGTTCGAGCTGACCGAGGAGTTCGCGAAGGAGCGCGGCGTCGCGGTCGATCGCGAAGGCTTCGAAGCCGCGATGGAAGCGCAGCGCACGCGTGCCCGCGACGCCAGCAAGTTCAAGAAGGGCGAAGGTGCTGCGAAGGCTGAATGGACGGTGGCGTCGCCCGGCAGCGATTCCGAATTCTTGGGCTTCGACCGCTTCGATCTCACCGGCATGACGCTGCGCCGCTGGCGCGCCGTGGGAGCGGATGAAGTCGAACTCGTGTTCGACCGCACCCCGTGCTACCCCGAGATGGGTGGCCAGGTCGCCGATAGCGGCCGCATCGTCGCCGGCGGCATCAACGCCGTGTTGAATCATGTGACCAAGGAGCAGGACGCGATTGTGCATCGCGTCGCGCTGCCAGGGGCGGAGCGCGCGAAGTTCATCGCCGAGGCCAGGGCAGGGCACGCCGAGGCCCACGTCGACCTGACGCTGCGGCGTCCCACGATGCGTCACCACACGGCGACGCACCTGTTGCACGCGGCGCTGCGCGAGACGCTGGGCTCGCACGTGCGCCAGGCCGGCTCGCTGGTATCGCCTGAGCGCTTGCGCTTCGACTACAACCACTTTGAAGCGCCGACGCGCGAGCAGCTCGATGGGATAGCCGCGACGGTCAGCGAATGGGTGCTGCGCGACCAACGGGTGCAGACGGCCGTGCTGCCGATCGAAGAAGCCCGTAAGCTGGGCGCGATGATGCTGTTCGGCGAGAAGTACGGCGCCAACGTGCGCGTCGTGACCGTCGATGCGGTGCCCGAGGCGGGCATTCCGCTGAGCCGCGAATTCTGCGGCGGCACGCACGTTTCGCGCACCGGCGAGATCGGCGCGTTCATCATCACCAGCGACGCTTCGATCGCCAGCGGCGTACGTCGCGTTGAGGCGCTGTGCGGCCACGAGGCGTTGCGCTGGCTGCGCCAACAGAGCGACACGCTGCACCACGCCGCCAACGCCCTTCAAGTCAGTCCGGCCGCGGTGCCCGAACAGATAGAGAAGCTCAAGGCGGAACGCGACCGGCTCGAGAAGCAGCATGCCGAAGCGACGCGCGGAGGGCTGGCCGCCGAGATGGTGCGGCTCGCCGAATCGGCGACGGTGTCGCCGGGCGGGCGGTGGATCGTCGCCGAACTCGCGGCGGGCTCGGATCCCGCGGCGGTGCGCGAGGCAGCCGACGCGCTGCGCGGCGCGCTCAAGCGGGGTGCTGCGGTGCTGGCGGTGCCGGGCGAGGGCAAGCTGGCCTTCCTCGCGGCGGTGACCGATGACCTCGTGGCGGAAAAAAGGCTGAATGCGTCGGATCTGGTGCGCAAGGTGGCGCAGGTGACCGGTGGATCAGGGGGCGGCAAGCCGCACCTGGCGTTGGCCGGGGGCAAGGATGCATCCAAGCTCGCCGCGGCGATGGCCGAGGCACGTCGTTTGATTCAGGAGGCTCTCGCATGAAGGCTCTCGTACTCGCCGGTGGACGCGGCACTCGGCTCAGGCCGATCACGCACACCAGCGCCAAGCAGTTGGTCCCGGTCGCCAACAAGCCGGTATTGTTCTACGGACTCGAAGCGTTGCGCGACGCCGGCATTCGCCAGGTCGGCATTGTCGTCAGCGACCCGAGCGAGATGCTGCGCCCCGATCACCGCACCGGCGAGATGGTCACGGTGATGGTCAACAGCCAGTGGGAAATCCGCCAGGCGGTCGGCGATGGTTCGCGCTTCGGGCTCGAGGTCGAGTACATCGAGCAGGAAGCGCCGCTCGGGCTGGCGCACGCGGTGAAGATCTCCGAGAAGTTCATGGCGGGCGAGCCGTTCGTCATGTACCTGGGCGACAACCTGATCAAGGACGGCGTGGCGCCGTTCGTGCGTGAGTTCGAGGCCGAAAAGCCGGACGCCCAGATCCTGCTGGCCAAGGTGCGCAACCCGAGCGAGTTCGGTGTGGCCGAGCTGTCCGGCGACCGCGTGGTGCGGCTCGAGGAAAAGCCTGCGAACCCGCGCAGCGACCTGGCGCTCGTCGGCGTCTACCTGTTCAGCAATTGCGTGTTCGATGCGGTGCGCGCGATCCAGCCTTCGCGCCGCGGGGAGCTCGAGATCACCGACGCGATCCAGCACCTGATCACCTCGGGCAAGCGCGTGCGTTCGCACGTCATCACCGGCTGGTGGAAGGACACCGGTAAGGTCGAGGACATGCTCGAGGGCAATCGCATGATGCTCGGAGCACTGGAGACCTCGGTCGAGGGCCAGGTCGACGCGGCCACGACGATCGAGGGCACAGTCGTCATCGGACCCGGCGCCGTGGTGGAACGCTCACGCCTGCGAGGTCCCCTGGCAATCGGCGCCAACGCGCGGATCAGCGATTCCTATGTGGGACCGTTCACCTCGCTGGGCGATCGCGTACAGGTGCAATCCAGCGAGATCGAACACTCGATCGTGCTCGAAGGCAGCCGCCTCGAGCACGTGCCCCAGCGTATCGACTCGAGCCTGATCGGCCGCGATGTCGTGGTGCGAGCCATCGACACGCTACCTCGTTCCTACCGGCTGGTGCTCGGCGACTCGAGCCACGTGGAGCTCTCGTGAGGGCGCTGGTGACGGGAGCGAGGGGCATGCTCGCGCACGCGCTGCTGCCAGCACTTCAGCAGGCGGGCCATGAAGTGCTCGGTCTGGGTCGCGGCGATGCCGACGTGGCCGTGCCGGGGGCGCTTAACCACGCGGTCGAGATGTTCAAGCCCGACTGGATCTTCCACCTTGCGGCGTGGACCAAGGTCGACGATTGCGAGAGCGATCCCGATCGCGCCCATGCGGTGAATGGCCTGGGCTCGCGCAACGTGGCGCAGGTTGCCGCACAGTGTGGCGCGGCGGTGCTCACGCTGTCGACGGACTACGTATTCGATGGCCGGGCGAACCGGCCCTATCGCGAGTATGACGTCGTGTCGCCCCAGTCGGTATACGGTGCCTCCAAGTGGGCGGGCGAGCAGGCGCTGCGCGAGTTGTTGCCGCGCCACGCCATCGTGCGAACCGCGTGGGTGTTCGGTGCCGGCGGCCACAACTTCATCGACACCGTGGTGAACCGCGCGCGTTCGGGCCAGGGCCTGCGCGTTGTCGATGACCAGCGCGGCTCGCCGACATGGACTCGCGACCTGGCGCCTATGCTGGTGCGGCTGGCCGAGCAATCGCAGTACGGCACCTTCCATGTGACGAATTCCGGCGACTGCACGTGGTGGGATCTGGCCGACTATACCGTGCGGCGCGCCGGATTCAGCGTGCCGGTCGAGAAGACCGACACGCCGAGCCTGGGCCGGCCGGCTCCGCGCCCGGCTTACTCGGTGTTGAATAACCAGATGGCCGAGCGGGTGACGGGGCAGCGTTTGCCTCATTGGCGGGAGGCCGTTGACCGATACCTAGAGTCACGGCGCGCCTGAGGCCTTAAGGTCACGCCAGGCCGCCGGACCGGTTCATTGAAGAACCGCCGAATTCCCCATCTGCTACCCAGGAGCCGACGCATGAAGCGCAAGTTGACGACCCCCCGGGGCTCGCTGGAACGCATGGCGCGCACTTCCCTGCGTGATTCCGGCAGCTCGATGCGCCGCCTCGAGCATGCCAATGCCAGCGCCGTCGCCGCCGCCGCGGAGGCCGCGATCATCAGCCTGCAGAATGGCGGGACGATGTACTTTTGCGGTAACGGGGGGAGCGCTGCGGACGCACAGCACCTTGCCGCCGAGTTGGCCGGACGCTACACCTTCGACCGGCCGCCACTACCGGCCGTTGCGCTGACGACGAACACTTCGTCGGTCACCGCGATCGGCAACGACTACGGTTACGATCAGGTGTTCTCGCGGCAACTCGAGGGACTTGGGTTAGCGGGGGACGTGCTGGTCGCCATCTCCACCAGCGGTAGCTCGGCGAACGTGACGCGGGCGGTCGAGTCGGCCAAGCGTTTAGGGATGACCGTCATCGGCTTCACCGGCGCCAAAGGATCCAGCTTCGCCGCCAAGTGCGACCTCGCGCTGATCACGCCCAGCTTCTCGACGCCGCGCATCCAGGAAGGTCACATCGCGATGGGACATGCATGGTGCGAGCTGATCGAGCGCACGCTGTTCGAGGGCGGCGGCAGCGCTACTTCGCGCACTGCGCCCAAGCCCAAGCGCGTGGTGGCGTTGAAGCCGGCTTCGCGCAAGAGGGCGGCGACCGCGAAGGCGGCGCGTCCCAAGCGCGCCAAGGGCAGCCTCAAGCCGCGCGCCGGAGCCATGAGAACGCGGTGATTCTGGCGCTCATCGCAGCACTGCGCCCCAAGCAGTGGACCAAGAATCTACTGCTGTTCGCGGGCGTGTTGTTCTCGCAGCACTTCAGCGATCCCCCGCTGGTGCTACGAGCGGCGATCGGCTTCGTGACGTTCTCGCTGTTGGCCGGCTGCACCTACCTGTTCAACGACCTGCGCGATGCCCCCGCGGACCGGCTGCACCCGCGCAAGAAGAAGCGCCCGATTGCCTCGGGCCGATTGCCCGCGTGGGTCGCGTGGGGGGCGCTGTTCCCGTTGCTGGCGGTGGCGCTCGCGGCATCGTGGTGGTTGGGCAGCGGCTTCATGATCGCGGCGGCCTGCTATGTATGCCTCAACGTCGCCTACAGCCTGGGGCTGCGCAACATCGTGCTGATCGATGTGTTCGTCATCGCACTTGGCTTCGTGCTGCGGGCCATCGCCGGCGTCGAGTTGCTGCGCGGACCAGCGCCCGGCACGGAACTCTCACCCTGGCTGATGGTGTGCACCTTCTTCGGCGCCTTGTTTCTGGCGCTGGCCAAGCGCCGTCGCGAGCTCGCCAATGCGGGTGAGGCCGCACCCATGCAGCGTCGCGTGCTCGAGCAGTACAGCCCCGAGCTGCTCGACGGCTTGCTGATGGTTTCAGCCGCGGCCAGCATGATGGGATACGCGCTCTACACGATCTGGCCCTCCACGGTCGCCAAGTTCGGCACCGGCGCGATGCTCTATACGCTGCCCATCGTGGCCTACGGCATCTTCCGCTACCTCTACGTGCTTAAGGTGAGCGAGCAGGCCGAGGATCCCTCGATGGTGCTGCTCACCGACGGGCCGATGGCGGGCTGCGTGGTGCTTTACCTGCTCGCCGTCGTAATGATCCTGTACCACGTGTGAGTCCTGGCCCCCTCCGCCCCGCCACTGGGGCCGCGCCCCGCACGGTGACGCTCGAGGCGCGCGCCAAGATCAACCTCGGGCTCGCCGTGGGATCCATGCGCCCCGATGGCTTCCACGAACTCGTCACGATCTTCCAGTCGGTCTCGCTCAGCGACACGCTGACGGTGCGCCGCACGCCCAGGGGCTTCACATTGGGCGTGCGCCACGAGCACGTCGCGGTGCGCGGACGGCTGGCCAGCTCGGCGGAGTCCGCGGTCCCCGCCGGGGCGGGCAACCTTGTGCTGCGCGCTGCGCGCCTGCTGGCCGAGCGTTTCGATCTCGACTCGGGCGCCGAGTTCGAACTGGTGAAGCGCATTCCGGCGCGCGCCGGGCTGGGCGGCGGCAGCGCGGATGCCGCCGCGGCCCTGGTCGGATTCGCGGCGGTTCACGGGATTCGCCTGTCGCGCGAGCAACGCATCACGCTCGGGGCAGAATTGGGCTCGGATGTGCCCTTCGCGACGCTCGGGGGCACGGCGCTCGGCCGCGGCAGGGGGGAACGCCTCACTTCGCTGAAATTGGCGAAGTCATTCCGGGCACTGATTGCAGTGCCGCGATGGGGCATCAGCACCGCTCTAGCCTTCGGGGTGATCGACCGGCGCAGAAAGCACTTGACACCTTGGAGTGCAATCTTAAGATCGGCGCAAATCCTTGGGGTGGAGCGGGTGAGCGCCGAACGCGCGATGCGGCTCGGAAATACTTTCGAGTCTGCACTTGGGGTTCGGCAAGCGGAATTCATCGCGCTCAAGGAACGCCTCGAGGTGGCAGGTGCTACGTCCGTTCATATGACAGGCAGCGGGTCGGCGGTGGTGGGCCTGCTTCCTGAAGGACGCGCCGGCACCGATGCAGTGCGTCGATTCCAAGGAACGGAAGCGCTCTACCTCGTTCGCTCCATGGGGCGGGGATTGAAGCTCAACGGTCGCTCGTAGCTTGGGCTGGAGGCAAGGATGCTAGGCGCTCAAGACGTGGATCCCCCGCGGGCCCACAGTCCCAAGGCGGGATGGCGGTGCACGCCCCTCTCACAGGGGATCGCGCGATGATCGAGATCACCGAAGTTCGCGTATCACTGCGCACGGACGAGAAGCTCAAGGCGTTCGTCAGCATCACGCTGAACAATGCGTTCGTGATCCGGGGCCTCAAGATCATCCGCGGCAACACGGGCCTGTTCGTGGCGATGCCGAGCCGCAAGCGCCCCGATGGGCAACACCAAGACCTCGCGCACCCGATCAACGACGGGACGCGCAAGTACCTGACCGACATCGTGCTCAGCGAGTACGAGAAGGAACTGGTGAGGCCGCCGCAGCAGCGCCACGCCACGGTTCCGTCGGACCACGACGACCGCGGCGACTAGCGTCCCTGGCGGCCCTCGGAAACCCGCTAGAGCGTATTGTTACAGGACCTTGCCCGGTGAATTGACACCGTGGCGAGGCCCCCTGTACTGTCCGCAGGCCGACACATGGACTTGCGAGGCGCTGGAGTTTGAGCCAACCGCCGATTTCGCGGGGTTTTTCTAAGGAATATCCGCGAGTTGAGCGGGATCCCTGACGTTTGGTGGGGCGTGGCCAAGCGGTAAGGCACGAGACTTTGGCTCTCGCATCCGGAGGTTCGAATCCTCCCGCCCCAGCCATGCTTGGGCCCGGAGGGTTTCCCGGGACGACGTTTCGGCACCACAACATAGTGGCTGGCCCTGCTCGTCAGGGCGGTCATGGCTCGCGGCGCCCGCCGGCAAGACCGGTGCGCCCGCGGTGGCGTCCCTGCCCAGTGGCAGGGTGCGTTTCCCGCGGATCCAGGCTGCGTCTTCGTGCGGTAGCACGTGAGCCCGTCATGCTGTTTTTGAAGCGGGTCTCTTGCGCGAGGAGCGAGCACACAGTGGATCCATGCCGAATTTTCGCAGGCAATGCGAGCCGTAGGCTTGCCACCGCCATCTGCGAACACCTCCAAGTTTCCCTCGGGGACGTTGAAGTCTCGCGGTTCGAGGACGGCGAGGTGTCGGTTCGCTTCAACGAGAACATTCGCGGCAGTGATGTGTTCATCATCCAGTCCACCGGCGCTCCGGCGGACAACCTGATGGAGCTGCTGATCATGCTGGACGCGGCGAAACGAGCCTCGGCCCGGCGTGTGACGGCGGTGCTGCCGTACTTCGGCTACGCGCGCCAGGACCGCAAGGACCAGCCGCGCGCCCCGATCTCCGCCAAGCTCGTCGCCAACCTGATCACCGTCGCCGGCGCGGATCGCGTGCTGACGATGGACTTGCACAGCGCGCAGATTCAGGGGTTCTTCGATATTCCCTTCGATCATCTCTATGCCGCACCGGTCTTGATCGACTACTTCACCCAGATGAACCTGCCCGACCTGCTCGTCGTGGCTCCCGACGTGGGCGGCGTGAAGATGGCGCGCGCCTATGCCAAGCGGCTCGGCGCGGACCTGGCACTGACCGACAAGCGCCGTCCGCGGCCGGACTCGGTCGAGATCATGAACATCATCGGCGATGTGGCGGGCAAGAACGTCGTGCTGTTCGACGACCTCGTCACCACGGCCAGCACGTTGTGCCTCGCGGCCGAGGCGATTCGCGCGCGCGGGGCTCTCGAGATCTACGCGGGTGTGACGCATGGCGTCTTCAGCGCCAGCGCGTTTGACCGGATCGCCAAATCGCCGATCAAGGAAATCGTCACCACCGACACGATTGACCACAGCCTCGGTCCCATCCCACCGCACGTGAAGGAATTGTCGGTCGCGGTGCTGCTGGGTGAGGCGGTGCAACGGATCCACGAGGAACGCTCGCTGAGTTCACTGTTCGTCTGAGGCGCCGAGAGCGCCCTTCGAAGCCCGCGGGGCAACTCCCCGGGGAGCGCATCACGCAAGGAGGATTCATGGCAGTCATTCAATTGAAGGGCGAACGCAGGCCCAGCATAGGCAAGGGCGGCGCGCGCAAGTCCCGTGCGGCGGGAAACATTCCGTCCATCATCTATGGGCACGGCGAAACGCCCGTCCCCGTCAATATCAGCGCCCGCGAACTCGAACTGGCGTTGCTGCAGCACAAGGGCGGCAACGTGATCGTCAACCTCGCGCTCAACCCGGGCGAGTACACGGCGCTGATCCGCGACGTCCAGTATGACCCCATCACGCACAACATCCTGCATCTCGACTTCCAGCACATCTCGCTGACCGAGACGGTGCAGGTCAAGGTGAACATTCACCTCGTGGGTATCGCCGTGGGCGTCAAGGACGCCGGTGGCGTGCTCGAGCACATCACGCGCGAAGTCGAGGTGCGCTGCCTGCCGACGGCCATCCCGCCGTCGCTCGATCTCGATGTCTCGAAGCTCGCGGTGGGCGAATCCCTGCACATCCGCGACTTGAAGGCCGAGGGAATCACGATCATCAGCGACCCGGATACCACGGTGGCGACGGTGGTGGCGCCGACGGTCCAGGAAGACAAGCCGGCCGGTGATGCGGCGGCCGTGGTCGCCGAGCCTGAAGTGGTCGGGGCGAAGGGCAAGAAGGAAGAAGGCGAAGACGACAAGAAGGAGAAGCCCAAGACGAAGGGGTAATGCGTGGCATTGTTGGTTGTGGGACTCGGCAATCCGGGACCGGAATACGCCGGCACGCGCCACAACGCGGGTGGGTGGGTGGTGAAAGAACTCGCGCGGCGCTGGAAGGCGTTGCCGGGCGGTCCCCAAGCCGAATACCGCAGCTGGAATGCAATGGTTCACGGTCACACCGTGACACTGCTTGAGCCGAGTACCTGGATGAATCGCAGCGGCGAGGCAGTGACGGCGTACCGGGACCAGCACGGACTCGAGACCCCGGAGTTGCTGGTGGTGGCCGACGATGTCTACTTGCCCGCGGGGCACCTGAGGCTGCGCGCCTCAGGATCCAGCGGCGGCCACAATGGGCTCAAGTCAATAGAACAGGCGCTGGCCACGCGGGAGTTCGCGAGGCTGCGCATGGGAGTGGGATCCGTAACGGCGTCGCGACTGCGTGAACACGTGCTCGAAGCGCCGCTTGAAGACGAGGCCGCGTTGCTTGAGCGGACTAAGGCGCAGGCTGCGGAAACCGTGGAGTACTGGTTGGTCGAGGGCATCATCGCTGCGATGAATCGCATCAATCGAAGGGTGCCCAGGGAGGTTTCAGAACCGTGATCAAATATGAAACGACGTTCATCCTCGAGCCCGGTCTCGACGAGACGCGGGTCAATGAAGAAGTCGAGAAGGTCTCCACCTGGATCACCGAGCTGGGTGGCCAGGTGCTGGAAGTCCAGCGCTGGGGCAAGCGCCGCTTGTCCTACGAGATCAACAAGAAGCGCGACGGCATCTACACGTACATCCTGCACGAGAGCCCGGGACCGGTGGTGCGCGAAATCGAGCGCCGCATGCGGCTGGGTGAATTGGTGCTGCGGGTGCTCAGCGTGGAACACGTGCCGATCGAAGCCCCCGCACTCGATCCTGACGCCGTCGCAGCCGCGGCCGAGGATGCGGACGAATAACGAATAAGGAGGGGCTTGTGACCGAACTCAGACTGCCTGAAGTCAACCGGGTAATCCTGAGCGGTCGCCTGACTCGGGACCCCGACGGACGGTTCGCGGGTGATGGCACGGCGATCACGCAACTCGAGCTCGCGTTCCACCGCCGCTACCGCAGCCGGGAGGGAACGCCGGCGGAACAGACGGGATACGTCACGGTGTTGACTTACCAGCGGACGGCTGAAGTATGCAGCCAGCACCTCCGGAAAGGCAGCGCCGTGTTGGTGGAAGGCCGGCTCCAGATGCGCGAGTGGACCACTCCGCAGGGAGCCAAGCGGCAAGGGCTGGAGGTGCGCGCAGACCTGGTGCACTTCCTCGACCGGGCCAGCGGACGGACGGACGCGGGCGACGATTCGTCGCACGCACAACCCACCGAGGGCGAGCTATTCTAGCGCCGCGGTGTGGCAAGGAGATCGGAACACGATGGCGAAAGAGCGAGAAGGACGGGGATTCAAGAAGAAGTACTGCAAGTTGTGCCTCGAGAAGGTCAGCGCCGTGGACTACAAGGACGAGAAGCGGCTCGGCCGGTTCGTCACGGATCGCGGCAAGATCGTTCCGCGGCGCGTGTCGGGCACTTGCGCGCGGCACCAGAAGCAGCTGACCACCGCGATCAAGCGCGCGCGGATTTTGGCCCTGCTGCCGTTCAGTAGTGACATCTACCGCTAGCGCCGCACGCTCCCGCACCGCACCGTCATGGCTGCGAAGCGGGTTGCTGTTGGTGTTGCTGGCGCTGCTGTCAGCGCAGACGCCCACGTCGTGGGCGCTGTTGTGGATCGCAGTGCCGGTCGTTGTGGCTGCCTCGCTGCTGGCGGGGTGGCGGTTCGGAGCGCGTGGAGTCGTCGTGCCCATCGTCGCGTTCGTCACGGTGCTGATCGTGGCGGGACCGATGGCGGTGTGGGCATGGTGGATTCCCGTCGCCTCGCTGACCGGGTTGTGGATGGGATTGCGTGAAGAAGGCGAGGGGCCGCCCCTGGGGGCGCGCGCCGGGATGTTGTTGCCGGTGTTGTTGCTCGCGGCGGCGTTGCCGTGGGTAATGCCTTACGCATCGCTGGTGCGTCATGTGGACCGTCAGTTGCTCGCGGGAGACACACAGTTCGTGCAGTTGACGCGACAACTCGGGTACGCGGGGGACCAGCAGAAGTTGCTGGAGACGTCGCTCGCCGAACAGGGGAAGTTGCGGGCGCAGGTGCTGCCGCAGTTGCTGCCTTCGGCGATCTTCCTGTGGATGCTGGTGCTGGTGATGGCCGGGCGGTCGCTCGGAACGCGGGCGGCGCAGGCGATGCGCTGGCCGCCGGTTTCACGGGCATCGGTGGCCCGCTGGCGGCTGCCGGATGGCGCGCTGTGGCTGTTTCTCGCCGGGCTGGCGTTGTTGCTGGCGCCGTTGCCGGCGTGGTCGGCGACGGGTTGGACATTGTTGCTCAACGTGGCACTGGGGTTTGGAGTGCAGGGGATCGGGGTCGTAGAATCCTTGGCTCTGGCGCGCGGTGTGCCGCTGACGGTGGTCGTGATCATGCTGTTGTTCATGTCGTTGATGGCATTGCCCGCGTTCGCCGTCGCCGCTTTCGTGGTGGGCATCAGCGACATGTGGCTGGATTACAGGAAACTCGAACCCGCGGTGCAAGCGGAAGATTCATAGCGATCGCAAGGAGATCCGCATCATGGAAATCATTCTCGTGGAAGACGTCTCGGGGCTCGGCAACAAGGGCGCCGTGGTCAACGTCAAGCCGGGCTTCGCCCGCAATTACCTGTTGCCGCGCAAGCTGGCGATCGCGGCGACCAAGAACGCCTCGAACCTCTACAAGGAACTCCAGCGCCAGCGTGAGGTGCAGGAAGACAAGCGGCTGATCGTGGCGCGCGAAGTGGCCAAGCAGGTCAATGGCGCCGAGGTGAATATCCCGGCGGCCGCCAATGAAGAAGACACGCTGTTTGGGTCGGTCACCGAAACCGAAATCGTCGAAGCGCTCGTCAAGGCCGGCCACAAGGTGGACCGTCACCAGGTGCAGCTGCCGGAGCATATCAAGCAGCTGGGCCTCTACGACGTCACGCTGCGTATCTATGGCGACGTCACGGCCAACGTCAAAGTGTGGGTCGTCCGTCCATGAAGGCGCTCATTGCCCGTATTGCTGTGATGGCGGCTGTGCTGGCCCTGGTCGCCATGTGTTCCGCGGTCGCAGTTCCCGCTCGCCCGGCCGCGAAGCGGGCGGCCCGCCCGGCCCGTGTGTCGTCCACGCCTGACTCGAACGAAGTGCTGGTGCGTTTCGGCCGCGAGGCCATCACGCGCGGCGACGTGCAACGGCGCATCCTGTCCCTGCCCGAACAATTCCGCAGCAACTACACGACGCCCGAGGGCCGCCAGCAGTTGCTGGACCGCATGGTCGAAGAGCGCGTGTGGCTCACCGAGGCCCAGCGTCACGGCGTTGCCAACCGCGCGGAAGTGAAGCAGCAGATCGACCAGCAGCGTCGCGACCTGCTGATCCGCACCTACCTCAACGAGTTGATGACCAAGAACCCCGCGGTGTCGGACGACGACGCCAAGGCGTATTACGACTCGCATCCCGCCGACTTCCATGTCCCGGCGACGATCAGCGTGCGGCAGATCCAGTCGAAAACGGAAGCCGATGCCAAGCGTGTGAAGGCGTGGGCCAAGGGCGGCCAGGACTGGGTGGCGCTGGCGAAGAAGTCGTCGACCGATTCGCTGACGCGCAATACCGGCGGCAATCTCGGGGTCATCACGCGTGATGGCGCATTCGGCACGTTGGGCATGCAGCCCGCGCTCGCCGAGTCGGCGTTCGCGCTCAAGGAAAGCCAGATTGGCGGGCCATACAAGACCGACAAGGGCTGGCACGTGATCCGCGTAGACCAGGTGAAGCCCGAGTCGACGCGGCCGTTCGACCAGGTGAAGCCGTTGATTTCGCGGCAGCTCGGTTCGCAGCGGCAGCAGGACTTCTACAAGTCGCAGCTCGACTCGGCGCGCAAGGCGCAGGGCGTGGTGCCGGACTCGATCGCGATTCGCAACTTCATGTCGTCGCGCCGCACGGCGCGCGAGATGTTCAACGACGCGCAGGCGCTGGGGCCGGCGGACCAGCGGATCGCCGCCTACCGCAAGTTGCTCGAGGATTACCCGGACAGCGACGTGAGCGCGCAGGGGCAGTTCATGATCGGCTTCATCAATTCGGAAGAACTCAAGAACTACGACGAGGCGACGACGGCCTTCAAGACGTTGCTCGCTCACTACCCGAAGGCGGAATTGGCGCCTTCGGCGCAGTGGATGATCGATCACATGCGCTCCGAGGAAGCGCCGGCGTTCATCAACATGACGCCGGATGCGGCCGACGGTTCAGGCAAGGCCGGACAGAAGCCCAAGCAGAACCCGACGCACAAGCCGTAGCGAGCCTCACATTGCGAAGTGCGCCCGCTCATGGCCGTGCGGGTGCCTGAAAGGGAGCGGTTGCGACCGTGAACGTCGTCGAGGCCAAGGTCAACGGGCTGATACTCGAGCCGAAGACTCAGCAGAATGTCGTGGTGCTGCGCGAGGTCGCGGGCGAGCGCATCCTGCCGATCTGGATCGGCCCTGGTGAAGCGCAAGCCATCCGGCGGATCCTCGCAGAGGAGCCGTTCCCCCGACCGCTCACGCACGACCTGATCGCGCTGGCGATCGAAGGGCTTAAAGGCCGCGTCACGCGCATCGTGATCTCGGACATGCGTGACAACACGTTCTACGCTTCGATCATGATCATGCGCGACGACGAATTACTGTCGATCGATGCGCGGCCATCCGATTCCATTGCGGTGGCGTTGCGCACCAAAGCCCCGATCTACGTCAACGACAAGCTGCTGCAGTTGCCGCAGCCGGACGGGGAGCGCGAGGCGGACGAGCCGCCGGCCCCCGAGCTTACGGACGAAGAAAAGGCCGAGCAGTTGCGGCGTTTCCTCGAGCGGCTGAACCCGGAAGACTTCGGCAAGTTCCAGATGTAAGCGCGCGCGTGCGCGAGCGCGGGGCCGCACGTCCGCCACGCTGTTCGCACCCGCGTTGGGCGAGGGAGCGCCCTTATGATGATGAGCCCAGGTTCCATCCGCCTATTCGGCAAGGGAATTCACTGCCCGCGGTACCTGCGGAGTTGGGCGCCACCGCGATCCCGGCCGGCGCTCCTCGGCCTCCTCACGGCCATATTGCTCGTGATGCCAATCACTCGCGCGGCGACCGCTGCACACGCCACGATCCCGGTGCCGCATTCGTGGGCCGGCGCCGATTCGCTGGTGAGCGCGTTCGAGCGCTCGCCCGCGCGGCTCACGGCATTCCGTGCCTGGGCCAAGTCGGCCCCGCTCGAGGACCTGATGTACGTGCTGCGTCGCGAGCCGGATGTCCTGGGTGACCTTGAGGCGCCTGCGCTCGAAGCAGCGCTGTCCCGCGCCGGTGCGGACCGCGCCGAGTTGCGGTCGCGCTTGGCCGCGAGGCTGGCGCTTGTGGCCCCGCGCCGCGGCAGCGCTGCTGCCTCCGCGGTTGCCGGCGCGCCCCATTCGGCCTATCGCATCGGCATGCTGCTGCCCGCGATCGGCGACCACGCGGAGGATGCGGAGGAGTTGAACGTAGGGTTCGCCCTTGGTCTCGCATCGCGCACGCCGCCGTCGCGGCCCCCGTTCGGGCTGATGGTCGCGCGTACCGTGCGGGACGATCCCGCCGATGTTGCTGCGGCGTTCGACTCGTTGCAGCGCAGCGCGGGAATGGTGTGCGGGGGTTTCACGAGAGCCTCAGCGCAGTTGCTCGCGGCGGCCTCGCGCTGGAGCGGCTTGCCTGCGCTGCTGCCGGCCGTGGACGATGAGGCGGCGGGGCGCCTCTCGCCCAACGCCTGGTCGCTCGGTCCCGCCGCGGTCGTGCGTGGCGTCGCACTCGCGGCCGCAATGGAGATCGGTCAGGGCGACCGCATCGCGGCGATCACGTCGAATACGGCCGACACGGCCTTCGCCGCTGGTTTCGCCGTCGCCTGCCGTGCGCGGGGTGCCACGTTCGTGACGCGTCTTGGCTACGCGCCGGGCAACGCCAGCTTCGCCGCGGAAGCGCGCGCGCTGGTGACCCAACGCATCACGGTGCTGTTCTGGGATGGCGATGCCAGCGAGGCAGCACCCCTGCTGCGGCAGCTGACGCGCGATCGCGTCTCGCTGCGTATCTGCGGGGGCGATGGCTTTGACCCGGTGCGCCATCATCGTGAGACGCGTGTGTTCCTCGAGGGCGTCCGCTACGCGGGCGAGGACTGGCTGCTCACGCCCGAGGCAAGCGCGGAACTCGCGCGCGGGCTCGAGGCGCTGGGCTCAGGGCCGGCCGGCGCGATGCATGTTCGCGGCTGGATCGCCGGGCGCGCCGTGGGCCGGGTACTCGCGACGGGTGCTGCGACGCCCGGCGAAATCGGCGCCGCGTTGGCGAAGCTTGGGCCCGCGAGCGGGACTTCGCAGCACTTGCTGGCGGTCGCCCCGGAAGGCGCCCTGTTGCCGGTGTTCATGATCAGCGAAGGCCGCGCGGTGCGTCAGTAGATGCGGAAGGCGAAGCGGAACACCGCGTAAACCTGGGAGACTTTGCCGTCGCGCAGGAACGGCTTGAACTTGCAGCCCATGACGGCTTTGCGTGAGGCCACATCGAGCACACTCTCGCCGCTCGGGGTCATGACCTCCGCCTCCGCCACGTTGCCCAGCGTGTCGACGCGCGCCAGCACGGCGACGTGGCCTTCGATATTCCGGTTGCGCGCCTCTTCCGGGTACACGGGCCGCACCAGCGTTTCGATCACCAGTTCGCTCGATTGCATGACCGGTACGCTGCCGCGGCTGGCGATCGCGCGGGCGATGAGATCGTGGCCCTCGTCCGCCTGGTCGCCCGGCAGTTGCTTCGAGCGCCGGCCGAGGTCGCGCTCGACGGTGCGCGCGCGCGGACCCTTGCGGCCTTCGCGCCCGGACTCGAGGGTAACGCGTCCCACATCACGCAGGTCACGCAGGTCGGTGGGCTCGGCGTCGACCTGCATCAACTCGATGAAGCGCGGAGCGCCCGCGAAGCCGAAGCGCATCACGCTGAGATCGCGCACCCGTGAGCCGAGCGGCGTCACGCGCAAGACGATAATGGGGGCGAGCAGCGCGAGCCCAACGCACAAGGACAGCGCCGAGAGCCGGCGGGTGTTGCGCCGCCGCTCATCGAAATAACCGATGCTGCCATGTTCCATGCGGGGCCGCTCCGGGAGGGCACCCCCGCGTCGAGTATGAATCTAGTGGCTCTCAGCCCCGATCAGGGTTACGCCCGATTCGGATTCTAGCAGAACATGGCGCGCGTGGAGTTTCCCGCGGACCGCTTCCAGCACGATGGGCCCGGGTTCGCTGCGCGCGAACCGCACGGTTCCCTCGGGCCCGGTCTCGAGCAAGGTGGAGAGCCCGAGGGTCACGATGGCGCCCGCCAGCGGTTGCCCTGCGGCGTCACGCACGGTGGCGGTGTCGAAGTGCTCCGCGGTCTCGCTCCATTCGCCGATCAGCCCCCAGTAGATTGCATAAGCCTCGGCGCGCAGCGCCCCCGGCGCCACCAGTCTGTCCTCGGCTGCGGCGTCGTCGATGCGCGCGGCTGAGACGTACAGCGCGGGGCACGAAGTCTGCTGCAGCGGGTACTGGGCGTCCTCGGCCACCGGCACCGTGCCCAGCCCAAGTGCTACGAGCATCTTCACGGTGCGCTCGGCCCAGCGGCGCCCGGGTGCGCTCGAGAAGTAATAGCCCGCCATCGGAGCTTCGGCGCGGTGGCCGATGCGCACGAAGCGGTCGGCATGGAACGCCTCGCTCAGCTGCACGCGCTCGACATCGGACAGCGCCAGATCGCCGCTGCGCGTCAGCATCACTTCGGCGCCCGCCGCCTGCAGCATGCCGGCCAGCGCGCGCGCGACGTCGAGATTGAGGTTGGCCGCGCGCGTGCCGCTCACGCCCGTGCCGCCGTCCTGGTCGCCGCCGCCATCGGGATCCAGCACGATCCGCTTGCCATGCAGGGCGCCCCCGGCGATCGCCGTGAAGCGGGGTGGCCAGCGCACCTCGGAAGGCCACATCCGGTAGCCGGGCAGCCGTGGGATCGAGACGAAGCCCGTGACGCTGTCGCGCGGGCAGACGACGAAGCCATCGCGATTGATCCAGGCGCCCAGGGCCTGCGGTTCGCGAGTGCCCAGCGCATTCGCCAGGGGAACGCCGTCGGGGCCAAGCAACGCGAACCCGATCGCGCAGTCGCGGTGCTGGGGAGTGCGGCTCACGGGGGACCAGCGCCGCTCCGCGCCGCTCGCCTGCGTTTCGAGGCGGGCCGTGATCGCGGCCTGCTTCGTGTTCGCCGCGACCTGGAAGTAGCCCCATGCCACGCCGTCGGTGGCACACACCAGCGTGTCGTGCGGCGTCACACCCGCGTCGCCCGAGCGCAGGCGCACCCACACGCTGTCGCGAACCGGCAGGCCGCGAGCGTCGAGCACCTCGAGCCGCGCAGCACTCACGCCTCCGCTGGAATCCACGCGTGATCCCCGCTCGCTGAAGCGAACCGCCTTGGGCGCGCTCACGACACGGAACTCCAGCCGCTGCTCGGGTGCTGCTCCCGAGCCCCCGAGCCGCACGCGCAGAAGTGCCACATGCGGGCCGGATTCAAGCGGCGGCAGGCTCGCGGTCAGCAACGGGCCGTGGCGCACGACGGCCAAGCTCGCTCCATCGAGTTGCATCTCGCTGGCGTCGTAGGGGCCCGAGATTGCGGCGCTGAGCAGCGCGGGGGAGCGCTCGCGGAAGACGCTGTCGGGCGCCGCATCGCGCGCGCTGCGCGCCGCGAATTCGTCTACGACCGGCCGCGACCGCGCGAAGTAGTGGGCGAGCCCCAGGTACAACGCCTCGGCTTCGAGCCGCTGCTTGGCGGCGAGCGCCAGCTTCGATTCCACGTCGGGATTCGTGATGTAAGACGACTCGGTGAGGATCCCGGGAGCCGCCGAATTGCGCAGCACGAAGTAATTGCCGGGCAGGATGCGGTGCTGGCGGATGCC
>JANLOX010000324.1:0-1649 GCA_031366795.1 Candidatus Eiseniibacteriota bacterium | reverse complement strand
GGCGTCGGATCGGCGTCCGCCCGTCTCCCGCAGGATCGCGTCACGGGCTGTCAGAAACGGGGGCACCTGCACGCGGCACGCCCGCTGTGCGCGGCGATAGGACTGCCTGCAGCGCCGCCGCAACAATCGCCACATCTTCGGCAGAAGCGTCCGGCTCGACGAACGGTCGGCCGTTGCGCGCCTTGAGGATCTCGTCGAGATACGTCGTATGGAATGCGCTCTGATGGAACTCTGGCTGGTCGAACAGCCACGTGAAAAACGGCACGGTGGTCTTGATGCCCGCGACCACGTACTCGCGAAGCGCACGCTGCATGCGCGCGACAGCCGCCGGCCTGTCCTCGCTCCACGCAATGAGCTTGGAAATCATCGGGTCGTAGAAGATGGGCACATCCAACCCGGCGGTGGCACCGCTGTCATCGCGAATGCCGGGCCCAGCTGGCACGCGCAGGTCTTGGATGCGACCGGGCGACGGCAGGAAGTTGTTGTCGGGGTCTTCGGCGTAGATGCGGCACTCGATGGCATGTCCGTGCGGCGTCAGCAGACGCTCGGGATCGAGCGTCAGGCGCTCGCCACGAGCAATGCGAATCTGCCACCGAACGAGATCGACACCGGTCACCATCTCCGTGATCGGGTGCTCGACCTGCAGCCGTGTGTTCATCTCGAGAAAGTAGAACTGCCCGTCGCTGTCCAACAGAAATTCAATGGTGCCTGCGTTGGTGTAGCCGACGGACCGTGCCACATTCCGAGCGGCCTCTGTCATTCTCGCGCGCAGCGCGGGAGTGACTGCCAATGACGGTGTCTCCTCGACCACCTTCTGATGGCGACGCTGGATGGAACACTCGCGCTCGACAAATGGCAGTACGGTCCCGTAGTGATCGCCGAGCAACTGCACTTCGATGTGGCGGGGACGGGTGATGCGCCGTTCGAGGTAGACCGCGGCGTCGCCAAACGCAGCGCTGGCTTCCGACCGTGCCGCTCGTACCGCTGACGCCAGATCCGCAGCGCTCTCGACTGTGCGCATGCCCTTGCCGCCGCCACCCGCCACGGCCTTCACGAGCAGCGGGTAGCCGATGCTTGCCGCGACGTCTGCGATCTCCGCGTCCGGCACGTCAGCAGCCAGTGGTGTTGCCGTGCCTGGGACCACGGGGACGCCAGCGCGAACGGCAGCCTCACGCGCGGCCGTCTTGCTGCCCATGAGCGCAACGACCTCCGGAGTTGGTCCGATGAAGGTCAAACCGGCGTCGCGCACGGCCGCGGCGAAGTCCTCGTTCTCGGCGAGGAAGCCGTACCCGGGATGCACAGCGTCCGCCCCTGATCGTTTCGCGACCTCAATCAGCCGATCGATGCGCAGGTAGCTCTCGCGTGGAGCGCTCGGACCGATCGCGTAGGCCTCGTCGGCGTACCGCACGTGCAACGCTTGCCGGTCGCACTCCGAGAACACCGCCACCGGCGAGATCTGCATCTCGCGACAGGCACGGATGATCCGAACGGCTATTTCGCCGCGATTGGCGATGAGAATTTTGCGCAAAGGACGTTAACCATTCTAGCACTGCGACTTACGGCCGGGCGTGGTCTTCTGGCTGCTCGACGCGCCGCATGGCTAGAGCCCCCCTGCTACGTGTGCCCGGCTCCGCCGGGTGTCGTCTTCA
>JANLOX010000276.1:0-9796 GCA_031366795.1 Candidatus Eiseniibacteriota bacterium | reverse complement strand
TAGAAACTGAATTTCTGCAGGTTCTCCACGATGAACCACTGGGACCCCGCCACGCCGAGAAAGACGAACACCCCGGCCCAGATATGGAGCGCCAGGACTTGCGCTGCGTCATGGTACTGCGCGCCATAGAGCACACGAATGATCACGGGTGCTGCGACCGTGGTCAGCAGGGCGATGAGCAGGCTCGCCAGCGTGACCAGATCAAGCACACTTTGCAGCCGCCGCAGGTAAGCGCGAGGGTCCTGGGAGCGCAACTGAACGATTGAGGGGAAGAACGACGAGGTGATGGCAACTGGGACGAAATACCAGAACTCCGACAGGCGCACCGCCGCGGAGAACTCGCCCACGGCCTTCGTGCCGAGCATCTGGCCCAGCATGACCTGATCGATGCGCATGTAGACCATGATCACCAGGCTGGAAAGAATCAGCGGCCAACTGCTGCCCAGCAGTTTCTTTGCAAGCGGGTGGTTCCAGGACCACTGCCGGATGTGTTGGGACGTCCTCGAATAGAAATAGATCAACAGCCCGACGGCGAGCACGGCCTCGACGACGGCGGTCCAGGCGAAGTAGATGAGTGGCATTGCGCGCAGGATGAAGACGATCTTGAGGCCCGAGGCGACCACGAAGGCAACGCTTCTGGCGATCACCGGAAAGCGCGCCTTCAGCAGCGACTGGAAGTGAAGCTCGATGACATCGAAGGCCTGGAAGAAGCTGCTCACGGCGGTGAGCAGGACGATCGTCAGGAACAAGGGGCTCGCGACCCTGGCGCGCTGGGCGACCAGCACCGCGATGCCGATCGTCGCGACGCCCGCGGCGCACTTGAGCCAGAAGGCAGTGCCGAGCAGTTTCGGCCGGTCCACGGGGGCAGCAACGAGGTCTCGCACGAGCAATTCGTTCAGCCCGAGCCCCGAGACGGAGGAGACCAGCGACACCAGCGCGATGGCAAAGCTCCACAACCCAAAGCGTTCCGGGCCGAGGTAGCGGGCGACCCAGGCCCCGACCAACAGGCCCATGCCCATCCGCACAACTTTGTCGGCGAACAGCCAGCCTGAATTCGCGATGATCTTTCCAAGGTCGACGCTGTTGCTGATCCTGACCCTGAGGTTCCCGATCATGTCCATCCTCAGTTCCGCTCCCGAGGCCACATCAAACTCAACACCAGCGCTACACCCATCACGATCACGCAGCCGATCAGGTTGTACCAGAGAAACGAGATCTTGGTGAGCTTGAAGCAGGCGATGACGACGGCCTCGGCGACGATGGCACCCGCGAACACCGCGCGCCCTCCCGCGCGCCGCAGCAGGAAACCCGTGAGGAAGATGCCGAGGATGGTGCCGTAGAACAGCGAGCCGAGAATGTTCACCGCCTCGATGAGCGAGCCCAGGCGCGAGGCGTACTCGGCGAACGCCACGGCGAACAACGTCCATCCCACGGTGGCCCAGCGGGACGCACGAACGTCGTTGAGTCCGCTGCTCGCAGGGTGCACGCGCCGGACGATGTCGACGACCGTGGTCGAGGCGAGCGAGTTCATCTCGGCGGAACTGGTGTTCATCGCGGCGGCGAAGATGGCGGCGAGCACCAAACCGATGACGCCGATGGGCAACACGCTCAGCACGAAGCTCAAGAAGATGTAGTTCGTGTCGTTCGTCTGCCCTGCGGGATCGACGGCGCGCACCAGATTGGCCGCTCGCACGCGCAGCGAATCCGCGGTGCCCTGCGTCGCGCGCAGCGCCGCCGCGGTGGCCGCAAGGTGCGGGGCGCGCGTCGCCGCGGTTTCGTGGCGCGCCGCGACGTAGGCGCGCGCGGCAGCAGCGCGCGCGGCGAGCACGTTCGCGTAATCCTGTTCGAGCGCTCGCCACTGCGGCGCCTTCGCGCTCGTCGCGACCTTGTGCACCTCGACGGGATTGAAGAACAACGGCGCCGGCGTGAACAGGTGGAACGCGAACACCATCACGCCGAGGAACAGGATGCCGAACTGCATCGGGATCTTCAGCAGCCCGTTCCACAACAGGGCGAACTGGCTCTCGCGTTCGCTCTTCGCCGCGAGGTAGCGGCCGACTTGCGATTGGTCCGCACCGAAGTACGAGAGTTGCAGGAAGAACCCGCCGAGCAGGCCCGACCACAGGTTGTAGCGGTCGTTCGGGTCGAAGTGAGTGTTGAGTGCCCGCATGCGGCCGAGCACTCCCGCCGCGTGCGCGGCATCGGTGACGCCAACGCCCGCGGGAAGTGCGCGCACCACCAGCGCGAAGGCAAGCGCCATGGTGCCGAGGATGATCGAGAACTGCAGCGCCTGCGCATGGCCGACAGCCTTGCTGCCGCCGGTGATGGTGTAGATGACGGAGATCGCGCCGATCAGCAGGCACATCCACCCCACGTCCCAACCGAGCAACACCGACAGCACGAGTGCGGGCGCGTAGATCGTGATTCCCGCCGACAGTCCGCGCTGCACCAGGAACAGGACACTCGCCAGCGTGCGCGTGTTGCCATCGAAGCGGCGTTCCAACCATTCGTACGCGGTCACCACACCGGCGCGCCGGTAAGCGGGGATCGCCGTGAAGCACAGCACCACCATCGCCAGCGGCAGCCCGAAATAGAACTGCACGAAGCGCAGCCCGTCCGCATAGCCCTGGCCCGGCGTCGCGAGAAACGTGACCGCACTCGCCTGCGTCGCCATCACGCTCAGCACCACCGTCCACGAACGCAGGCTGCGGCCCGCCAGCAGGTAGTCCTTGAGATCGTGGGCGCCGCGGCCCCGCCAAACGCCGTAGGCGACGAAGCATGCAAGCGTCGCGAACAACACCACCCAATCGATGGGACTCACGCACAGCCCCGGCTCAGCAGCCCCAGCACGAGGATCTCCATGACGAGCACCACGACCACGAGCAGGGCCATGCGCCCGATGGGGCGCGCCGGCTCGCGGGAATCGCCTGAGTCGATGGGCTCGCGCATGTAGCCGGTCAGCGCGCCGGTTCGGGGCTCACGAGGTTGGCGAGCAGGCGGTAAGCGCCTGCGACTCCCGCGGGCAACTGGCGGAACAGCGCTAGCCCCGTGTAGGTGTAGATGCCAGCGCCCTCGCGCGCGTACAGCACACCGCCATCCTTCGGCGTCTCGCCGGGATCGTTCGCCGACAGCACGGTCTCGTAGCGCGGGTCGAAGGGGTTCGCGTACGACAGGCCACGTTCCTGCACCCAGCCTTCGAAGTCCGCGGGGCCGATCGGGTTTGGGCTGCTCAGCAACGGATGCCCGGCGCGCAACACGCGCATCTCTGCGCCTTCGACCGAGACGCGATCGCGCGAGACCGTGAAGGGATAGGGCCCGAGCTTGTTGTCGAGCGTGCCATCGGGCGTCTGGTACTGGACGATCAAGCGGCCGCCTCCCGCGACGTACTTCCGCAAGCGCGGCTCCGCGGCGAGCACGCGGGGACGGGTGTTGTAGGCGCGCACGCCGATCACGATAGCGGCGAATCGCGACAGGTCGCCGGATTCCACATCGTCATCCGTCAGCATCGTTACGCGCATGCCAAGCTGCGCCAGCGCTTCGGGCACCGCGTCGCCCGAACCCATGACGTAGCCCGCGGCGGCCGCGACGCAGCGCACATCGGCGCGCACGATGCGGGCTTGCGCGGGCGGGAACAGCGCTAGCAGAGGAACATGCGGGTGATCGATCGTCACGAGACGGTTCGACCACGCACGGTTCTGGATACGAAACGAAGCGACGACGCTGCCCGTGCGCGCATCCGCGGCGGGCGTCACGCGGAAGCTCACTTGCGCGCTGCTGGCGCCCGCCGCAAAGTCCGGCGCGATCTGGGCAGGCGCGGCGCTCCAGCCTTCGGGCAGTTCGAGTGTCACGCGTCCGGCGAGGGTGGTGTCCGCGCGATCGACAGTGACGCGCACCTCGCGCGGCGCGGCGTCGGCGAACAGGTAGGCGCCACGATCTAGCCGCAGCGTCACGGGTGGCGCGATCTCGACCGGGCGGTAGCGCTCGCCTTCCACGGGATCGACCCAGCGATAGACTACGGGCAGCGCGAACGCTAACGTATCGGCGCCGAAGCCGAGCACGACGCGCGCGGTGATGGTGGGAGGATCTTCAGGAGCGCCGATCTGTCGCGCATCCGCCACGCTGAAGGCACCACCCTGCACCGGATCTCGCAGCCAGTAGGGCTGCGAGATCGCCGCGCCGGCAGGGATCGTCACTTCGGCATTCGCGGTGAGTGGGCGATTTGCGGCCATCGAAATCGGCATGCCTGTCGCGGCGCTGCGCGCGTCCGCGCCATTGAGCTGTCCTGCGCGCAACCGGCTTGCCATCGCCGAATCCACATTGAAGCCGTACTCGAGCTTGGAATCGACAAACGGGTGATCGGGTGGTCCCACCATCTCGATCCGGTCCAGGTCGATCACGGCAGCGGAGCGCTCCAGTAGGGTCACGCGCACGGACAGCTTGCCGCCCGGCGTCACCGTGGGCTTGGTCGCGACCGCTTCGAGCCACAATCCCGCGCAGCCGCGAATGACTTCGCGCAGCTCCATGCGCCGCGCCACAACCCACGGCGCCTGCGGCAACGCGCGCGCCGCGATTTCGGCGCGCACCAGCGTAGTCACGATGGCACCAGGGTCGCGCGCATCGAACGCCTTGGCGGCCGCGGCGAGCAGCGTGCCCACACGCTCCCCACCGGCGACACGGCGCCAGCCCAGCTCCACGCCATCGAGCAGGTCCGTCGTGGCGGGCTGGCCCGCGACGAGTTGGAGGTATTGCGGGTTCGGGCCGCGACGCTCGGCGCTGCCGAAGCCCTGGCTCTTGTGCATGCTGCGGCTCAAACCCGCCAGCTCCGTGTAGGAGCGGGCAAGCAGCGGTTGGTAGGCGCCGACATCAACCGTGAGCAGCGCGTCGGCCGCCGAGTCACCACGCGCCGGCTTGGGCTGCCAGTTGTTCCAAAGCAGGCGCGTGGGCTTCCACGGCGCCAGTCCCAACTCGGGGAAGCGCGCGGGATCAGCAGCCGCTGTAAACGCCTCGCCCGCTAGAATTGCCGAGGCCGTGTGGTGCCCGTGGCCACCGCTGCCGTCGGTGCCAAACCGCGTGATGATCACGTCGGGCTGGTACTCGCGGATCACGCGCACGACATCCGCGAGGATCACATCATGGTTCCAGATCGCCATGGCTTCGTCGGGATTCTTGGAGAAACCGAAGTCCACCGCGCGGGTGAAGAATTGTTCCGCGCCATCGATGCGGCGCGCGGCGAGCAGCTCTTGCGTGCGCAACACTCCCAGCGCATCGCCTGTCTCGGTGCCGATCAGGTTCTGGCCGCCATCGCCACGCGTCAGCGACAGGTAGGCGGCGTGCACACAACGCCCGCATGTGAGCCAGCACAGCATCGCCGCGTTTTCGTCGTCGGGGTGCGCACCGATGTAAAGCACGGTGCCCGTGTTCTGCAGCCGCTGCAGCGCGATCGTGAGCCGCGCGGCATCCATCGGTTCGGGCGGACGCGAATCGGCGGAGGCGAGCGCCGCGCACAGCGCGAGCGCGGCGAGCACTGCGAGGGCGACTAGGGCTACAGGCCGGAGGACTGGCCGCGCGAGGCGGGACATGGGGGCTCCGGTAGACGTGAGTGGAGAGCGCGAAACGGGCGGGCCCCCATCCGGGAGCCCGCCGTCGCGATTCAACTAGTGCTTGTCCTTGTCCATGGCCTTGTCCATGGCCTTGTCTTTGCCCTTCGCCATCTCCGCCATCTGCTGCTTCGCCGTCCACGGCGGCGTGACTCCATTGCTACGCGCATAGGCAATCGACTGGCCGAGATGCTCGTGGCAGTGCGACAGCACCATCAGGTAGGCCGCGCGATGCGTCATCTTCATGCCGAAGATCTCGATTTCCTTATCGGCGTCCTCGTCCGACATGTTCGTCAACGCCAACTTGAGGCTGGCGAACGACTCCTTGAGCGCCTTCTGGATGTCTTCCTTCTTGCTCAGCGAGGATTCGTACTTCTCGAAATCGAATCCCGCCGGCGCCGGGGCGCCCATCATCGAGGGAATCCCGTAGTTCGCCGCCGCCACGTGCATGAACACATCCGCGACGGAACGCACGCCCTTCGCCGGGCGCCAGGAATACTTGGCAGCGGGCATCGCCTCGGCGAGGTCGCTGAGCTTGCTCTCGGCGTCGCTGATGCTCCCGAGCATCTCCGCCTTGTAGCCGGTGGACTTCGCCTCATCGGCGATCACCGGCCGCGCCACGAAGCCTGCGACGGCGACCAATGTTGCCATCACGAGCGCGAAGCTCTTGGGAAAACGCATGCGTGAACCTCCTCCTTGGGGGTTGAAAAACACCGGGCCCTCGCGGCCCAGCTTGGAACACTAATGCAATCGCTTGCGCCGGTTGCGCACGAAATCGCGGAACACATACGCGCCCACATCAGTGGGATCGGTCTCATAGAGGCGCCCGTGATTCAACTCGGTCAGCTTCCGAACAAAATCAAGCAGCAGCCCGTCCGCCGCGAGCATGAACGTGGTGATGGTGATGCGCTTCTTGCGGCAGTGCGCCGCCTCTTGGAGCGTCAGGTTCACGATCTTGGGATCGAGACCGAACGGGTTCTTGTAGAGCCTGCCCTGCTCACGGATCGCCGAGGGCTTGCCGTCGGTGATCATGAAAATCTGCTTGTTCACGCCCTTGCGGTGCCCCAGCAGCCGCTGCGCCAGTTGCAGCCCCGCGCGCGTGTTGGTGTGATAGGGACCCGCTTGGATCTTCAAAAGGTCGCGCACCGGCACCGTGGTGGCGTCGTCGCCGAACAGCACGACGTCGAGCGTGTCCTTGGGGTAACGCGTCTTAATCAACTGCGTCAGCGCCAGCGCGATCTTCTTGGCCGGCGTGATGCGGTCCTCGCCATACAGGATCATGCTGTGGCTGACATCCACCATCAGCACCGTCGCGCACGCCGAGAGATGTTCCTGCTCGTACACCTCGAGATCGTCCTCGGTGACCTGCAGGTCATCGATGCCGTGGTTCTTCACGGCATTGCTCATCGATTTGAGCGGGTCCAGGTCCGCGAGGTTATCGCCGTACTGGTAGGGACGCGTCTCCGATAGGCGCTCGCCACCGCGGCCGGCCACCGGCGTGCGGTGATCCCCCGCGCCGCCGGCCTGCAGCGACGAGAAGATCTCGTTCAAGGAATCCTGCCGAATGCGCCGCTCGCCCTTGGGCGTGATCTGGAAGCCCTGCGGCGTGCGTTCCACTTCGCCCGCTTCCTCCAGCAGTTTCTTGAAGTCCTCCAGCGTGAACTTCTCGTTGAAGAACCCGTATTCCTTGCCGAAGTGCTCCATCCAGCGCAACGCCTCGTCCACGTCGCCGCCGGTCTGGAGCAGCAGGTTGCGGTAGATCTCCATCAATTGATTGATGAACTCGAGATCTCCCGGCCGCGGGCCGCTCCATTTGGAATAATTGAAACGCATCAGTCGGACTTCCCTTGCGTATTGCGCGCTACCAGCACCGCGAATCCGGGATCGCCGTTCGCGGGCTCCGTGCCTTCCTCGATGATCTCGAGCCCCGCCGCGGCGAAACTCGCGCGCGTCTGGCTAAGCCCTGCGTGGCTGTAGTACATCGAGATGCCCTTCACGCCGCGCCACGCCTGCTCGACCCACGTGCCCTTGATCTTGCCCACGATCGCGAGGCAGTGGCCGCCCGGTTTGAGCCAGCCGGCGATGTTGCGGATCAAGTGCGGTTGTTCCTCGAGCGGCACATTGATGATCGAGAAGAACGCCGTCACCGCGTCGAAGCTGTTCGCTTCGAATTGCACCTGCGTCATGTCCGCGCATACAAACTCCGCCCCCGGCACCAGCACGCGGGCGCGCGCGATCTGCGTGTCCGAGATGTCGACTCCGGTCACGCGATGGCGCTTCGCCAATTCGCGCGCCACCGGAATACCGTTGCCGCAGCCCAGCTCCAACAGCCGCGAGCCCACCGCGATGCGCGGCTCGAACCGCCGCAACCAATGCGCATAGCCCGACGCCGCGGCGAGCTGGTAGGCGTCGCCGCGGTAGGTCTCCGAGGCGACCGCGTACGCCTGCCGGATCAGCGCCTTGGGATCGCGCGGTGTGGTGATGGTCGACTCCGGCGTCACCCGGCTAATCCTCGCCGAGGCCGCTCAACATGCTCTTGAGCATGTCCTTGTAAGACGTTCCGGTCATATCGTTGCGTTCGCGCGACAGCATCGAGTTCTGGTGCAGGCCTTCGAGCACCAACTCCATCGCCACCGCCGCCTCCTCGCTGCTGCCCGGCTCGAGATACTTGTCCGCCAGTTCCGCAAGACCCTTGACCTGCCCTAAGCGCTTCTCGAATTCAGCGTTCGTGATGTCGTCGGCGATCTCGATGTGGTTGCCGGACGAGAACCACTCGAGCACCGGGCGGTACTCGGACGCCGCCATCGGCTCCTCACCCACGGCAGCGCTCGCCTGTGCACGACGGCCGCGCTTCGGCTTGTAGGCATCCGGGAAGCGCTGCGAGAACAGTGCCTTCACTCCCCGCCCGAGCAATGCGCGGGCCACGTTGAGCGTGCCCTCCTGCTCGCCCTCGAGCACCAGTTCGACCTTGCCACTGACGGCGGAGACCGCCTGCTGCAGGTCGCACACGCGCGTCACGACATAGTTCTCACCGGTCTTGAGCGCGCGCCGTTCGGCGTTCGACACGAGGTTCTCGATCAATGCGATCGGCAAGCGCGCCGAGACGCCGGAGTTCTGGTCGACGTACTCGCTCTTGCGCGCCTGGATCGCCACTTCCTCGACCAGCTCGCGCATGAACTCTGGAATCACCACTTTGGGGCCTGAGTCGCGCTGGATCCACGACTCCTGCGCGGTGATCTGCATGCCCTGCTCGCGGGTCAGCGGGTAGTGCGTGATGATCTGCGAATTGATGCGGTCGCGCAGCGGCGTGATGATGTTGCCGCGGTTGGTGTAGTCCTCGGGGTTGGCCGAGAACACGATCATCACATCGAGCGGCATGCGCACCGGGAAACCGCGAATCTGGAAATCTTTTTCCTCGAGCAGGTTCAACAACCCCACCTGAATGCGCGGCTGCAGGTCCGGCAGCTCGTTGATGGCGAAGATGCCGCGATTCGAGCGCGGGATGATGCCGTAGTGGATGACGCGCTCGTCCGAGTAATCGAGCCGCAGCGTCGCTGCCTTGATTGGGTCGATGTCGCCGATCAGGTCGGCGATGGTCACGTCGGGTGTCGCCAGCTTTTCCTGGTAGCGCTGGTCGCGGTGAAGCCACGTCAGCGGCGTTTCGTCGCCGTGCGCTTCGAGGGTGACCTTCGCGTGATGCGACAGCGGATGGAACGGATCGCTGTTGAGCGGGCAGCCCGCGACGACCGGCACCCATTCGTCAAGGAACTGCGTGAGCGAACGCAGCAGGCGCGTCTTGGCCTGGCCGCGCAGCCCCAGCAGGATGAAGTCATGGCGCGACAGGATGGCGTTGGCGATCTGCGGCTCGACGGTATGCTCGTAGCCGACGACCCCTTCGAACATCGCCTGGCCTGAGCGCAGTCGCGCCATCAGGTTGGCGCGCATTTCATCGCGAACGGAGCGGGGACGGTATCCGGTGGACTTGAGCTCTTTGAGTGTGCGCGGATGGGACATCGGGCTTGAATCTCCTCGGTGAGGGCTTAGCCATCGCGGCCCGAGGGCGGTATCGTGGGGAGGATATGAACGCAAAGTCTAAGGAGTCGGAGCCGCAGGTGCAAAGCGAGCCCATTCCGCCGGTGGCGGCCAGCTCACCAGCGCCCGGGGAGCCGCCGCTTTCCGAGACGGAACGCGTGCCGCGG
>JANLOX010000269.1:0-3641 GCA_031366795.1 Candidatus Eiseniibacteriota bacterium | reverse complement strand
CAATCGGCAATCGGCCGGCCGTTTCGCTCAATCGTTCACCCACCATCTGACGCGCGCGGAACAACTCGGTCGATGGCTGGAACACCGCCGTCACCACCGAGAGGCCCTGGATCGACTGCGAGCGCATCGATTCCAGACCCGGTACGCCCTTGACCGCGTTCTCGACCGGCACGGTCACCAGCGCCTCGACCTCAGGGGGTGAGAGGCCCGGAGCTTCGGTCATGACAACCACCAGCGGCGGCGCAAACTCGGGAAAGACATCAAGCTTGGCGTGCAGCGCCACGTAGATTCCGTAGCCGGCGATGGCTGCAGCGAGCGCGATGACCACTCCGCGAAAGCGGAGTGAGAACTCGACGATGCCGGTCAGCATGCCGGGCCGCTTCGTAAGGGATTGCAGTAGCCGACGTGGGCGATCATCGGCTTCCTTTCCCCTCACGCTCCTTCTCTTTGTCGCCCTCTTCCCCAACCTGAATCTGGGATTTGAACTCTTCGGAGAGCAGCGCCTGCGCGCCCACGACGACCAGACGCTCGCCTGAAGCGAATCCGGAACTCACGAGCCATCCATTTGCTGTCGGCTGCGCCGTCGAAACAGTTCGGCGGGCAAACTGCTCGGGCCCTACTCGCACGTAGGCCCAGACCTGACCGCCGTATCGAACGGCGGCATCGTGCGGAACCATGAGGCCGCGGAGCAGAGCGGTTGCTCGCGGGAAGCGCGCGGAGACGGCATCGCCCGGCCTCACCGCGAAACTCGCGGGAGCGAACAGCAGGAAATAGCTCGGGCCGGGAGTCCGGGGATCGCTCGACGGCGCTTCGAGAATGCGAGTGGGCTTCAGAGGCTTCGCTTCCTGGCCCAGAACCTCGATCCGCGTATTCACCAATTGCGGGCGGGCGGACTCGCCAGCCGGCAGGCTCACTCGTGCCAATGCGAGCCTCCGCTCCGCGATCCGCTCGATCAGCGCGTGGCGAGCCGCCGGTGACTGCGCGGACATCCAGTCGCCCCACTCGGCCGCCATCTGCTGCTCGGCCTGGCGACGCCGGGACTCGTCCGCGCGGTAGTGGGCCTCGGCTGCCTCAAACTCCGCCTGCGAGAACACCTCAGACTGCCGAAGTGTCTTCGCCCGCTCAAACATGGCCTGTGAGGCACGCGCGGCCGCTTCCGCTGCGGACAGGTCACCATCGAGGGTCACCAGCGACGAGGGATCGACGACCTGGCCGAAGGCGAGCAATTCCAAAGTCGCACCGCGAACGACCAGCAGGGTGTCACGCAACCCGATCTGCTGTTGCGCTTCGCCGTCGAGCGTGACCACGGACTCGCCACCAGGCGACCGTCGGGCCGGAGCTTTGACGGACGCCGGCCGCTCGCGCTCTGCCTCCTTTTCGCGGTCCTCCCGATGTTCCATGGAAAACCAAATCATGACTGCCAAGACCGCAATCACGATCAGAGTGAAAAAGCCTTGCTTCACTCGTGCACTCATCTTTGCGTCCCTTCAGCGGAGAATCGCGCTCATCACCGACTCGCCCAGATGGACGCCAGCCACGGCGGCGCCGACGCACACCACCACTAGAGCGATCGCCCGATGCACACGGTCCGAATCCTTAGCTGGCGGCGACGTGAGCGGTGCAAGTGCCAGGCGGATCCGCTCGCGCAATCGCGAACCGTTGCCGAGCAGGGCAGCACCGGAGCCACACATGCCGGGCCTCAGCCGCACTGCCGCAAGGATGGCGGCTGCCAGGTCTTCGCCTCGCACTCCGTGCCGTCGCGCCTCCTCGTCTCGCGCCAGTTCCAGCGTCCGCTGCCAGGCCTGCAGTCGTTCACCCGGCGCAGCCGCCGGCCATTGGAGATCGGTCACGAGCTGACCCAGCCACAAGCGAAGCGGGTCGAAGTGGCGGGCGTGTGCCTCCTCGTGCGCCCGAGCCGCTTCGATGGCTTCGGGATCAAGGGTGTTTAGCAGCGCCGGCGAAAGACGGACCCGTGGTCGCAGCAAACCCACTGTGCACGCCGGCTGCTCGACCGAGCAGCGAAGCAGCGACCAAGCCGCGCGGAACAACGCGCGGACCCACACTGCCGTGAACACCGTAGCCAGGACTCCGACCAGTCCGTGCGCGGCCTCAGCATGTTCGGGTTCCGTCATCGCCCATCCCATGAGCAACGACGCGAACACAGCGACTGGAACGCAGGGCATCCAGAGATCTCCCCAATGCACCCGCTCCATGAGCGTCGCGCACGGGCCGTCTGGGCGACGAGGCGTCCACCATCCCGCGAGAATCATCAGCGGTCCGGCGATTGATGGAACGAGGATCAACACGACGAGTTCACGATCCACGACGCCGCCTTCTGCGCGCCGCGACTTCCCGCGCGAGCTCGTCCAGGAGCGCCGCATCCAGGGATTCCATGGCGTCGACCAGCGTTGCTATCGCCGGCAACGGGGCATCTCCGAAGAGCCGGGTAAGGGCTTCACGAACGCGGGCCCGTTCGAGAACCGCGCGCTCGATAGCGGGTTCGTAGAGGAACGTTCGACCGTGCGGGTGACGCCGGACCAGCCGCTTTGCGAGCAATCGATCGAGCACCTTGGCGATCGTCGTGTAGACCAAGCCCTTCGGCTCACCAGCACGCGCGTGAATCTCGCGCGCCGATGCACGGCCGAGATCAAGAATGGTCAGCAGCACCGCATACTCCAGTGCGCCCCCCGGCAGCTGCGGATGGGTAGTCATGTAACGAACCTACGACGAACGTCGTAGCAGGTCAAGAACTGCGGCAGGTGGTGCATTTACACTCAAGAGCTCAACCGCTGCCTCTCTGATCCCGAGGCTCCAGACGATCACGATCGCGGAGTTGGATCTCACCGTCGCGCGGGGTGTTCGTCCCGGGCTCGGAGTGGAAGCGCTCGTTCCCCTTCGCCTCATCCGGAGCCGCATCCGCTACGAGGACGTCTATCGCCGTCCGTACACACTCGTTTTCCCGGACTATCATCACCGCAACGAAATGCCGGTGCGCCTCGCCGACCCCACAGTGTCGCTGCACATCGCGAGAGCCGGCGAGGTCTGGAACGTAGCCGGCCGAGCGGGGGTTTCGATCCCGATCGGGCGGACCGGGCCCAATCCATTCGCGCTTGGCCGACTCGGACTTCCCCACGAACACTTTCAGTTGGGAACGGGCATATGGGACCCAATCTTTGTCCTGGCCGTCAGCCGCCAAATGGGGAGCGCCGCCCTTAGCACGACCGCCTTCGCCCATATGACGTTTTCCGAAAATGCGCACGCCTATCGCGCGGGCAACCGTTACAGCGTGAACGCGACGCTCGCCCATCCGCTGGTCCGGGCATGGGGCGGCAGCGTGGCCCTCGATCTCACGCGTGAGGAGGCGGAGCGTTGGAACGGGCGGCTCGAAGAAGAAGGGAATCTCGGCCGCACCGACGCCCTGCTCTCGCTCAGCGTTGGCCACGGTCTTGGCTCGACCGGCGCGGTTGCCCTGACACTGAGCATCCCCGTCTACTCGAAGGTGCGCGGGGGACCCATAGCGTTTGTTCACGGCGAGGACGTCATCTCTGCATCGGGGCTTTTCGTGGGACGCTTTGATGGGAATGAGATCGGGCACGGCAAGTACGTCGGCGAAGTCATCGACGACGACCGATTTCTGAGCC
>JANLOX010000264.1:0-4701 GCA_031366795.1 Candidatus Eiseniibacteriota bacterium | reverse complement strand
CAGGTTCTGGATCGACTGGTTCACGAACATGAACTCGCGCGCCGCCACTCGCCCCTTGCCGTCCGGGCGCGGCAGCAGCACCTGCGACACCACCGCCCGCAGCGTGAGCGCCAGCTGGGCGCGCACCTGCGACTGCTGGTGGGCGGGGAAGGAGTCGATGATGCGCGTCACGGTCTGCGCGGAAGACTGCGTCGCCATCGTCGAGATGACGAGGTTGCCGGTCTCGGCGGCGGTCAGCGCGATCGCCATGCTGGTCAGGTCGCGCATTTCGCCGACGAAGATCACGTGCGGCATCTGGCGCAGGGCGCCCTTCAGGCCGCGCGCGTAGCTGCGCGTGTCGGTGCCGACTTCGCGCTGCTCGAACACGGCGTGCCGCGACTCAAAGTGGAACTCGACAGGATCCTCGATGGTCACGATGTGCCGGGCCGGCTCGTGCTGGTTCATCTGCTCGAGCAGGGCGGCGATGGTTGTGGATTTGCCGGAGCCGGTCGGGCCAGTGACCAAAACCAGTCCGCGCGCAATGCCGAGGAGGCGGTCGACCACGTGCGGCGCCAGCCCGATCTCTGCCGGTAGCGGCACACGCAGCGGCACGATGCGGATGGCGCTGCCCCAGTGACCGCGCTGGATGAACAGGTTGACGCGGAAATGGGCGACGCCCGGCAGCAGGAAACGCGTGTCGAGTTCGAGATCGCGCTGGAACCGCTCGAGCAGGGCAGGCGTCAGGAAACTCTCGATCAGCCGCCGGGTGTCGCTGGGCGTCAGCACGGCGGTGCCGTCCATCGGGATGAGCTTGCCGGCCACGGTCATCATGACCGGATGCCCGGCCGTGAGGATCAGGTCGGAAGCCTCCGCCTCGGCGGCGCGCCGCAGGATGGGATCGCGTTCCAATGGAAGACTGGTCATAGATGAGGTATCGACCCAGTGCGCGGGGGAACTGCACGTCAACTCGGTGCCCTAAGGGAATGGGCAAACCATACGAGGACCAGCCCCCTTGCGGCGCGCAGGAGGACCTGGAGCACGTCCGTTAGCCAACGACGATAGGTTCCAACTACCTCTATGTCAACGACTAGGCCGCGCGGGGGATTCCCTGTTCTGGACCCGCGCGCTGCGCGTGACGCCGCTTGAGGTTGGGGGTGATGCGCCACCCCTAAAACCCCGTGGGCATTGCAGAAGAGTGCTCGGTGCATGGTGTTTCGCCCGTTTGTCGCCGGCCCGCCCTCCAGCCGCCCTCGCGCCCCCCGCGCGCGTCGATCGCGGCATTCCCACGCCCAGCATGGTCCTTTGGGCGTAGCGGCGAATTGCAAGCCCCCTCCGCGCCCAAGGGCATGTTTCGTGCTGAGTCGGGCCGCGGTTGTTCAGACCGGCTCCTCAGACGGAATGGGCAGCACTTTGGACTCCGGTTCGCCAAGGACCGGATCCGCTTTGCACGACACCTCGGTAAGGACATCACGCGGACTCGATGCCAACGCGAAAGCGGGGGCATTCCGACCAAGAGGAGACAGCCATGGCCCAGCGGCGCGTATCGCAAATCTTCACGATCGCCCTGTTGATGCTGAGTGCCCCGCTCATCGCGTACGCCCAGACGACCCCCACCAGCGTGCAGCTGACGTGGACGGCGCCGGGCGACGACGGCACGATCGGCACCGCATCGCAGTACGACCTCCGTTACTCCACGTCCGCTATTACCTCCACGAGCTTCGCCTCGGCCACGCGTTGGGTTTCGACGCCCACGCCGACGGCACCGGGAACCCCGCAGACCACGACGGTCACGGGTCTCAATCCCTCCACCACCTACTTCTTCGCGCTGAAGACCGGCGACGATGTGCCGAACTGGTCGGTGATCTCGAACGTCGTCTCCAAGGCGACGCTCGCCGCGCCGGACATCACGGCGCCGGCGCCGATCACCGTGAACGTCGGCACGGTCACGGATACGACCGTGGTGCTCAACTGGTCGGCGACGGGCGATGACAGCCTGACCGGCACGGCCACGAGCTACGACATCCGCTACTCCAGCGCGCCGATCACCACCGGTAACTGGTCGAGTGCCTCGACTGTGACGGGCGAGCCTTCACCCGCTGCGTCGGGTACTGCGCAGAGCTTCGCGGTGCGCGGCCTGACGCGTGAGGCCACGTACTACTTCGCGATTCGCGCCACGGATGAGAGTGCCAACCAGTCCGGACTCTCGAACGTGCCGAGTGCGACGACCACCGACACGGTTGCGCCGTCCGCGATTCTCAACCTCACCGCCAACTTCATGTGGATGGCGTGGCACTCGACGAGTGCCGTGGCCGTGAAGCCCCGCATGATTGCGGTCCGCTGAGCATGGGCCTCTTCGGCTCCCGCCGGTCCCGTCGCGCACGTCGCGGCGGGATCGGACACCCAAGCTCGTGGTTCCGTCGCCGCGCAAAGCGGCCGGCGAGCCGCTTCGCCACCGGCCCGACGCTGCGGCAGCGCGTGGTCCCCGTGTTGTTCGTGATCGCGCTGCTGGCGCTGGCGCCGGCGTTCGCGCACGCGCAGAGCGACAGCGTCGTGGTCAGGTGGACGTCGCCCGGCGATGACGGCGCGATCGGCACTGCGACGAGCTACGACCTGCGCGTCTCGGAGGCGCCGATCACCTCGGGCAACTTCGACCAGGCGCTGGCTGTCCCCGGCATGCCGTCGCCTGCGCACAGCAACACCGCGCAGCGCGTTCCGGTATTTGGCCTGACGCCGGGACACACCTACTACTTCGCGATCCGCACCGTCGACAACGCCGGCAACTGGTCGCTGCTCTCGAATCTCGTCCAGTTCGATTGGACGCTCGATACCTCACCGCCTTCGGCGCCTCACGAGGTGCAGGCGGTCAGCGCAGCCGACGGTATTCACCTGCATTGGGCGGCCAACGCTGAGGCGGACCTCGCGGGCTACAACCTGTACCGCCGCATCAACAGTGGCATCGCGACGCGGTTGAACAGCGCCCTGCTGACCTCGGCGGAGTTCGTCGACACCACGGCACCGCAGGATCCGCAGGGCGTGATCTACCAGGTGACCGCGGTGGACAGGCGTGGCAACGAGAGCGCGCGGGCGCAGGTGACGCAGATCGCGGTGGGCGGTGCGACCGCGTGGCTGCTCAAGCCGGGCTACCCGAACCCGAGCCGGCTCGGACAGTCGGTGCGCATTCCCGTCGTTGTTCCCGCAAGTGCTTCGGGCAGCGTGACGGTGCAGATCCTGGATTCCGGCGGCTCGCAGGTGCGTCACCTGATGATCGCGAACCCAATCCCGGGATCGACCGAGGTCACGTGGGACGGCATGAATGACGCCGGCCGCGCGACTGCTCCTGGCGTCTATCGCGGTTGGCTGGTTGCCGGCGACACGCGCAGCAGCGTGCGCCTGGTCCGTGTGCCATGAGCGGCTTTCGCGTGGAGGGACACATGCACAAGTCGCGTCATGCGGCATTCGGGCTGATGGCACTGGTGGCGTTCGCTTCGCCGGCGCATGCTGGCATCGATGCGGCAGGTACGTCGGCGGCGAACTTCCTGACCGTCGGCACGAGCCCCGCGGTACTCGGCATGGGCGGCGCCGCGTTGGGCCGTAACGGCAGCCTCGATCTGGTGAACTGGAATCCCGGAGCACTGGGCTACGTCAACGAAACGAATCTACAATTGTCGCACGCCACGATGGATGACCAGAGCGCGCAGGAGTGGGCGAGCCTCGGCGGCCGCTTTGGGCACTCGCACACGCACTGGGCGATGTCGGCGCTCTACCAGAACGACGGTTCGGTCGAGGGGCGTGACGCGAGCAACCTCGCCACCGAGAGCTTCAGCGTGGGCTCGGGGGCGGCGACGTTCCAGTTGGCGCAGGCGTTCGGCCAACACGTGGCGCTTGGAGTCGCCGGCAAGTACGCGCTCGACAACCTGGGGCCGCTGCAGCGGGGTGGTGGCTTCACCTTCGATGGTGGCCTCTCGATGCGTTATGGCGCGCTGGGCTTTGGGTTTGCCGGGCAGAATGTCGGCGGCTCGATGACCTATGGCGTCTCGAAGTACGCGTTCCCGTCGAACTACGGTGGGGGCGTCTCGTACACGCACGCCGCGAGCGGCGTGACCGTCGCGTGTGACGTCAACGTGCCGAGCACCTCGTACACCAACATCCGTACCGGCGCCGAGTGGCGCTACAAGCAGCGCGTCGCGCTCCGCATGGGCTATCGCGCCGAGTTGAGCGCGCCGTCCGACGAACCGCTGGCCGGGCCGACCTTCGGCACGGGTCTCGGCGGCCATGGTATGTGGCTCGATTACGGCTTCGTGCTCAACGGCAACCAGGGCGGGCAGCATCGCCTGGCGATCTCGTTGCGCCCTGGAGATCTCGGATGGAAGTCCGGCGATCCGTTCGGGCAGAACTCGATGCCGAAAGACTTCGATGCCAAGAAAGTAGCGGGACCGCCTGCACCCTCGACGCGAGACGCGAAGCCGTCGAAACGCTAGCACCCGCTATCCGGCCGTCCTCATACGAGGGCGGCCACGGTTCGGACGTCGCGCGATGGCGCACGCCGGACCACAACCCCCGAGGGCCCGGAGCAATCCGGGCCCTTAACTCTTGGTGCGCGGCTTACAGCGGGAAGGCGCCCTCGAACTTCGTCCCTTCGCCCATGGCCAGCGCGTAGCGCATCTGCTCGGCGATGTGCGGCGGCATGTCCTTGTAGACGTCGGTGAACATCGTCTCGAGGGC
>JANLOX010000263.1:0-5227 GCA_031366795.1 Candidatus Eiseniibacteriota bacterium | reverse complement strand
CGCTTGGGGCCCGCGAGGCAGGATTCGACGTCGCCCAGATCGAGGGACAGCGTGTCGGTGAACGAAGGATCGGGCGACTCGAGCGTGCGGAACAACTGCTGCTCGACCGCGTAGGCCTTGAGCAGCTTCGCCTCCGGCGCGCGGTTGGTGCGCTCCATGTAGCGCAGCGTCTCGTCGTCCACGGGGAAGAACCCGGTGGTCGCGCCATACTCGGGCGCCATGTTGCTGATGGTGGCGCGATCGGCGAGCGACATGTTCGCGAGGCCGGGCCCGTAGAACTCCACGAACTTGTCGACCACGCCCTTCTTGCGCAGCATCTGCGTCACCGTCAGCACGAGGTCGGTCGCGGTAACGCCCTCACGCAGCTGACCCGTGAACTTGAAGCCGATCACCTCGGGCATCACGATGTAGAGCGGCTGGCCGAGCATCACCGCTTCCGCCTCGATGCCGCCGACGCCCCAGCCCACGACACCCAACCCGTTGATCATCGTGGTGTGCGAATCGGTGCCCACCAGCGTGTCTGGGAAGATCAGCGTCTCGCCGCCGTGGACCTCGGACATCATGCCGCGGGCGAGATACTCGAGATTCACCTGGTGCACGATGCCCGTCGCGGGCGGCACCACGCGGAAGTTGCGGAACGACTTCTGGCCCCAGCGCAGGAACTCGTAGCGCTCGCGATTGCGGGCGAACTCGATTTCAGCGTTGCGTTCGAGCGCGCTCAGCGTGCCGAAGTAGTCGACCTGCACCGAGTGATCGATGACGAGGTCTACCGGCACGAGCGGATTGATCTTCGAGGCATCGCCACCCAGGCGCGCGACCGCGTCGCGCATCGCGGCGAGATCGACGACGCAGGGCACGCCGGTGAAATCTTGAAGAATCACGCGCGCCGGCTTGAACGGGATCTCGACCGGATCACGCGGGGCAGCGGTCCAACCGGCGAGGCGCTTCACGTCCGCTTCGGTGACCTGAAAGCCGTCGCAATGACGGAGGGCCGCCTCAAGCAAAACGCGGATCGAGTACGGCAGCGTTTCGAGTTTGATGCCGAGCTTCGCGGCGAGCTTGGGGAGGCTGAAGTAACGGTAGCTCTTGCCGTCCGCGCTGAGGGTCGAGAGCGCGCCGAACGTGTCGTTGATGCGTGGTGCGTTCATCAGAAGCGTCCTTTCCAGTTGCGGAGGCACACAGGTCCTCCGGTTGAGACGCGGGGACTCACAGGGTCCCCAGGAACAAATTGATCCTACTCCGTTATCGGCGGGGTGCAAGAGCTGGCTTACGGGCGCTGCGAACCCGCTCCGGCAGAATAGGATCCACGGCCCGAAGCCAACGCGCCCCGTGTGGACGCGGCGCGCGCAAGCGTGGCACCATCGGCGCCCATGGCACGACGATCGAAAACGGCGGCTCCGAAAGTGGTTGCTCCGAAGACGGCCGCTCCGAAGACGACCACTCCGCCCGCAAAACGCCGCATTACTGTGAAGCGCGTCATTCTGCTCGTTCTGGTGCTGATCGGGATCGAGCAGCTCGGTTGGTGGGCGCTGTGGCGAGCGACACACCGAACGCCGGACGCTAATATCGCGGCCACCCCAGCCAGCGCGCAGAAGGTGACTCCATTGCCCTACCCGGAGCTCGTGGCGCTTGCCGGAACGGTCAGGGCGCTGCAGGAACAGCATCGATACGTCGAGGCACTACCCGGCGCGCGCCGGCTGCTGGAGCAACACAAACTGCATGGCGGACTCGTGTCCGGGATGCTCGTCGACTATGGGCGGATGCTGAACAATGCTGCGTTCGAGGATTCGGCACACGCGCCCCGATCGAGCTTCGAGCGCATCGCTCTCGAGCAACAAGCGTTGAAGAGCACGGAAGCCGCACTGGGGATGGCCAAGACACCGCGCGAGCGGGCCGAGGCGATCACTTTCGTCGGACTGGTGCATGAAGCGTGGGGATTCCCCTATGACGCGATGCTGACTTACCGCGGCGCAATGTCCACCGATCCGAGCTACGCCATGGCCCGAGAGCACTACGACCTGTTCGTGAGCCGGCTCAGCCTGGCGACCTTGCAGGGCCACATATGATGCGCCGCGCGCTCGTCGCCACAGCACTGCTCGTGGTCGCTGCCGGTTGCGCGCCCCGAGCGGAGCATCACGCGGCGTTCGATCCCGATTCCATTCCGGAAGCCTACGCCCGCTCGACCGCCGCCCTGATGTGGCCGGGCGCCGCGCGCGCCTACCAGGTCACTCCCTCGGGCGACCTCGACAACGGCGAGTGGCGTGTGCGCATCAGCCCGGCATCGGGCGAGGCCGTCGCGCCGCCACCGCGCGTGATCGCCTACGAAGGACGCTGGTTGCCCGTCACGCGCTGGCGCCGCACGAGCGCCGATGTGCGGTGGGACTTCGAGGCGGTCGCCCTGCCTGAACCCGCCCCGCGAGACACCGGACTCTATGTATCGCTCGAAGTCACGGCGACGAACCTCGCGCGCGAACCGCGTCCCGCGAGGCTGGACCTGAGCATCGCGGCGCTCGACTCGACGGCCATCTTCCGGGCACCCGACGGCGCAAGCGCCGACTCCGCCAGCCGCGACTGGGCCACCACCGCTCCCGGCACCGCGCGTGGCGCGAGCATCGCGCCGGCCACCGCAGGAGTCGCGCAATGGACGCTCAAGCCGGGCGAGCAACAGCGCGCCGGCTTCGTATTGTCGGTGTACGCGACCGACGCCGCCCGCTTGCTCGCATGGTCCCGCGTTCCACACGCACAACGCGTCGACGCCATGCGCAAAGCGTGGACTCAATCACTTTCGCGCGGAGCACATTGGTCACTGGGCGATGCCGATGCCGAGGCGGCGCTCAATGCCTCGCTCGTGACCTTGCTCGCCTGCCGTGAACTTCGCGGCGCAGCATGGGTGCCGATCGGCAATCCATTCCAGTATCGCGACGTGTGGCTGCGCGACGGCGCGCGCGCGATCCGGGCGCTTGCGGTCGCCGGATTCACGCAGGAGTCGCGCGAACTCGCGGGCGGCCTCGAGGCGTTCGAGTGGCCCGGGGGCGCCTACTTGAGCCAACGCGGCCAGCTCGATGGCACCGGCCAGGCGCTGTGGGCGTTCGACCAGGCGCACCTGCGCCCCGAGCCCGACACCGCGGTCGCTCGAATGGCGGAGCTCGCCTTCGACGGCGTGAAGTGGGGAGAGCGCCAGCGTTCGATGAGCATGAACCCGCCCACGCCTTTCGACCGCATGCTGCCGTGGGGCGAGCCGCGTGACAACGAACTGGTGACCGCGCAGTTGGTCGGCAACGATGCCTGGCTCATCGCGGGCTACCGGTCGACCGCGCGGCTGCTGCGCGCCGCGGGACGCTCCGCCGATGCCGAGAGCGTCGACATCGTGTTGCGTTACTACCGCGAGGACTTCGCCACAGCCCTCGGCTCAACCGGCATGCCCGACGTGCCACCGTCGTGGCAGCGCAAGGGTCGTGACTGGGGCAACATCTCGGTCAGCGTCCCGTGCGGCGCGATTGATGTCACACACCCGCGCATGGCTGCCCTCGCCGAGCGGTTGTGGAAGGCCGCGGGCGGCCCGGGGCTCGGCTTCTATGCGCATCCCGACTCGCTGCACAGTTACCTGTTCGCCGACCTCGCGACGTGGGCGATGCTCACGGGACGACGCCGCGAAGCATCGCTCATGCTCGACTCGCTGCTCGCCTGGCGCAGCGCGAGCGGCGGCATCGCGGAATACTTCTCACGCTCGACGCGCGACTGGGGGCGCAACGCTCCCCCGCACGCGACGTCCGCCGCGGCGGTCGTGTCGATGCTGCGCGATGGCATCATCTACGACGAGGACGACACGCTGCGGCTGACGATGGGTGCGCGGCCGGCGTGGTGGAAGGGCGCGAGCGTCTTAGGAGCCCCGACGCGCTGGGGCGTCGGAGACATCCGCTTCGCGCAACGCGGGGACATGGCCCACTGGCAGTGGCGCAAGGTCCCCGTGTGGACGGCGCTCACGCTGCCGCCGGGCACCGTGCTGGCGGACGCGGTCACTTCGCCGCTTGTCGGCGCAGCCGGCGACACGCGCGTGTTGGCGCCGCCCGGCACAGCGATCGTGGATGTAAGAGTTCGCGACGCGCGCTGAGTAGCGATGCGCACCCTATGTACCGGGTGGCCGCCGCATATGCCAGTCCGTCGCGGACTGGAACGCCTTCCCAATCTCGACCAGCGCCCGCTCGCTCCACGCCGGACCGAGAAGTGTGATCGAGGTCGGCAGCGCATTCTCGCCATAGCCATTGGGCAGCGCCAGCGCGGGAAGTCCGCACAAATTACCCGCGGGAATCACCGCCGGGCCGGCGCTGACGCCGGGGTACACGTCGCCGAAGTTCTGGTCGGCCGGGTACGCCACAGTCGCGCGCGTCGGCGTCGCGAGGCAATCGAAGTGTTCGAACAGCGCCGTCATGGCGCGCTTCATTGGACGCCGCACACGCATCGCCTGCAGGTAGTCAACGGCCGGCGTCATCAGGCGCGAATAGCCGCCGATGCGATCCGCAGGGCAACGCAGTTCGCTCACGCGGCCGGACTCGATGAGTTCGCGAAACGCCGTGGCGCCCTCGGCGGCGACGATAGTGCCCACCGTGGCGCCCCACGGGAAGTCGGGCCATTCGACATCGCGCGTGATTTCGCAATGCTGCGCGAGTACCTTCAGGCTCGCCTCGAATTGCTCGCGCACGGCCGGTTGCACATTCTCGACGCAGCCCTTCGGCACGCCGATGCGCGCCCGCTTGGGTGACGCAACGCGGTCGCCATGATCGAAGCGCTGCCTGGCGCTGCTCTCATCGAGTGGGTCTGCTCCGCTGATCGCCGCGAGCACCACCGCGCAGTCGTCGGCCGAGCGAGCCATCGGGCCCAACTTGTCGAGCGTCCACGCCAGCGCCATCGCGCCATGGCGGCTCACGCGGCCATACGTCGGCCGCAACCCGGTCACGCCGCAGAATGCCGAGGGCGTGAGGATGGAGCCGGAGGTCTCGGAGCCGATGGCGAATGACACGAGCCCCGCGGCCACCGCGGAACCGGGCCCGCTCGAGGAGCCACCGCTCCAGAACTTCGTGTTCCACGGCGTGAGACCGGGGCCATTGAACGCGGCATCGGCGTGGTCGTAACCCATGCCCCCCGCGAGTTCGACCATCGACAGCTTGGCGACGAGCACGGCGCCCGCGTCACGCAACCGCTGGATCACCGTGGCGTCGTAGTCGAACAC
>JANLOX010000256.1:0-1996 GCA_031366795.1 Candidatus Eiseniibacteriota bacterium | reverse complement strand
CCCCGACGCACTCGGCGCAGGCGACGGTCGAGGCGTTGCTCGCCGACGTGCGCAAGTTTCTCGACGGCATCGAGCCGGGCGACGACATGACGGTGATGGTGCTGCGCGTGCTGGACGAGCCGGCGCCGCCCACCAGCGCATAGCCGCAGGGAGGCGCCCGGCGCCAGAGCCGTGAGCACTCCCTCCCCGCCGCGGGCGACCATTCGCCCCACCCAAACGACCGTTCATCCGGTTGGCGGTTCCCGCGCATGCCTGCAGCGCCGAGACTGTGTGTGTCGCGCGAAGCCCTGCCGTTCATCTCGAGAGGAGCAGTTCAATGGCGCAGAATCCCGGCCCGCCCTACAACCCCGTGAAGGGGCTGCTCACGCTCGCATGGCGTCAGGCCCTGTGGGCGATTCCGTTCGCGCTGTTCTTCGGCCTCCTCAGCGACTCGGGCCATGGGCTCGAGGTCTACGTGACATCGTTCAAGGCCTCGCTGGTGTTCTCTTACGCCATCGGTGTGGCGCTGTGGGTGGTGAAGACGTTCGTCGAACCACGGATGCCGGCGCGCCAGCACGACCTCTCGCCCACGCGTTCCCTGCGCATCGGCGGCGCCTACATTGTCGCGGCACTGGTGGGCTCGTATGTCGCGGCGTTCATCGTCCACGTCGCGCTGGTGCCCGGGTTCGCCGGCAACGCGCGCGCAATGGTGATGTCCGGGCTGTTCACGCTGATCTTCAGCGTGCTGTTCGGGGGGATCAACTTCGCCATGGTGTTCTATCACCAGGCGGTGGACCGCGCCCGTGCCGTCGAAACAATGCGCGCCGAGCTCGCCCATGCCGAATTGCGGGCGCTGCGTGCCCAGATCAATCCACACTTCCTGTTCAACACCCTCAATTCGATCGCGGCATTGATCCGCATCGATCCCAACGCCGCCGAGGTCACGACCACGCGGCTGGCGGAAGTGTTCCGCTACACGCTGCGCGCCTCGGACTCCACGCACGCCCGGCTGGGCGACGAACTGGCGTTCGTGCGCGAGTATTTGGGGATCGAGCACACGCGCTTTGGGGACCGTTTGCGCGTCGTCGAATCCATTGAAGCGGGGCTCGAGAACATCCAGGTGCCCGGGCTGCTGTTGCAGCCGCTGGTCGAGAACGCGGTGCGTTACGCGGTCTCGCCGCGCACCGAGGGAGGCACCGTGAGTATCTCCGCGCGGCGCGAGGGCGAACTGCTGCACCTGCAGATCGCCGACGACGGGCCGGGTATGAGCGATCACGCCAGCGAGTCGGGCAATGGCTTCGGTCTCCACTCGGTGCGCGAACGCCTCGAGACGGCGGGACCGCCACACAAACTCAGTATCCGCTCGGACGCCCAATCCGGCACCTGCATCGACATCACCCTGCCCATCGAGCCGCCCGCGTCCGCGGTGGCGGCTCGGGCGATTCCCGTTCGTTCACCCCAAGGACGCACGTCATGCTGAAGCGCATCGCAGGTGTCGCGCTGTTCGCCACACTATTGATCACCACCGCGGCACTCGCGGCACCCGCGGCCAACGCCCCGCGCGATGTGGTCGCGGCCCAGGCTGCGCTGCACGCCGCGGTGTCGCGGGGAACGTTGCAGGACATTCTCGCGGCGCGCGCGCGCTTCGCGGCGTTGGCCGTGACGGCGCCCAAGTCCCCATGGGTGCATTACTGGGTGGCGCTCAGCGATTGGCGCGCGACGCCGCGGTTCGAGGGCACCTCGAAAGCACTGGCCGCCAAGACCTGCGCCGAGGGCGTCGCCGAGATCGACAAGGCCATCGTGCTATCTCCGACGGAGGGCGAGTTCCACGCGCTGCGTGCGAGCCTGCTCGGCATGTCGCTGCAATTCAACCCCAGCGCCATGATGACGATCGGGCCCGACCTCGAAGCCTCCATGAATCGCGCGCTCAAGCTCTCGCCCGACAACCCGCGCGTGCAGTTGTTCGCCGGGATCAACACCTTCAGCAAGCCCGCGTTCATCGGCGGCGGCGCGGACA
>JANLOX010000200.1:0-26608 GCA_031366795.1 Candidatus Eiseniibacteriota bacterium | reverse complement strand
GCGCTCACCGCCGCCGACAGCCCGGGACTCACGCCGCCGCTGCGCTGGCGCTTCGCCGATGTGCTGCTGTCGAGCGGCGCGGAACGCGACTCGCTCGGCGCCGTCGATGCGCTGCTCGGCATGATATCGGACCCACGCTACGACGCGAGCTACCGCATGCAGGCGGCCCGTCGCGCGATGGATGTTTACGACGCCCGCGGCACCGCGAAGGCTGGCGCCCCACAGGTGTACGCCGCGCTCAAGGACGTGCCCCCCGCGCGCTGGAACGCCGAACTGCTCGTCGATGTGGCGCGCGCGCTGCGCGAGGCTGGCCAGACGACGGCGGCTCGCACGCTCCTCGACACGCCCGCGGGTGCAGGCCCCGCGAAGCCCGGCATCGCCCTCGAACGCGCTTTGGATGACCTCCACGAGGGGCCACCCCAGAAGGCGCTGCCGACGTTGCAGGGAATCGCCGAGTCCTCCCCCGAAGCGCGCTTCCGCTTTGCCGAAGCGCTGTTCTTCGCCGGGATGGCCGACTCGGCGCTGGCCGAGTACAAGCGCGCGAGCGCCGATCCCGAGGCGCCGTTCGCTGGCGCTGCGTTCGACCGCATGTACCTGATCGAGGACACCAGCCCCAAGAGCCTCCTGCCTGCCGTCGGCCATCTGATGTACCTCGACTGGCGCGGCGATGCACGGGCGGCCCTGACTTTCGCCGACTCACTCGCGGCGTCGATGCAGCACGGTCCGTTGTGGGCGCGGCTCGCAATCTTCCGCGGGCAGCGCCACGAAACGCTCGGCGAACCCGAGGCGGCGCTGGTGCCGGTGCTCGAGCTGGCGACGCAGTTGCCTGATGACCGCCTCGCCCCCGTCGCGCGCGAGATGGCCGGCGACATCTACTTGTACAAGCTCAAGAAGCAACCCGAAGCGCTTGCCCAGTACGAAGAATGCCTCACGCGATATCCCAGGGCGTGGAACTCGGCCGAAGTGCGGCGCCGTCTCGAAGCGCTCAAGAAGGGCAGGCTCTAGGTGAAATTCGGATCACGCAGCGGGGTGGCCGCATTCGTGATGCTGTCGCTCATGACGCTCGCCGCCGTGGCACAGGCCAAGATCCTCGTGCCGATGGACGAGGCGCAGACCGATCACTTGAAGGCTTATGGCCTCACCTACTGGGTGCTGGGCCAGGGCCAGAAGGCCGAGTGGGAACTCAACTATCGCGGCGGCTCGTTCCTGTTCGCCGACGATCCGGCAATCCAGCGCGAGGCCGACCTGCGCGGTGTTTCGACGCAAGTGATGAGCGGCGGCGATGAGGCCTCGATGCGCGCCGAGATTGCGGACAACAACATGGAATCGGTCGCCCTCGAGAAAGCACCGCGCGTCGCCGTCTACATCCCCGCGAACACGCCGCCGTGGGACGACGCCGTGACGATGGCGCTCAAGTACGCCGACATCCCCTACAAGACCGTGTGGGATGAGGAAGTGTTGCGCGGCGATCTCGCCAAGTATGACTGGCTGCACCTGCACCACGAGGACTTCACCGGCCAGCACGGCAAGTTCTTCACCGCGTACCACAACTTCCCGTGGTACATCGAAGAGACGCAGGTCCAGCAGGCGATGGCGACGAAGCTCGGGTTCGCCAAGATCACACAACTCAAGGCCGCCGTGGCGCTGACGATCAAGGAGTACGTCTCCAAGGGCGGCTTCATGTTCGGCATGTGCTCGGCGACCGACACCTACGACATTGCGCTTGCCGCAGCAGGCGTCGATATCGCCGGCGACATCTACGATGGCGACCCGTTCGATCCGCTGGCGCAGCAGAAACTCGACTTCTCGCGCACGCTGGCGTTCAAGGACTTCCATCTCGAGATGGACCCGTACCTCTACCGGTTCTCCGACATCGACGTGACGCAGGAAGCCGCCCAGCGTGGGCCGAACGCCGCGTTCACGCTGTTCGATTTCTCGGCGAAAAACGATCCCGTGCCCACCATGCTGATCCAGGACCACGTGAACGCCGTGCCTGAGTTCCTCGGTCAGAGCACCGGCTTCCACAAGGACAAGATCAAGAGCGGCATCCTGCTGCTGGGCGAGGTCGAGGGCTCGGACGAAGTGAAGTACCTGCACGGCCAGTACGGCAGGGGCACCTTCACGTTCCTGGGGGGCCACGACCCCGAGGACTACCAGCACATGGTCGGAGACCCCGCGACGGACCTGTCGCAGTACAAGCACTCGCCGGGCTACCGGCTGATCCTGAACAACGTGCTGTTCCCCGCGGCGGAGAAGAAGAAGCAGCGGACGTAGAGGGCGCGACGGGCGCCTATGCATGCCGACCCGAACTCCTCTCGCAGGTTTCCCGGCGCAACTGCGAGAGTGCTACTCCCACTCCTCGCGCGTGAACAGACCGCCCAGCTGCGACAGGCCCTGTCGCGTCCAAGATTTGACGGTTCCAAGTGGAACTTCGAGGGCCTGCGCGATCTCGCTCTGGGATAGCCCGCCGAAGTACGCCAACTCCAGCGCTTTCCGCTGGGGAGCGGTGAGTGTGGCGAGGGCGTTGCACACTCTTTCGTGGAGTTCACCATGGATGCTCGCGGCAGCAGCGCCATCCAGTAGTGTGGGCGGTTCCGTATGTCCCGAGGCCCGCGATTGCGTCTCGGCGTTCCGCCGCGCATTCAGGCTTCGCAGGCGGTCGATCGCGCGATTGCGCGCTACGGTCAGCGCCCACGCCGCGACGCAGCCGCGTGATGAATCATAAGTGCCTGCGCGCTGCCAGATCTGGAGCCACGCATCCTGGATCGTGTCTTCGACATCGGAGGCACTACGCAGGATTCGCAGTGCCATCGAATACATGAGTGGATTGTGCCGGTCGTAGAGCAAATCCAGCGCGCGTTCATCCCCCAGGATGATGCAGCGCATGAGATCTTCGTCGGAATCGGTGGAACTGACTCGGGGCACGCGCGCATCCTTCCAAGGCTCGCGCGCTCACTGCGCCTCGAACCGCAGGAATCCAGATGGCCCGAAGGTTGAAGCCTTCGAGTGGGGACGCATTCCAATGAGAGCAAGAACCAAGCCGATCCGGCGGGCCTGAAGTAGCCCATGCAAGTGTGAATAGTGGGTTCATTTCGAGTCACGACTCCTGCAGGACGTACACGGCGAGGAACGCCGGGCAAGGCTTACAAGAGATTGCAGGCCATGGTGCGGGGCGCTACTCCGCCGTGCGCTCTTGGATCTCCGCAGCCATCGCCGCGAAACCGTTACCGCACCACCAGCAATCGCCGCGTCGTGGCACTCACCCCGCGTCCCGAGCGCACGAGATAAACGCCCGGCCGCAGCGCGCCGGTATCGATCGCGAAGCGGGTCTGCGCTCCGTTCGCGACGAGCTTGCCCTGCGCGAACCGGTGCCCCATCACGTCGAATAACTCGACAGGCGCTGCGGCCATCGCGGCGTCGACCGTCACGGTGACATGGCCTGTCGTTCTCGCGGGATTCGGGTAGACGGCCATCGCGGGCGCTGCGGGCTGCGAGGCGTACATGGGCACCGCCAGGGTGCCCGACTCGAGGTAGCTCCAGGCGTGCGTGAATGCGCGCACGCCGATGTTGCAGCCGATCAGGCGTCCGGGAATATCGTCGATCGGTAAGTGGATGCCGCCCCAGATGCGCGACAGGCTGCACTGGTCGGAGGCATCGCGGTAGGTTGCCCATTGCAGAGTGACATCGACGCTCGGGCCGTCCTCGAACACGAGGAACTGGTGGTTGGTCGCGTGGAACTTGGCCATGCCGCCCGGGAAATACTCATCGCCTGTGAGGCTCGTCATTACTTCGGCGGCGGCGCGCGAGTAGGTCGAGTGGCCCGAGATGTAGCCCGCGAACGGCGGCGTCACGAACGTGGGCCGCTGGTAGGGGAACCAATTGGCCGCGAGGATCCAGCCGACATCCGCCACACCCGTCGCGGGGTTCGAGATGTAGCCGGGCAGCAGGGGGATTCCCATCGGCGAATACGATGCGAGCGTCGTGTCGTTGCACTGGCCCTTGCCTGCCATCCAACGGATCGCGGAGATCGGACGCACGAAGTCGTACCAGCCTTTGATACCCCACGCTGAGATGGCGGCGGCGTGCACGGCACCGCCCAGCGCGAAATACGACTTCACGTCCCACTGCAGGTCATCGAGCACAGGCCCCTGCCCGCGGAACCGCTTCGTGAACAGCGGATGGCCACTCACATCGTTGAGAATGGTGAACCAGTGCCCGGGCGGTGTCTCGGACGTGGGGCCGTCGGCCCAGAATTCGGCCAGCACGCGCGTGAAGTCCCCGCGCGGCACGACCTGCGGCGTGTACGGCAGGCCAGTGCGCGGATTGAGCGGGCGGCCGGTTCCTGCATCGCCACCGCCAGTGAGATTGCAGAACGCAGGAAATGCCTCGGGCGGCGCGGGGAGCGTGGCGTTGTTGCCGAGTGAGGCGGGCGAGATGTCGAGCATCTGCGTATCGGCGGCCTTCAGGTGCGACGACCACACAGCGACCAACTCGAACGCCCACTTGCAGAGTTGCGACCCTGGACTGGCCGTGTCGAGCGTGTCCAACATCGGCGGTGGGCCCGGATCCATGTAGACGGGATAGTCGAAGCCGCCGCGATTATGAATCGTTCGATCGCCCGGGAGCATGGCGCATGGCGTAACGCTCCCCCACGCGGGCGTCAGGAACTTCGGCGTCGTCCCGGGTAGCGGATTGCCGTTCTGGTCGATGAACATGGTGAGCGCGAGCGGCTGCCAGCGATTCGGGTCCACCAGCGTCGAGTCACCGGGGAACGTCACCATCATCGGCGGGTTGTAGGACGCATAGTGCTGGCCGCGATGGAGAAGTGGAACAGGTTGCGCGCCTGCACGGTGGGCCGCGCGAGATCCTGGCGGATCGAACTCAGCATCGCCTCATTCCAACGCCGCGCCACGGACGGGGTCGCGAGTGCTGGGCGCGCGGTGAAGCCCAAGCAGAGGAATGCAATCGCAACGGCAAGGATTCGGGGCATGATGAGGGGGCTCTCGGGTGAGGGCGAAGCACTGGCGCCGGTAAAGCCGGTGCTTCGAGGCAATTCCACCCGCAAATCGCACCACGGCCTCTATTCCGAAGACGGCCATTGTTCGAGCCATGCGAGGTCCAATTGATCCTTGGGCCGGTTCGTGGCGCGCTTGTTGGCGATCACATGCGCCCGGCTGAGCACTGGGACCTCGACGCCCTCAAACGTGGAGACAAAGCGATCCTCCCAAGCCTGCTCCCACTCGACGCCCGTAAGGTCGGTGAGAATATCGATGCGATACGGCGGCACGCCCACTTGCACGACCATGCTTGGCTGCGCGAAGTCGTCCACGTTGAATAGCTCGCGCGGGGCGCCAAAGCGAAGCATCGCCTGTTCAACACGCTTGGCGTTTTCCGGCGTGGCGTGGATCCACAGATCAATGTCGCCCGTACCACGAATGAGCCCATGCGCGGCAAGCGCGTAGGCGCCGACCAGCAGGTATTCAACCCTCGCGTCGGTAAACTCGGACAATATGTCGCGAAAGGGGGAGCTCATCGATGGTCCTTCCCTGGAACAGCCACGCCTGCAAAGAGAGCTCCCAAGCGAGCGCCATCCGCTCAGCGGGGCTGAGCGACGCATGGGCTTCGACTGGGTTGCCCTCTTCACGAAGCGGGCGGCGAGTCACATGAACTGAACGCTTGGCCATAGCGCTAGAGTATATCGCGATCGCCGCCCCTTCGCTGCCCGCCTATCGAACCATCACCACCCGTTGGGCAGCACCCGCGTTGCCCGCGCGCAGCCTCACGAAGTACACCCCGCGCGGAAGCGCTCCCAGATCCACCGAGAACGAGCCAGGCCCTGCGTCCCGCTCGCCCTTGAGCAGTGTGCGCACGCGCCGTCCGACGATGTCGTACAGGCCCACCTCGACCTGCGACCGCTCGGGCAGGATGAACTGGACGAGCGCCCGCTCCTGTATCGGATTGGGCGCGATCGCCAGCACCAGCGTACGTGGCGCCGGGCGTGGCATGGGCACCGCCACGGTCGTGGCCGGGTTCTCGGTGTAGCGCAGCAGCGCGGACACCTGCGAGTCGTCGATGCCATCACCGTCTTCATCCAGCGACAACACGATGTCGTACGAGCGGAACCCGCGTGATTGCGTGAACCGCGCGGCGACATCGACGGGCACCGAATCGCCCGGCGCTGCCGTTACCGTTCCCGAGAATGCGAAGTCCGGCTCGAGCCCGTTCAGGCTGATGCTCGAGGGGTCATCCGGGATGCCCGACGAATTCGTCGCAACGCGCACGGTGTAGCTCGCCGCCAGCGGCTGCGTCGAAGTGTTCGTGAGCATGAACCGCAGCGCCGTGGTGGCACCCGTGTTGCCCCAATCCGTCGGCCCGATGATGCGCGCGCACCACTGCTTGGTCACCGTGATGGAGCCACCGCCGATGCTCTGGTAGCCGGAGACCGTGTTGGTCGCCGTGATCTTGTAACAGGAAGTCGCGTACACGGGCATGCCCGCGGGACGGAACACCTTGTACGAGATCGGCAGGCAACTGTTCGCCGGCACGGTGACCGGGTTGCTCGCGAGCAACTGGAAGGACGTCGGCCCGCTGAACGTGCACCCTGGCCCCACCGGCAGCCCGGCAAAGGTGACGTTGTAGGACTGCGCCGAGGTGGTGTAGTTGCAGATCTTCATCTGCAGCGTCACTTCGGTGCCGTCGCGGCAGATGTTCGCGGACAGCGGAACGTAGAGGAACTCGCGGCACTTGCCGAGCGAGTCCGCCACGTAGATCGCCTGCACTTCGGACGTGTTGAGCGAGCGCTGGAATAACTCCACTTCGTCGATGCTGCCGTTGAAGTAGTTCTGCACCCCCGCGAACGCGGCGCGCGCGCCGATGCGCAGCGGCTGCGTATTCGAAATGTTGCCCGCCGGGTTGAACGCCGGGAACGCCGCCACGGGCGCACCATCGACATACAGGCGCGTGCCGTTCGCGGTTGCCGCGCGCCGCTCGACCGCCGCGACGTGATGCCACTGCCCATCGGCGATGTAGGGTGTCGTGTTGCTCCAGTACTCCACGCCGTTGAAGGTCGAAGGCTCGGCGAGCAGGAATGCGAGCCGCCCCTGCTTCAAGTACAGCGAGTAGCCGGCCTCGGGATCGGCGAAGCGCTTGTCGACGATGCCCTGCAGGCCATTGCCCTGCGTCGTGCGCACCCATGCGTCGATCGTCAGGTCGCCGGTCCCGAAGTTGAGTGCCGCGGCGTCGGCGGCCTGCACGTAGTTCGTGGTGCCATTGAAGGTGCGCGCGCCCTTCACCTTGCCCGTCACGTGGGCCGGAGCGTTGGTGTCGGTGCCGTTGTTGCCGATCACCGTCTCGATCGCGGTCGTGCCCGTCGGCTCATCAAGCGGCCACCACGCCACCATGTTGAACGGTGCGGGCGTGCACACAGGGCAAGGGCCCACGTTCTTGACCGCCGTCACGGTGCAGCCTGTCGCGGGATCGGTCGCCACCAGCGTGACCGTGCCGCCACCCGCGCCCCAGGTGACGTCGATATTGTTGCCTGTGCCCGTCGCGGGCGGGCCACCGACGACCGTCCATGAATAGTTGTAGTTCACAGGGCCGATCGCGGAATAGTTGCTGGGGTTGCCGCACGCCGTGTTGGAGCCGGCAATCGAAACGGGAGACATCTGCAACGTCAGCACCTGCGTCGCCACCGACGGACTCGCTCCCGTGATGGTGCAGGTCACGGTATAGACGCCCGGCGCGCCATAGATGTGCGAGACGTTCTGACCGCCCGCGGTGTTGAAATCGCCGAAGTTCCACTGATAGGGCCCGGCGCAATTGACCGCGTGGAACGTCACCGTGGTGCAATTCGTCACGGTGTAGGTGAACTGGGCCGGCATGGTGGCGCCGGTGCACTGGAGCACCATGTTCGGCAGCGCGCCGAAGACGGCGTCCGTGGCGGTGGGCGGCATGGCGACGCTGTTTTCGTTGAGCCCGCACTCGTTCAGGTTGAGCGTGTTAAAGATGTTGGGATAGTTGATGCAATGAATCGTCGGCGAGCCGCCCGAGCCCAGGTAGATCTTGCTGTCGGGCCCCGGCTTGATGCCGCAGCGCTGGTTCAACAGAACGTCGCGTACTTGCAGCGTAGCGATCTCCATCTGGCGCACGCCGATTGTGGTGCCGTCATCGAAGCTGTAGTAAATGAGCTTGCCGTTGGGGCTCAGCGCCACGTCGGCCCAGGCGTTGACGGCCATCGGCGCCAGCAGCGTGGTGGGCACACCCGTCGCGCGATCGAAGTTGTAGGCCGCGATCTGCTTGCTCGAAAGATTCGCCATGGCGATGCGCGTACCATCGGGCGTCGGCGTGATGGCACCGGCGGGAACTCCCGCCATGGTCATGCCAATGTTGTAGACCGTGGTCGAGACGGGTCCCGCCGAAGTGACGAGCGTCACGAAGATCTTGCCCGAAGCCGTGCCGTCACCATTGAGGATGTACCACCAATCGGTGCCATTGCAGTGCGGGATCAGCGCCTGACCCTCGACCATGGTCGTCGGGTTGCCGGGCAACACGACGGGAATGTTCTTCTGCCCCGAGGGAATGTCGCCCGCCCCCGCGTTCAGGGTCATGTCGATGACGCTGTAGTTGACCGGGTTCGAAGTCGGCCCGTCCTCCCACTGCCGCACCGTGAACAGGAAGTACTGGGTGGCGGAGCCCGGCCGCGGCACGAAGATGGCGCCGTTGTGCGAGCTGTAGCCCGCCAGCAGACCGTTGCTGTTCGGCATGACCGTGTTCGTCGCGGTGTAGACCACGAGTCCATCGCTGTAGCACAGCAGGTTGCCCGAGGCGTCCGAGATCATCGCAGCGGGTTCGGCAGAGACGTTCAACCGCCCGCTCACCGGCACCGGCACGCCGGTCGCGAAGCTCAGCGCGCAGCCATAGCCGAACACCCAGTTCGTGCAGGCGTTCTGGATCGGCGTGCAGGCGTTGACGTAGATCGTCGTGGTGTTCGTGCTGAAATTCGATCCGCCATCGGTCACCGTCAGCGTCGCGACCTGCGGCCCCGGGCTCGCGTAGGCGACGTTCGCGGCCTGGGTGTTGGCGCTCGAAGGCGTGCCGCCGGGGAATGACCACGCGTAGGTGTAGCCGCCGCCGCTGGCGGTGGTGCTGAACGCCACCGTCCCGCCCGCGCACAATTGGCTGGGCGTCGCGATGATCAGCGCGTTGAGCCCGCTCGAGCAGCCAGCGGCCGCGAGGTTGCTCGCGCTCACCAGCACCGAGCGGTAGGTCGCGATCGCCGTGATCATGCGGCTCGTCTGCCCCATGGTGAAAGCGAAGCGGCAGGCGTCGTTCGTGTAGTCCATGAAGTTTTCGACCGGATCGAGCGCGGCCGTGCAGCTGCTGGGGACCGGCGAAGGACAGCCGGTGCGGTTCACTTGCTCGGGCGGCGTGTCGGAGACCTGGTCCCCGGGAGCCGAGCAGCCATTGTGAAAGGTGTGCAGCAGGTTCAAGTAGTGGCCTGCTTCGTGCGCGAGGATCTTTCCGTCGGCGTTGCCCGGCAACAGCGTGTAGGGGCCGCCGTACGGCGTCGAGTTGCTGCCAAAGCAGTCGTAGCGCATAACGATGCCATCGCGCGTGGGCGGCGACATGCCGGGAAACGTGCCGTATCCCGCGACCCCACCACCTCCGCCCGCGATCGTCTTGACCACCCAGATGTTGAGGTAGTTCGCCGCGGGTAAATACGATATTGCCTTGAGCGCGTTCTCACTCACCAGGCTGCCGTAGGTGTGGTTTGTCTCGGGCGAGTTGTCGCGCGTGATACCCGGCGTGGTGGACCACACGACCGGACTACCCGGCGGCAGCTGCGTCGCGAGGCAGAACTGGATGGTGGTGTTCACCGCGGGCGAGCCGTAGCTCAGCTGGTTCGCGAAATCGCGGTTCAACGCGTAGATCTGGCTCTTCACCTGCAAGTCGGAAATGTTTTCGGCGCCGCCCTGGTGAACAATGTGGACGACGACCGGGATGACATAAGTGGGTGGTGCGACCTGGGCGCCCGCACGGCCCTTGGGCTGCTTGAACAACCCCTGCCGTTCAGCTTGCTGCGCCAACTGCTCAAACAGCTCCGCCCTGGCGCGCAAAGCCGCATCCGCGTCCAGTTGGCGCTGCAGCAGGTCCTCGGCCGCGCATGGCTCGGAGCCCAGCGGAGCGCTCCAGGCGCTGTTCACAGGATCGGTTGCGGCGGACGACTGCCCCGCGCTCGCGATGACGATGCCAAACAACAGAAGGGCCAATGCGCCGATGAAGCCGGCTGGCATGCGGAATCGAGGGGAGGTCAGACGCATGGGACTCCTGCGCGAGCACCCCTTGGGGCGAGGCTAATACCGGGCTGCCGCGGTGGGTAATTCGGGATCGACGGATGGAAGGCACCAGACGCGCCGGGGGAACGGCCCCACGGCACGATCGGTGACCTTTCAAGCGTACTACGCGCCGCGCGGGGCGCTCTAACGCAAAGTTGCCCGTCGCGCGACTATTTCTCGATCACCAGCCGCCGAACCGCAGTATGCGTGCCCCCCCGGAGCTGCACGAAGTACACGCCCGGGGCAGCTGTGGCCCCACCCGCCCAGTTCACGCGATAGCGGCCCGGGGCGTGAGTCCCGCCCACCGCCAAGGGCTGAACGTCATCTAGTGAACGTGACGTTCAAGGCGTTGGAGCCCACCGCGAAGCACCGGCTTACTTTTCCCTGCACGCTGCTGACCGCTTGATTCGCGTCATCGATGCGGAACCGCTCGAAGGCGACGTTCGTCATCGCCATCCCGCTGACCCCGGAGACCGTCGAGACATTGGGTGAAGTCGAGTAGCAGAAAGTGTCGCTCACGTTCAGGTTGCGGACGGAGGCGTACGGGGCCGCGTTGGCAAAGTACTGGACCTGGAATTCGACCAGCTTCCCCTGCGTGAGGTTCTGGATCTTCTCGATCGTGTTGTTGGCGAACACCACTCCGTCGACCGAGCCGCCAGCGACACCATTGCCGTTTCCGTAAACGGACATTCCGCGATCCGCCACGACGATCTGGTTGTCGGCGAAGCGGATGTGACGAATCGCCTGCGTCACTTCGCTGCCGACCTTGAGCCCCGACTTCTGTGTCCAGATCACGGCGTTGGTGACCGTCACGGAATCGGAGGCCGCCGGGCACCCCGGCGTGGTCTTGACCGCGAACGCGTCGACGTTGGTGTGAGCGAACACGCCCGAGAGCGTTACTCGTCGCGAGTGGTCGGGATCGGTGCCATCGCTGTTCGCCGTGAGCTCGTTGATGATCTTGTAGTTGGCTCCGATGATGTCGAAGGAGTCGTGGATGTACACGCTCCACGCGCCTGTTCCCGTGAGCGTCACGTCCTCGAGCGAGCAGTTGGAGGCGCCGGGGGTGATCCCGAAATCCTGCGTGGCATCGAACACCGTGACGCCGTCGCGCACCGGCATGTCCATCTGCCGGTCGAAGAACAGAAACAGCTTAGGCCCGCTGCCGTAGTAGTCGTGCACGATCAGTCGGATGCTCTGGCCGTAGCTCAGGTAGCAGGGACTTGCGCCGTCATTGGAGAGCGTGAATGTAGGGGTCTGGGCGCTCGTATTCACCTGGGTCGCGATAGCGCAGCGGCGCGGACTCATTGAGTAGTTCGTGGCGTTGGGGACCCCGACGGTGACCTTGATCGTTCCCGTAAACGCGAGGCGCGCGAAGTTCAGGGTGGTGTTGCTGGAGCGAAGCAGCTCCACCGGCACCGCCTGGCTCTGGCTGCCATCGCTGGCCGAAACGGTCACGGAGAGGGCAGACCCCAACGGCGAGCTAGAACAGTAGACGTTGATCGTGGGCGCCGCCGTCGCGCCGACTGTTGTGTTGCGGGTGTCAGGAGCGTGCGCGAAACCAGTGGTGGCGACGGCGGGCGCAGCGGCGGCAATGATCAAGACGAGCGCAATGGACCGAGGCAAGAATCGCATGCCTCATTGCAGCGCACGCGTTATGCCATGCGTTCCGCAACGAGTTATGGCGTTTGCGGTGCTCGTGGACTCCGCTTCTTAATAATTGCGGTGCGATTGTTTGAACCGCATGTTTGGTCGCGGAAAACTCCGGCGCTCACTCACGATAGAACTTCAGCGCTTCGTCCAGCGCTTCGGTGGCGTGGCCGGCGTTGGAAGCCAACCAGACCACGTGTCGCCCCGCTCGAAACCAGAAGTGGCGCTGCCCGATCCCGGAGAACATGCGCACTTCCCTGCCTCCGATAATAGACACTGAGTCCGCGTGGAATGGCGAGTCCCCGGCCGCGATGCGGGCCGAGACGTCGTCGACCCATTGGCGCGCCGCCGCGGTATCCTGCGCGCTCGCCGCCCACACCGACACCGCACCGCCGCCGTAGACTGCGAACCCTCCCGATCGCACAGCGATGCTGCGCTCGGTGAGTCGCTGCACTTCCGCGAGCCCGCCGGCATCGCGCAGGACGAGCGTCTGTTTGTAGCCCACCATCTGACGCGGGAGATCGCGGTGGAACAGCAGGCCGCAGCCGCAGGTCACAAGCAGGCTCGCGAGCGAGAGAGCCCTCAGGCCGTGGAGCGCGCGCCGATGCATGCGGAGCCATCCATCCGTGGTCGCGCGATGTGCCATCGCGGGGATCGATTCCGCTTCGTTCGACATTCCCATCTGTGCTCTCTCTGATCGCGTGTAACCACCTGGCGAGGCGCACTCGCCTCACATCCGCATGAATAGCTGATGCAACTGCGTCCGAAGCCCGTCACGGGCTTCATTGTGACGCGTCCCCGCACTGACTTACAGCGAAGTCTTCGATTCAGTGGTCCCCTGGCGCTGCGCATGCATCAGAACCCGCTGCCTCACTCCTCCGGGCAAGCAGGCCTCTGCGGCCTTCCGTTGATTCGCTTGCACAGGTGAGGCAGGTCCGTCCCTCACGGGCCAACGTTCGTCACGTTCGGGCTTCCAGATGGAAACCGGTTCGTGACCTTTCGATCGCTGCTGCACCCGCCGGCTCGAAGGCTGCCCTGCGCACGCAAGGCACGGAGGAACAATTGCGATTCATTCGCGGACTCGTCCTGCTGCCCATCCTCGCCCTGCTGATCAACGCCGCCCATCCGACGATTGCCGCGAGCGCGACTCCCTCGCTCACCCTGAGATGGACGACCCCCGGAGACGACGGCATCCTCGGACGCGCCACGCGCTACGACTTGAGGTATTCCACCTTCCCCATGACTGCGGTGACATTCGCGACCGCGACCGTCGTGAAGGGACTTCAGGCCCCCAAGGCAGCCGGCGTCCGCGATTCGTTTACGGTCACAGGACTCACGCCTGGGGTCATCTACTACTTCGCGCTCAAGACCATGGATGACGCGTCGAACTGGTCGCATCTCTCCAACGTCTTCCTGCACGCACCCTCACGATTGGGCGTGGAGGATGTGGCCTGCACGTTCTCGTTCGAACCGCCGTGGCCAAACCCAGCATCCCACTCGGCGCATTTCGCTTACACACTGCCCGTCGATGGCCCGATCAACATCCAGGCCTTCGACATCAGCGGGCGGCGGATGCGGGTTCTCGCGAACAGCAGTCATCAGGCAGGACGCGGGGACACGGTGTGGGACCTGCGCGATGACTCAGGCCACCGCGTGAATCCGGGGATCTACCTGGTGACCCTGCGCACTGGTGGCAGCTCGTCCGTCCGGCAAATCGTGGTCAGCAGCTAACGCAGCACTGCACGACATCGGGGGCCCGCCACTGCAAGGCCTCTCGCGCAAGCGCACCGCGCGGGCCCCATGACCACCCTCAACACCTGAGCCGCTATTCGCCGCCCGCGGCGTTGATCGTCTTGATCTGCTCGTGCATCACACGCGGCAAGCGCTCGTCATAGACGAAGTGATCCGAATGATCCGGGTTGTGGCACTCGAGGCAGACCTGCGCCGGTACCGCGCGGCGGATGTTGGTCTTCGAGGGAGCAGCGGCGTGTGCGGCGCCCGGACCGTGGCAGGTTTCACACTGCACGCCCACAAGCTTCAAATCCGCTGCGCCGAGCGCGTAGCCCTGCGGCCTGCCGAATCCAACGCTGTGGCAGACGACGCAACGCGGCTGGTAGTTGCGATGCACATCGAGCAGCGTCTTCCAAGCGTTGGCATGCGGCGTTTCCTTCCACTGCGCATGTTCGCTCGCATGGCACGTCGCGCAACGCGCTGCACCCGCGAGGCCACCCGTCTTCCACGCCGGGTCCGTGGCGAACAGCGGCGGCACGCTCGCCTGCGCGGCCTGCGTGCGGCCGATGGTGTCGTAGAACCGCGTGAGCTCGCCGCGCACTGATGGATCGTCCGGGATCGAATCGCCCAGCCACGTCGCAAACAGGTCCACCGACGCCACGCGCTGCTTCGCATCGAGGCCCAGCGTCGCGCCATTGACGCCGTAGCTCGACTGATTCGCGTGGAGGACCAGTGCCCGGCCATGGAAGCCCGGCGCATCGCCGCTCACGATCGATTCACGGTGGTCATCCACGACACGCACACCGGCGGCATCATCAGTGGAAATCACGACATCGAGATCCGGCACCGCGGCGATGAGCCGGCGGATCGTCGGCGGACTGAGATGGCCCATCGCGATGACCACATCCGCCTGGGCGCGCACCTCGGGCATCACGCGCTGGAGCGTTGCGAGCGGGTCCTCGAAGGCGACCGTGACGCCGAGACGGCGTTCGAGCACATCGTTGGCCCATGGTCCGCGGCCCGGCTCCATCAGCGCGATCACGCCGACGCGCACGCCGCCTGCCTGCGTGATGCGCCAACCCTCTGCGAGCGCGCCGCCCGAGTCGCGTGCATTGGCGATCAGGAACGGCAGCGACTTCGTCGCGGCGACTTCGCGGAACCGCTGCAATCCGTAGCCCAGCTCGGCCGGCCCCACGACCGCGAAGGGGTAACCCATTGCCGCCATGGCGCGCAGGTAGGCCAACTCTTCACCATGCGCGAGCGCGTCGGGCAGCGGGAAGTGTTCTGCGCGGATCAGCGCGTTGCCGGCGTCCAACGCCAGCACGGGCCCCTTCGCGCGCAGGCGCTTGATCACCGTGGCGCGCCGCGCGACGCCGCCGGCCTGGTTCACCTTGCAGCCGCAGTTCTCGAGATAGCAGTATGTGTTGCCGGTGATGGCGAGCGTCAGCCGGTGCGTCACCGCCCCGGCTGCGGGCACAGGCGCGTCCGTCGGCATCGCCATCGCGAACAGCGGATCGCCCGCCAGTTTCTCGCGCAGTCCTTCGCCGCGCACGTAGCGCGCGCGCAGTTGCGCCCAGCGAGGGTCCTTTGGGCTCGGCACGGCGCTCCACACCGATTGCGCTACTTTTCCGGCGAACACGCGGCGCAGCACGGAGTCGAGCGAGTCGTGCCCGCCGGACACCGCGCGCGCCGTATCATCGATGCGCAACAGCGCCAGCGGCGCCAACGATTCGCGCGCGAGGGTCGTCTCGAGATCACTACTCGGGAGTTGTTCGAGGTTCCACTCGAGATCAGCCGCGTCATTGTTCTCGAGTTGCCCGGCGAGATCCGCCGCGAACGAGCGGTCGACGTCCTCGCGCCGCGCGAGTCCCGCCGCTTCGAGGGCGCGCCACGGCAGCAGTTTGCTCGCGCCATGGATGAGCCAGCGTTCCTTCGGCTCGCGCACCGTGGTCTTGTAGGGATCCTGCGCGAGGTAGGCATCGATGACGCCCTCGGCCACCTGTCTCGCCCGCTGCGTGGTCACGGGCGTCAGCGTGGCGCCCACGCCGCGCGCCCAGCCCTCGGGGATGATCTCGTCACCATCGGACAGCGCGGGCGCGACGAGCACCGTGAACTCCTTGCCGAGCCCGCGCCCAAATGTGTCGCTCGTGCGCCGCGCGATCGCTTCATACACGCGCCGCGCGGAATCGCGGTCGGCGGTAGCGACGCTGTGTTCGACGCAGAAGCGGAAGGCGGTGCCGTGCAGCTCGACGCGCTGCTCATCGAACACGCCGAATCCCAGCGCCGACCACAACAGGTCCTCGACGGGAGCGCTGCCCGCGACGCCTACGCGCCACGCATCGCCCGAGTGCTCCCACGGCACGAGCGCGTTCCAGCCCGCGGGCAGGTCGAAGCGCACCTCGATCGCGCGCATGCGCCCGGCCGGTGAGGGCACCAGGAACAATGACCGTCCGCCGGCCAGCGCGAATTGCTCACTTACGTAGCCGGCACGCCGACCCGTGAATCCCGTGTGATCGTTGCCCTCGCGAGTTCCCAGCACGGCGCGATAGCGCAGCGTCACGTGCGAAGGCAACGGTCCCATGAGACGGATCACCGGGAAGTCGGAAGCGCCATCGCCGCTCGCCGCATTGCGCAGGCCCACCGCAATGTCCGTCGCCGCACCATTCGGGCCGATGCGTTGCGCATTACGCACGCTCATCAGCGGCGACTCGAGATAGCCCTCGAGCACCAGCGAATCGCGCGGCACGCCCTGGATCTCGACCGTCACCGGAACGCCGCTCGAGTCGGCGTGCGCGAAGTCGACCTGGTAGTGCAAAGACGGGCTGCTCGCGCATCCCGTGAGCGGGAGCGCGAGCAGCGCGACGAGCAGCAGGACCAGCCGTCGGGTCATACCGCGGGATGCTTACTTGCCGCCGGTACGGCGCGCGCCAGCCGCCTTGATCAGCACTCCGGGATTCAGCACCTTGAATTCCACGCGGCGATTGATCGCGCGCGCCGCGTCCGAGTCGACCGTCGTGACCGGGCGTGAGCTACCGTAACCCTTGGCCACGAGTTGCTCCGGCTTGATCGCCGGGTACTTGCCGAGCAGGTAGAGGCGCACCGTTTCGGCGCGCGCCTGGCTCAGCTTCAAGTTGGCACCCGGACGGCCCTGGTCGTCGGTGTGGCCACCCACCTCGACCTTGAGATCGGTCCACTTGCTCAACACTTCGCCTGCGGCATCGAGGTTCGGCAGACCATCGGGGAGCAGCGTCGCCTTAGCCGTCTCGAAGTTCACGCCGACGAGCCGGATGCGGCCGGTGTCGAGCATTTCCTGCTCGAGCGTTGCGGCCTTGGTCTCGCAGCCCTTGACGTCAACCTGCGCGCCCTTCGGCGTATCTGGGCAGGTGTCGATGCCATCCGGCACGCCGTCGCCATCGGTGTCGATCGGGCAACCCGACTCGTCGATCTTGGCACCCTTCGGCGTGTTCGGGCACTTGTCGAGCCCGTCGAGCACGCCGTCTTCATCGCTGTCGCTGGTGCAGCCCTTCGCATCGACCGTGGCGCCCTTCGGGGTGGCGGGGCAGGTGTCGATGCCGTCCGGCACACCATCGCCGTCGCTGTCGATCGGGCAGCCCTTCTTGTCGACCTTCGCGCCGAGCGGAGAATCCGGGCACTTGTCGATGCCGTCCCACACGCCATCCTTGTCGGAATCGCTCGGGCAACCCGTCGCGTCGACCGTGGCGCCGACCTGTGTCTCGGGGCACTTGTCGAGCCAGTCGCGCACACCGTCGACGTCGATGTCCTTGTTGCGTCCATGCAGCACATAGTGAATGGCGACCTGCGCCGTCATGTGGTGGCTGAACTCGTAGGAATCGCGCTCACGGAACATGATGTCGCGCACCTCAAGCCTGGCGTACATGCGCGGGTTGTTGCGCACATTAAAGAGCGTTCCCATCCCCAGGCTCGGCGCGCCGCGCTTGAGTGTTTCGGGGGCGCCGCGATCGACCTTGCTGCGGCCCAATCCCAATCCCGCGAGGAAGAACGGAACGACACGTCCGTCGGCAGGGCGCACATTGATGCGCATGTCCGCGGACACATCCGAGAAGCTCGCGCTGGCTTCGGGGAGCGAGTCGGACTTGGTGCTGCCGTAGGTGCCGCTCAACTCGAGCGTGAGCCAAGGGGCGTAGCGCCAGCCGGCCGAGGCGCCGAGTGCTGGGCCATCCTTGAGACGGGCGCGCGTGTCGTAACCGAACATGCCGGCGCCCGCGGAAAACTCGTACGGGTGACCGGTGATCTGGGCATGCGCCGGGGCGGCGAGCGTCCAGAGCAGTACCACGACGGGAAGCGCCCTCTTCAGCCACTTCATTCGCGTTCAACCTCCCGAAAAACTGCGTTCTTCCCGATGCTCTACAGAGGGCAAGCGCGCGTGCGGAGGGCCTGACTGGTATCGCAAAGCGGCCTTGGGCAAGCACGTGCGACCCTTGGCCTCCCGAAGGCGGGGTCGCAGACCCGTAACTGCTACCATCAGGCCCGCTTCCGGTCAACGCGGGTTGGGAACCACAGGAGGGTGTGCATGTCTCCCGAGGAGCGCCAGAAACTCATCGAACAGTACGCCAAAGGGCCTGAACGGGTCGCCGCGAGCCTCGAGGGGTTCCCCGCGGGAGGCCTCACGGCTCACCCGATTCCGGGCAAGTGGTCGGCTGCCGAGATCATTCATCATCTTTCGGACAGCGAGACCATCTCGGCAACACGGATACGCAAGATCATCGCCGAGCCCTATCCCGTCATTCCGGGTTACGACCAGGATGAGTTCGCCCGCTCACTGCGCTACAACGAGCGCGACCCCATGCCCGCGCTCGAGAACTTTCGCGCCGTGCGCGCCGTGACGACCGAATTGCTGCGCGTGCTTACGGAAGAGGAGTGGGTTCGCCAAGCTTGGCACACCGAAGCGGGGCTGTTCAGCGCCGAACGATGGCTGCGCAACTACGCGATCCACGCGCACAACCACGCCGAGCAGATCGACCGACTGCGCGTGGCGCTGGGCGGCAAGTGACGCGCACGGCTGAGTGCGGCGCTGGGCGGCAAGTGCGCCCGCAGGTCGCGGCCGGCGCCGCCGAGCGGAGGGATCGCCGATGATCTGGCGCTGCCGCGAGCGCGTGTTCGAGGATCCCTCGCGCGTGCTGGTGATGGGCATCCTCAACGTCACGCCGGATTCGTTCTCGGATGGCGGGCGCTACTTCGAGCCCGCCGCGGCGATCTCGCGGGCGCATGAGTTGGTCGAAGCGGGCGCCGACATACTCGATCTCGGCGGCGAGAGCACACGACCGGGGTCCGCGCCCGTCCCGGCGGCTGAGCAGGTGCGGCGGCTGTTGCCGGTCGTGCAGGCGCTCAAGGGGAGTGGCGCCTGCCTGTCGATCGACACCGCCAGCGCCGAGGTGGCACACGCGACGCTCGACGCCGGTGCGCACATCATCAACGACGTCACAGCACTCGGCGACCCCGCGATGGCCGGCGTCGTGGCCGCGGCTGGCGCGGGCCTGGTGCTCATGCACATGCAGGGGACGCCCGCGACCATGCAGCAAGCGCCGCACTACACCGACGTGATCGCCGAGGTACGCGACTTCCTTGCGGAGCGCAAGGGGCTGGCAATGGCGGGCGGCGTCGCCGTCGAGTGCGTAGCGCTAGATCCCGGCCTCGGCTTCGGCAAGACGCTTGAGCACAGCATCCGGCTGATCGCGCGCCTCGACGAGATTATAGCACTCGGGCGTCCCGTGGTGATGGGGGCCTCGCGCAAGAGCTTCCTTGGGCGCCTGCTTGGCAACACGGACCCGCACGACCGGATCGAAGCCGGGCTCGCGGCGATTTCGATCGGGGCATTCCTCGGGGCCCGCGCCATTCGCACGCACGACGTGGCGGCAACTCATCGCGCCATGCGGATCGCCGCTGCGCTGGCGGCGGAGCGGCGCGCGTAACGCGTTCGCGGGGCGCTACCCTCAGCGCATTTCGACCGGTGCATCTGTTAGAGTTGATGCTCGCGCGACCTCAGGGACCCTTCCATGAATCCAGTCCACACATTCTGGCTGTTCGACATCGTCGACATCCTGCTCGTGGCAGCGGTTTTTTATCGCCTGCTGATCCTCGTCAAGGGCACGCGATCGGCGCAGATGTACGTCGGGCTGCTGGTCATCGTGCTGATCGGCGTCCTCGCGCGCGAATTCGACCTGATCGCCGTGAAGTGGATCGTTTCGGGCCTGAAGACCGTGTGGCTGATCGCATTCGTCATCCTGTTCCAGCCAGAACTCCGCCACGCCCTCGCGTTGTTCGGCCGCACGCGCTACTTCCGCTCGTTCCTGCGCTCGGATCACTACGGCTTTCTCGGTGAAGTCGTGCGCGCCGTCGAAACGCTCGCCCGCCGCCGCCACGGCGCGCTGATCGCGCTCGAGCGAAACACCGGCCTGCGCAACTTCGTAGATAGCGGCACGCGCATCGACGCCAAGGTGTCGGCCGAGCTGATCGTCACGCTGTTCAGCCCCGGCTCGCCGCTGCACGATGGCGCCGTGATCATTCGCGAGGACGCGGTCATCGCCGCCTCGTGCATCCTGCCGCTCTCATCCAATGCCCGCACGCCCGAAACCCTTGGCACCCGTCACCGCGCGGGCTTGGGCCTGAGCGAAGAGAGCGACGCCGCGGTGATCGTGGTCAGCGAGCAGACCGGCAAGATCTCGATCGCCTGGCGCGGCCACATGCACCAGGCCCTGGACGAAGGCGAGCTGCGCAGCGAGCTGTCGCGCATCTTCCGGCTGCGGCCAGAGGAGGAGGCCGCGATGATCGAGACATCAGAAGCTTCCGCGGCGGGCGCCGAGCGCGGCCCGGCGGACGAGAAGGTGGTGGGGTAAGGCGCGGGCGACGCGGCTTGACTCCACCCTCGTTCACCCCTAGTTTTTCTGGCCCGCCATCACTCCGATGGCCCACGTTTCGGCGGTGTAGCTCAGCTGGTAGAGCAGGGGAATCATAATCCCTGTGTCGGGGGTTCGACTCCCTCCGCCGCCACCACCAGTTCTTCCGATCCCCATGCGCCTGCGTCGCGTCGAGCCCGTATTGCGCCGGGCGCTCAAGGGTCCCTGCCGGGTGTCCGAGGGGGACCGTGTGCTGGTCGCGGTCAGCGGCGGCGCCGACTCGACTGCACTGCTCGCGGCGCTCTGTTCGCTCGCGCACGAATTTGGCATCGAGATCCATGCCGCGCACCTCAATCATCGCCTGCGCGGCGCTGCTTCCGATGACGACGCGGCGTTCGTAGCCGGGCTGTGCAAGCGCCTCGGCGTCCCCTTGATCGCGGCGCGCTGGGACACCCGTGCCCGCATGCTCCGCCGCGGTTGGTCGGGTGAGAACGGGCTGCGCATGTTGCGGCGCGAATTCCTCGATGCCGCGGCGGCCCGCTGCGACGCGGCGTGGATCGCGACCGCGCACACCGCGGACGACCAGCTCGAGACCGTCCTGCTGCGCCTGCTGCGCGGCAGCGGTCTGCGCGGCCTCGGCGGCATGCGGCCCCGCTCGGGCAAGCGCATCAAGCCGCTGCTCGAAGCCACGCGCGCCGACATCGAGGCGGATCTCACGCGCGCGCGCCAGCCCTGGCGCACCGATGCAACCAACGTGACGCCGGTCTTCGCCCGCAATCGCATGCGCAACGAGGCGATCCCGGCGCTCGTCGCGGTGCTGGGCGCTGCACCCGCTCGCGACGCCCGCGTGGCACTCGCGCGCCGCGTCACCGCGATGGCCACGGAGTTGCGCGAGGCGGAGGCCGCCCTTAAAGTCTGGACGCGGCCGCTGGCCCGCGCGGCAAACGCCAGCGCACAGGGCGCCAGCATCCCGGTCGACCGCCTGGTGCGCTTCCCTCCCGCCGCCCGGCGTGAATTGCTGCGGGCGGTCTGGCGGGCCAGTGCCCCCAAAGGAGTCGGCCTGACGGCGGCCCACCTCTCCCAAATCAGCCGCCTGGCGGGACCTGCGAGCGGACCTGTGTTGCTTCCGTCAGGGTTCGTGGCGTACCGCGAGGGCAATGCAATCCGGATCGCCCCCCGGCGCATCCAAGACGACACGAAATCTCCACCGTGGAGATTTCCGAAATTATTGAAACTAGGGAATACTGCGCCGGGACAGGGAGTTGGCGGATCCAGGAGGTCCGGCACGCGCGCGCCGAAGCGGCCTGCTTGAGGGTTCAGCCGTTCGCTGGGCCTTGGGCCCGCCAATTTCCGTGACATCGTCCACCCCGTTCGCGGGCAACGTCGCCGACCGTCCTTGCTGACGACAGCGGGATCTTCCGGGGTATTGGATTGCACCTAATGCGCGCACGGGCGCAATCGAACACCTCGAGGGATACCCTGCGTTCACGCGGAGCGTCATGACAACGACCCAGGCCGTTCAGCTGGAGCCCTCGATTCGTGTGCTGTTCAGTGCGGAGCAGATCGCGGCGCGCATTCGCGAAGTCGGCGTGCAGATCGCCCGCGACTTGAGCCCGCTCACGCGCTCCCCCGTGTTCGTGGGCGTGCTTAAAGGTGCCTGCCTGTTCATGTGCGACCTGGCGCGCGCCACTCCAATGGAAGTCGAGTTCGACTTCGTCACGCTGTCGTCCTATGGCAGCGGCACCACGTCGAGCGGCAATGTCCGCATGGAATCAGACCTGCGCAACGACATCGCCGGCCGCCACGTCGTGATCTGCGAAGGGGTCGTCGATTCGGGCCGCAGTCTGTCGTTCCTGATCGACCTGCTCAAGCAGCGCAATCCGGCGAGCATTCGCATCGCCTCGCTACTCGACAAGGCCCCGTGCCGGAAGTTCCCTGTCCCCGTTGACTACGCCTGCTGGACGATCGGCGATGAATTCGTGATCGGTTACGGCATGGATTATGGCGAGAAATATCGCAATCTGCCCTTCGTGGGCGTTATTCAGGAGGCATAAGCCCTTGAGCACTGACAGGCGCGATTCAGGTTCCGGCGATTCCGGTCGCGACTCGCGGCGTTCCTCGCCGCGCGGCACCCCGCCACGCCGCAACCTTCCCGTGCAGCCCGGGCGCCCATTCCGGCAGCTGGCGTTCTGGGTGTTCGTGATTCTGCTGGCCGTCGCCGGGTACCGCATGTACCAGGGCAGCCTCATGGCGCCGCAACGCGCCGAGGTGTCGTTCACGCGGTTCATCCAGGAAGTCGAGAAGGGCAACATCCAGGACCTGCAGATCGTCGAACGCAGCGTCACCGGCGACTTGAAGGTCGAGAGCTCGCACAAGGTCGATGGCCACGACCAGTCGTTCAAGTCGTTCAAGGCGAACATCGTCGGCGATGGCGCCGAACTGCCGGCACTCGTGTGGAAGACGAATCCCGGTGTCGAGATCGAAGTACGCAGCGCCGGCTTCAGCTGGGCGATGATGTTACTGCAGTGGTTGCCGCTCATCCTGATCTTCGGCGCCTGGATGTTCGTGCTGCGCCAGATGCAGTCGGGCGGAAGTGCCGCGCTCAAATTCGGCAAGACCAAGGCGCGCGTGCTGCTCGAGTCCAACCCGAAAATCACCTTCAAGGACGTCGCCGGCTGCGACGAGGCCAAGCAGGAACTCCAGGAGATCATCGAGTTCCTCAAAGAACCGCAGAAATTCCAGAAGCTCGGCGCGCGAATCCCCAAGGGCGCCCTACTGCTGGGCCCCCCGGGGACTGGCAAGACACTGCTCGCCAAGGCCGTCGCGGGTGAAGCGGGCGTGCCGTTCTTCTCGATGTCAGGCTCGGACTTTGTCGAGATGTTTGTCGGTGTGGGCGCAAGCCGCGTAAGGGATCTCTTTGAGCAGGGTAAGCGCAACGCACCTTGTATCACGGGCGACTCCGTCGTGACGTTGAGCGGCGGGAAGCAGGTCACGATCGGCGAGATGTTCGACAAGAAGATGGTCGGCGTGAAGGTACCTGCCATGACCGATGACTTCCGCTTCGAGGACGCCACGGTGCTCGGCATTACGCGCAAGCCAAGCAAGGAATTGTTCACGATCACCACCGCAACGAGCGAGATTCGCGCGACGGGGAACCACTTGTTTCCCGTGATGCGTGGCGAAGCCATGAAGTGGGTGCCCGCTGAGGAACTCACGACGTCCGACTACGTCGCGGCGCCGCGGGTGATTGCCTCGGCAAGCGAACCGAACTTCTACGACTGCCCATCCGGTCCGACACCAAGCTACGTCGGAAGCTACCAACGCGAGCTTGTGGCGCCCTCGCGTGCAAGCATGCAGGCCGCGGTCATGGAAATGGACGAGACGCGCGAGTCCGCTGTGCTCTGGTCCAGGGTCACGAAGATCGCGAAAAACGTGAGTGATGAGCCCGTTTACGACCTCTGCTTAAATCGCGTTAACTGCTTTGTTGCCAATAATTTAGTGGTGCATAACTGCATCCTTTTTATCGATGAAATCGACGCTGTTGGACGCCACCGTGGCGCAGGCCTCGGTGGTGGGCACGATGAGCGTGAGCAGACGTTGAACCAACTACTGGTCGAGATGGACGGCTTCGAGTCGAACGATGGGGTCATCATCGTGGCGGCGACGAACCGGCCGGACGTGCTCGATCCGGCGCTGATGCGTCCGGGCCGCTTCGACCGCCAGATCGTCGTGGATTGGCCGGATGTACGCGGCCGCGAGGGCATTCTCGCCGTGCACGCCACGAAGCGTCCGCTGGCGGATGACGTCAACCTGCCGTTGCTCGCGCGCAGCACGCCGGGCATGTCGGGCGCGGATCTCGAGAACCTCGTTAACGAAGCCGCCCTGTTGGCCGCGCGACGCAATCGCAAGAAGGTCACGATGGCGGACTTCGAGGACGCCAAGGACAAGGTCATGCTCGGCACCGAGCGCCGCAGCCTCGTGATGACCGACGCCGAGCTGAAGACGACGGCCTACCACGAGGCCGGGCACGCCCTGGTGGCGTGGTTGCTGCCGGATGCGGATCCGGTGACCAAGATCACGATCGTACCGCGCGGCAGGGCGCTCGGTGTCACGGCCTATGCCCCGACCGAGGAGCGGCACAACAATTCGAAGAAGCAGCTCGAGGACCGGCTGAGCTATGCCATGGGCGGCCGTGCCGCGGAACTGCTGATCTTCTCGCACCTGACGACGGGCGCGGTCAGCGATCTCGAGCAGGCCACGGGGATCGCGCGCGCCATGGTCACGCGCTTCGGCATGAGCGACAAGCTCGGGCCGTTGTCGTTCGGCAAGCGTGACGAGATGGTGTTCCTGGGCCGCGAGATGACTTCGTCGAAGGACTACAGCGAGGAGACAGCGGTGCTGATCGACTCGGAAGTGCGCGTCATCATTGAGGCCGCGCATGCGAACGCCGTGCGGCTTTTGACCGAGAACCTCGACAAGCTGCACCTGCTGGCCAAGACGCTGCTCGAGCGCGAGACGCTCGACGGCGACGAGATGGTACGCCTGCTCAAGGGCGAAACGCTTCCGCCGATCAAGACGGAAGAGCCGCCTTCGGAGTCTGCGCCGCCTGCCGTGCAGGCTGTGGTCGAGCCCCAGACGGGCATGGGTGGCCTGGGAGCGTTGCCGCCTCCGGCGCCAAGGCCGGCGGGCGCTTAGCGGCTCGCTTATGGTTCGAACGGGCGCCGGGGCTTTTCGCCCCCGGCGCCCGTTTTCGTTGAGCGCGCATTTCGCAGCCACAAACGCGGTGCCTTACGCGGACGTGACGCCCTTTGCATTTCCAGTGCCTCTGCCTCACAGGGGCTCCAACGATAGTTTGCTCCGCTCTTGCAACTTATTCGGCACCTCGCGCGTCTAATCATGTGTAACGAACGCAACGCCTGAGCAACGTTGCAAACCTCCAGTTCGTTACAAGTCTTCCACGAGTCCGGTGAGGGCAAGCACTGGGCTCAAATGAACCGCCCGGATTTTCCAGCCGGGCGGTTCTATTTATGCCCGAATTCCTTGGACCCAGGCAACGGCGCGCCCGGGGGAGTCAAACAACGCCACGTTCTCCCACGGCGATCCCGCTCGCGGCGATCGCGACCGCAAGCAGAGCCGCGAGCAACACGCGGCGCCCGAGGCTCACGCCGACGGCTGCGTGAACGTCCCGCCATTGCGCGCCAGGTCGAGGAGCCGCGGCGACGGTTCGAAGCGCGGGCCCTTCTCGGCACGGAGGGCCGCGAGTTGGGATTCGATCTTCGCGAGCCCCACCGTATCCGCGTAGCGCAACGGTCCGCCGCGGAAGGGCGGGAAGCCCGTGCCGAAGATCATCGCGAGATCGATGGCTCCGGCGTCAGCGACGACACCATCTTCAAGGCACCGCGCGGATTCATTGACCATCGCCAGCATCATGCGCTCGGCGAGTGACTCGAGGGAGTGCCCGCTGCGGCCGCGCGCCCCGCCCAGCAGGCGCGCGACTTCGGGGTCGGCGACCCGCTTGGAACCGCGGTGGCGGTAGAACCCCGCGCCCGATTTCTTCCCCAGCCGTCCGGCGGCGACGAGCTTCTCCAGCATGGGAGCCGCTTGCATGCGATCGGGGAATGCACGCCCCAGGATCGCTCCGACTTTGACCGCGACGTCAAGCCCGACTTCGTCCAGCACCTCGAATGGTCCCATCGGCATGCCAAAGCGGCGCATGGCGGCGTCGATGTCGCGCAGCGGATAGCCTTCCTCGAGCAGGTGCATGGCCTCGCGCAAGTAGGGCATCAGGATGCGGTTCACCACGAATCCGGGAGCGTCCTGTACGACGACCGGCGTCTTGCCAAGCTTCCGCGCCAGCCCGACGGCCGTGACGATCGCGGCGTCCGAGGTCAGCTTGCCGCGCACCACCTCGACGAGCGGCATGCGGTGAACGGGATTGAAGAAGTGGAAGCCGCAGAATTGCGCGGGCCGCTCGAGGCCTTCGGCCAATGCAGTCACCGACAGGGACGAGGTGTTCGAGGC
>JANLOX010000186.1:0-2225 GCA_031366795.1 Candidatus Eiseniibacteriota bacterium | reverse complement strand
CTTGCAGCAAGTCGCGGTTCGTCGCCGCGACGATCCGCACATCCAGCGCGCGCAGGGCCGTGTCGCCGACCCGCATAATGCGTTGGTCCTGCAACACCCGCAGCAGCTTGGCCTGCAAGTCGAGCCGGAGATCACCGATTTCATCGAGAAAGAGCGTCCCCCGATGGGCCTGTTCGAACGACCCGATCTTGTCACGCAACGCACCGGTAAAAGCGCCCTTCGTATGGCCGAACAACTCACTTTCAAACAATTCCGCCGGCACGGCGGCCATATTGACCGGCACAAACGGCCCGGAGGCCCGGTCGCTCAACTGATGTGCCGCCTGCGCGTAGAGCTCCTTGCCGGTCCCCGGCTCGCCGAGAATCAACACGGGCGTGCGCGAGCGCGCCGCTTTCTTCAGATCTCGCAACGCCCGCAGCATGGCCGGATCGCACGTGAGAATGCCGAGCCGCACGCACTCCTGTTGCAGAGCGTCCGTCTCGCCGATCGCAAGCACGGGCTGCTTCACCGTGGCCGCCTGCACATCGGCGAGCCGACGTTCGAGAGCCTGCACGGTTTCCCGCGTGGCGTCGGCGTGTTGACGGGACTCGCGCACGGCCTGCTGCATCGTCTCAAGCCTCTGCTGCAGATCGCGCTGCTGCGCCTGGCCGGTGACGACAACCCCCCGGGCGCTGTCTAAGTCTTCTTCCAAGCCCTCCGCCTTCGCCTCCTGTTGCGCCAGCAGTGCCTGCTTCGTAGCCAAGGTGCGATGCAGGGCCAGTTGCTCAGCTTCTAACTGCGCGACACGATCCGTGGCATGCCGCCTGGTCCATCCCAACGCCAGCCCCGTCGCGACGGCCAGCGTGGCAAGCGGCGGCAACACTGGTAGGACGAGGCCACCGAGCCCCATGGCCAAGACGGTCGTGGCCAAGTAGGAACACCCGAGCGCACCCGCCGCCAGTGGCCCGCCCCAACCGGGGACCCACGCGATCGCGCCGGCGGCGCCCACCGCAAGAGAAAGCGCAAGCAGCCAGACTGTCGGACCCGCCACCTCGCGCACCCCCTGCTGGGTCAACAGCGTGTTGGCCACGTTCGCCAAAATGAATCCGCCGGGCGCGGCCACTTCGTACGGCGTCCGGCGTTTATCGGAGCCCAGCGCGGCATGCACCAGGATCACGAGTTTCCCCGCGACCTGCTCCCGTAGTTCGGCCTCGCGGCCTTCCGCGATCGCATCCCAGACATCCACAAACGAGAGGTAGGGAAACGATCCATCAGTCCACTGGCCCGCATAGCGAATGAGCAGCCGGCCTTCAGCATCGACTGGCACCGTAACGGTCCGTTCCCGGCCATCGGGCCCATGCGCCTCGCGGAACCGGAGCGCCTCGCCAAGGACCAACTCGATGTGTTCGGGGGGGACACGCAGGAAACTCGCCGCCATGGCCACGCCTAACGCTGGCACCGCTCGATCGCCGACGGCGACGAACGAGGGCACGCGCCGGTATACGCCATCGGCATCCGGCCAGGCGGCAATGTGCCCGAGCGCGGCGGCCGCTGAGGCAAGCGCAGGAAATGGGCCCTCGACGCGACCAGACTGCGGCAGCGCACGTATGATGTGGGGATCGAATCGCGACACCGTGCGGGTGAATACCTCCGGAAGAGTCGGTGGCACGGCCACATCCCCAGTGGACGGGGCTACCGCAATCGGATACAGCACCGTGCCGGAACTGGTCGCGGTCAGCAACGCCTGATCGCTCGCCCCGTTGCCCCGCTCCGGTGGGCTAACCGCGGGCATGTGAAAGTCGAGCGCGATGGTCCTCGCTCCGGCCTGGCTTAACCCGACAATCACCTTGGCAAACACCGCGCGATCCCAGACCCCCACGCCGAACCGTGCATCGCTCTCCGCATCCCGCCCGATCAGCACGATCGCCGAATCAGCCTTGCCCACGCCCTGCCAGCGCATTCGGAAATCGTACGTCGCCATCTCCCACGTGCCGAACACCTGCGGCAAAACCAGCCACAACAGCCCCACCAGCGCCACCGAAATCGCCGCGACCAGCGTCACGACAAGTCCTTGACGTGTGGCGGTATGGGGAGTTGAGTGCAAGGTCGTTTCAGGAGGAGGAATGGTGGTCATGCTGTTGACGTCTCCGGCTTCCGTTCCTCTCGTGAAGGAAAAAGCGAGATCAGTTATCACCAGATCGGTGGTGGCTCTGGGTAAGAGAGATTGGACTCAGATCTGATAGAGG
>JANLOX010000165.1:0-4290 GCA_031366795.1 Candidatus Eiseniibacteriota bacterium | reverse complement strand
GCGCCAATATGCTGATCCTCGGCGCGAGCGCGACACTCACGGGCGGCGGGGCGTCTCGCTACGTGATCGGCAACCTACAGAAGCCCATCGTCGTCGCGGCGGGCAGCGCCACGCAGAGCTTTGAAATTGGCGACGCGAGCGTCTACGCTCCTGTGTCGGTTGCTTTCACGGGGACCGCCACCACGAGCGGTAGCATCCTCGCCTCGACCGCTGCGGGCGATCACGCGCAGATCGCCTCGTCCGGCTTGAACGCTACGCGCACGGCGAACCGCACCTGGACGCTGCAGAACGTGGGCGGCGGATTCACCAGTTGCAAGACCACATTTAACTTCGTCGCCGCGGATCTCGATGCGGGCGCCCAGCCCGCGAAATTCGCCGTGCGGCGTTGGACAGGTTCCGCGTGGCAGCCCGCGACCCCGGGCGCGCGCACCTCGACGAGCGCTGAAGCCACTGGCCTCACGGCGTTCGGCGACTTCCAGTTGGGCGAGATCCTCACGCACACGATCACGGCCTCGGCCGAAAGTGGCGTTACGATCACGCCGTCGGGCTCCGTCACGGTCAATCACGGAGCCGACCAGACGTTCAACATCAGTGCGGACGCGTGTCACTACGTCGAGGCGGTCATCGTCGATGGCGCGGGCGGGGCCAGTCTGACCACCGACTCGAGCTATGTGTTCGCCAACGTGCAGGCCGACCACAACCTGCAGATCGTCGCGGGATGGAAGTTGAACCGGATCAACACGAACGCCGGTCCCGGGGGCGCTATCCTGCCGGCCGCCCCGCCCGGGTACCTCGAGGTTCCCTGTGGCCTGTCGCAAATGGTCACGGTCGTTCCCGCTGCCGGCCACCACATCGTGGACGTCGTCGTGGAGGGCACCTCGGTGGGGGCGGTGACGAGCTACACTTTCACCAACGTCACGGTGAATCACACCATCACCGCGTCGTTCGCCATCAACGTCTACACGATCACCGCTTCGTCCGAGGGCGGCACGACGGTCTCGCCCTCGGGTGCTACGCCCGTCAACTACGGGGCGGACCAAACGTTCACGTTCCACGGCGATGACTGCCACTACGTCGAAGCGGTCATCGTCGATGGCGGCGGAAGCCAGACGTCCGATTCGACCTACGCCTTCACGAACGTCCAGGCCAATCACACGCTGTCGATCGTTGCGGGCTGGAAGCTCGAGCGGATCTACACCTCAGCCGGCCCCGGAGGCGCGGTGCTGCCGTCATCGGCACCGTTCGGGTTCCTCGAAGTCCCCTGTGGACTCTCGCAGGCGCTTACCATCGTCGCTGACCCCGGCTACCACATCGCCGACGTGCTGGTGGATGGAGCGTCGATCGGTGCCGCATCGAGCTACACATTCACCGACGTCATTGCTAATCACACGCTCGCAGCTTCATTCTCGCTCAACGTCTACACTATCGCCGCATCTGCCGGAGCGGGCGCGACGATCACGCCCTCAGGCGCGGTGCCGGCCGGGCATGGGGCAGACCAGGCCTTCGCCATCAGCACGGACGACTGCCACTTCATTCAATCCGTAATCGTGGATGGCGGGTCAGTCGGCGCCGTTTCGAGCTACACGTTCACCAATGTGCAGGCCGATCACAGCATCTCGGTCGTGGCAGGAACCACGACGTACACCGTGACTGCCACGGCAGGGCCGCATGGCTCAGTCGCACCCGATGGCGCGAGCGAGTACGCGTGCGGCAACTCGCCTTCTTGCACGATCACCGCGGATGCGGGATACGCCGTTGCGGATGTTGTCGTGGACGGTACATCGCAGGGCGCGCAAGCGAACTGGGTGTTCGCCGACCTGCACGCCGCGCACACTATCTCCGCCACCTTCGCCGATGCCGCGCCGCCCACCGTGTATGTATTCGCGCCGAACGGTGGCGAATCGTTTGGCCTCAGCGAGCCCGTCGAGCTGCAGTGGAACGCCACCGACAACACGGGAGTCGCGAGCGTCGACCTGCTGCTTTCACGCACCGGCCCCAACGGCCCGTACGAGACGATCGCCGCGAACGAACTCAACACCGGCACCTACACTTGGACCGCCACAGTCCCGATCACGAAAGACGTCTGGTTCCGCGTCGTCGCCCGGGACAGCGCCGGCCACAACGCCGCCGACACCAGCGACGCAGCATTCTCGATCCACGGCCCAACCGGAGCGCCAACGGCCGCAATCACCGATTTCGCGCTAACATCGATATCGCCGAATCCCGCGCACAGCAGAGCAAGAGTAGCCTTTGACCTGCCGCGCGCCGCGCATGTGAATATCGACGTGCTGGATGTGCAGGGAAGGCGAGTCGAGGGTTTGGTAGACGCCAGCTACCCCGCTGGCCGTCACGCCGTAGACTGGTTGACCAAGACGGGGCGCCCATTCCCCGCGGGGCTATATCTCGTGCGGATGACCACTCCTGGCCACGTCTTCGTAAAACGAGCCCTGCTGTTGCCGTAGATTCCGCCTCTAACACGGAGGGCGCTCAAAACACACGAGTGCAAGGCGGAGAGGTAGCGGCGCGCGAGGCATATCGGAAGATATTCCGCAGCGCGCCGCTACCTCTCCAACGTAGCAATCGTGGGTTTTCAGCGCCCTTTTACTCGGGACGGACTACGCCTCCTGCAGTCCGAAGACTCCAGCAGCCAACGCGCCACCCGCCAATGGGCCAACGACGTACAGCCACAAGTGCGACCACGTCCCGCTGCCCTTCATCACGTGGACAATCGTCGGCCCAATCCCCACCGCCGGATTGAACGCTCCACCCGAGATCGGGCCGCCGGCGAATGCGGCGACGATGATCGTGAAGCCGATCGCCAGGCCATAGAACGAGTTGCCTTTGACGGCGAGGTGCGTGGCCGTGTTCAGCACCACCAGCACCAGCGCGAAGGTGTAGAGGATCTCGATCGCCAGCGCCTGCATGGCTGAGGCGGTGGCGGCAGGCTCCGGCGCGAAGCTGCGGCCCATCACCGAGTAAACGACGAGCGAGGCGACGATCGCTCCCACGATCTGTGCGATCACGTACGGCACGAAGTCCTTCGCCGGCAGGCGGCCGCGCAGCATCAGGCCGAACGATACCGCCGGGTTGTAGTGGCCGCCGGAAATGTGGCCGCCCATGTACACCATGATCATCAGCGAAGCGCCGATGGCGAGTGGCGCCATGGGGGAGCCATTGAGCACGGTGAGGCCAATCGTGAGCACAAGAAAGAACGTTCCGATGAATTCAGTGACGAGGTTCTTCATGGATCCCCCTCCTTTGGGAGCGGCCTCCGCGCGGAATGCGCGCGGTCCCTCAACGGGCGGGCGCAGTTTTGCACGGCGCGGGGAAGCGAGCAATCCTGCCGTGCGGCAACCGGTCAGGAAGACCTGGCTTGGCCGGGAGGGGTTCCACGGGGGCGGTGCGGCCGCGATGAAGCGCCCGCGGCGGGGCAAAAAGCGGGGGGGCGGGTTATGGGAAGACGACGAGCCCGTCGTCGTCTTCGATGACGATCGCCCCAGAGGGGCACGCCTCGGCGGCTTCGACGAGTTGGGCCAGCGTCGCCGCGCCCACGTCGATCACACACGCCTTGTTCTTGCTGTCGAGCCTGAACACATCGGGCAGGCGGTCCATGCACTCGCCGCTGCCGCAGCACTCGGGTCGCAGGATACGAATGATCATTGCCGAATCATCTCCAGAAGCGGCCGGCGCGGGAAGCGCCCACCGATGTTCCCTGCATACCATTAAACGGGCGTGCAGCGGTAATCCATTGCCGCCCCGCGCCACGCATGTCCGCCCTGCGTAATGCCTGAAGCGCCAGTGCGCAGGGGGCTTGGGGCCTCTCCCGCGTGTGCTAGAGTCATCGGCCCGTAAGTGCTCGCACTTCACCTCGGAGCGTCCGTCGGCTTCGCCCGACCGCCGATCTTTAGGAGCCCCGCGATCATGGATCCGCTGACCCAATATCTCGAGCAGCACCAGGACGCGTTCATCGACAGCCTCAAGTCCGTCCTACGAATTCCCAGCGTCAGCACGGATCCCGACCATAATGCCGACTGCGCGCGTTGCGCGGAGCATGTGGCGCAGGACTTGAAGCGCGTGGGCATGACGCGCGCCGAAGTCATGAAGACCGCGGGGCATCCCGTCGTGTATGCCGAGTGGCTCGGCGCTCCCGGCAAGCCGACCGTGCTGCTGTATGGCCACTACGACGTGCAGCCGCCCGATCCGCTCGAGCTTTGGCACACGCCGCCGTTCGAGCCGGTGCTGCGCGACGGCAAGCTGTTCGCGCGCGGCGCGGTGGATGACAAGGGCCAG
>JANLOX010000147.1:0-5993 GCA_031366795.1 Candidatus Eiseniibacteriota bacterium | reverse complement strand
ACCTCGACTCCGGCGTTCGCGCCGGGGGCATGGACTTCGCTCGAGCTCCCGCTCGACAGCTTCACCGGCCTGACGGGCCGCGCCCACATCGCGCAGCTCATCCTGTCGTCGAGCGACACCCCGATCGTGCTCGTGGACAATGTCTACTTTCATAAATAAGGTGGCCGCGTCCATTTGAACACGGCTCGTGGGAGTGACTTCTAGATGACGCAGATCGATCACCCGGTAAACAGCGCCAGGCGCGTGGACCAGTCGCGCCCGAGCGCGCTGGAACAGTCAGTGCTTCGCCTGATCTGGCACGAGCACCGCATCTCACGCGCTGAAATCGCGCGGCGCACCGGGCTGTCGCGTTCCACGGTCACGGAGATCGTCGACGAGTTGCTGCCGACCAAGTTGATCTCCGAAGTCGGCGTCGGCCCCTCGCGCGGCGGCCGCCCTCCCATCGTGCTCGAGTTCAACTACGACGCCGCCTGTATCCTCGGCGTCGACATGGGTGCCGCGCACGTGGCGGTGGCACTGACGAACCTGCGCGGCGAAGTGCTGGCGTGGCGGCATGAGTTCCACGCGGTGCGCACGGATCCCGAGGGCACGCGCGCGTTGATCTCGGAGCTGTGCGCCTCGTGTCTCGCGGACATTCCGGGCAGCCGCTCGCGCTTGATTGGCCTGGGCGTCGCCGCCCCCTGCCCCGTCGACCCCAATCACCCGGACCAATTCTCGGAAGTCGTGCTCCCCGACTGGGGCGGACGCGCGGGGCTCAAGCCCATCGCGGCGCGCTTGAAGGTGCCGCTGTTCGTCGACAACGACGCGAACTTGGGCGCCCTCGCGGAACGCTGGTGGGGGGCGGGACGCGGCGTCGATGACTTCTTCTATGTGAAGGTGGCGACCGGGCTGGGTTCGGGGCACTTCATCCAGGGCAAGGTATACCGCGGCGCCACAGGAGTCGCGGGCGAAATCGGGCACATGGCGATCGACACGCAGGGCAAGCCGTGCCTGTGCGGGCTGCGCGGCTGCCTCGTCACGCTGGTCGGCGCCCCGGCGCTGGTAGCGAGGGCGCGCGAGTTGCGCGCGCAATACCCCGACAGCTCGTTGTCGAAGCAGAAGCCCTCGATCGAGGCGATCGAGGATGCGGCGCTGTTGGGCGACCCGTTGGCGCTCCAGATCGTGCGCGAAGCGGCGGGGCATTTGGGCATCGCGATCGCCAGCTTGCTCAACCTGATGAACCCGCGACTGGTGATCATCGGCGGCGGGCTCGCGCGGCTCGAGGACAAGCTGCTCGAGCCGCTGCGCGATGTGATCCGCAATCGCACGCTCGTGAGCTCGCTCGCGGTCGCCGAGATCACCACGAGCGCGCTGGGGCCACGCTCGATCGCGATTGGTGCGGCGACCTACGTGCTCGATGCCGCGCTCGACGATGCACGGCTGTTCGCCGCGGCGACCGGCCGGTCAAAGAGCGCATGATCAGGACCCGCCGCAGGCTCCGGCAGGCGGCACTTAACGCTCTGTGCGCGCTCGCGCTGCTCGCGCTGAACAGCGGCTGCAACCAGAACGCGAGCCCGACGAAAGTGAACTGGACGCTGGCCTGGCAGGACGAGTTCACCGGCCCCGCCGGCCAGTCGCCCGATGCCACGCACTGGTCGTATGACATCGGCACCGACTGGGGAAACGCGCAGCTCGAGTACGACACCGCGCGGCCCGAGAACGTCGCCCTCGACGGCAACGGCAACCTCGCCATCACCGCTCTTCAAGAGAGCTACCAGGGTCGCGACTACACCTCGGGGCGCATCAACACGCGCGGGCATTTCGAGCAATCGGCTGGGAAGTTCGAGGCGCGCATGAAGCTGCCGCGCGGGCAAGGCCTGTGGCCCGCGTTTTGGCTGCTCGGCTCCAACATCGCGACGGTCCCGTGGCCCGGCTGCGGCGAGGTCGACATCATGGAGTACCGCGGCCAGGAGCCGAGCCTGTTGCACGGCAGCCTGCACGGGCCTGGCTATTCCGGCGGCAATGCGGTCACGCGCAGCTACACGGTGCCGGGTACCACGCTGGATGGCGGCTTCCATCTGTACGCGGTCGAGTGGACCTCCAGCAGCATCAGCTGGAGCGTGGATAATCACGTGTTCTTCTCGGCGAGCCCGCGCAGCCTGCCGGGTGGCGCCACGTGGGTGTTCGACCACCCGTTCTTCGTCATCCTCGACCTCGCGGTCGGTGGCGGCTTCGTCGGCTCGCCCGACGCGAACACCACGTTCCCACAGCAACTGCTCGTGGACTACGTGCGCGTGTACCGGCAGAGCTGATGACGCACCGCGCCGCACGCGTCGCCGCAGCGCTCACGTTTGTGACGGCGGTCGCACTCGCCGCGGCACTCACGCTCAGCTCGACAGGCTGCGCCCGCCACCGCGCCGCGCTGCCGAACGACGTGCTGGTGGTGTCGCAGGAGCAGCAGGCCTCATGGGTGCGCAACTTCAATCCGCTGACCACCGCCACCTCGGCGCGCTGGCCCACGCTGGCCGGCATCTACGAGCCGCTGTTCGTGTTCAACAGTGTGCAGGGCAAGTCGGTTCCGTGGCTGGCCACCGCAAGCGAATGGCGCGAGGCGAACCTCGTCTACCGTGTCACCACGCGCCAAGGCGTGCTGTGGTCCGACGGCCAGCCCTTCACCGCGCGCGACGTCGCCTTCACCTTCGGCCTGCTCAAGCGCTTCCCTGCACTCGACCGCCGCGGCGTGTGGGGATTCCTCGAGAGCGTGCAGGTCGCCGATGACCACACGGTGGACCTGCGCTTCAAGCGCGTGTTCATTCCCGGCGCCGATGAGATCGCGGCGCAACAGATCGTGCCCGAGCACACTTGGAAGAACGTGAAGGACCCGGTGGCGTTCGCGAACGAACACCCGGTCGCGACGGGGCCGTTCACCGAGGTGCTGGCGTTCGAGAACCAATCGTACGAACTCGGCCGCAATCCCCATTACTGGCAGCCGGGCCTGCCCAAGCTGAGAGCACTCCGCTTCCCCGCGTTCCCCGGCAACGACCGCGCAAACCTGGCGCTGGTGTTCGACGAAGTGGACTGGGCCGGCAACTTCGTGCCGGCGATCGACCGCGTGTTCGTGGCGCGGCGCCCCGCCGATCACGGCTACTGGTTCCCGCTCACGGGCAGCAGCATCTTCCTCTACCCGAACACCACGCGCGTGCCGTTCAACGACGTGCGCGTACGCAAGGCGCTGAGCATGGCGATCGATCGCGAATTGCTCATCGACGTCGCGCTCTACCGCTACTCCAAGCCGGCCGACGCCACGGGCCTGAGCGATGCGTACTCGACGTGGCGCGATTCGGTGGCGGTGGCGAGCGGCGAATGGGTGCATCACGACGCGAAGCATGCGGCGGCGCTGCTCGATTCCGCGGGCGTGAAGCTCGGGGCCGACGGCAAGCGCCATCTGCCGGGCGGCAAGGCGTTGAGCTACGAGATCCTGTGCGTCTCCGGCTGGTCCGACTGGGTGCGGGCGGCACAAGTGATCGCGCGGGGCCTGCGCGAAGTGGGCGTCGACGCCAACGTGAAGACCTACGATTTCAGCGCGTGGTTCCAGCGCGTGCAGGAAGGCAACTTCGACTTGTCGCTGGGCTGGTCGTTCGAGGGGCCGACGCCCTACACGTTCTACCGCTGGCTGATGGCGTCCTCGACGGTCCAGCCGGTCGGCACGGCCTCGATGGGCAACTGGCACCGTTACGGCTCGGCCACGGCGACGCGCGCGCTCACGGCATTCGAGGGCGAAGCCGATCCGGCCGAACAGCATCGCCTGTGCGCCGAGATCCAGCGCGTGTTCGCCGCCGAGGCGCCGGCCATCCCGCTTTACCCCAACCCGTCGTGGGCGGAGTACAACACCAGCCGCATCGGCGGCTTCCCCTCGAAGGCGGACCCGTACGCGGATCCCTCGCCCAACAAGTTCGATCGCGGCGAGCTGCTGCTGGTGCTGACGCATCTCGCGCCCAAGCAGGCGACGCCATGAGGTTCCTGCTGAGGCGTCTCGGCTTTTACGCGGTAGCGGCGTGGGTGGCACTCACGCTCAACTTCTTCCTGCCGCGGCTGATCCCGGGTGATCCGGCCACCGCATTGTTCGCGCGCTTCCGCGGCCGCTTGGCACCCGAGGCGATGGAAGCACTGCGCGAGACGTTCGGTCTGACGCACGCGCCGCTGTGGAGCCAATACCTCACTTACATCGGCCACGCGCTGCGCGGCGACTTCGGCATCTCGGTCGCCTACTTCCCCACGCCCGTCGCGCACGTCATCGGTGCGGGGCTCGTGTGGACGATTTTCCTCGCGGGGAGTGCCGTGCTGGTGAGTTTCGTCATCGGCACGCTGCTCGGCGTCGCCGCGGCGTGGTGGCGGCGCGGCTGGGCCGATGCCGTCCTGCCGCCGGCGCTGGTGTTCTTGGGCGCGCTGCCCTACTTCTGGCTGGCGATGGTCGCGCTGTACGTGCTCGGCTTCACGCTGGGCTGGTTCCCGTTGGGACATGCCTACTCGGACGACCTCACTCCGAGTTGGTCGTTCGCCTTCCTCGCCGATGTCGTGGCGCACGCGGTGTTGCCTGTCACCTCGATCGTGCTCGCCACCCTCGGCGGCTGGCTGCTGTCGATGCGCAACACGATGATCACGGTGCTGGGCTCGGATTACGTGAACCTCGCGCGCGCCAAGGGCCTCCCCCCCGCGCGCGTCGTCCTGCGCTATGCCGCGCGTAACGCATTGCTGCCGAGCATCACCAGCTTCGGCATGGCGCTCGGCTTCGTGCTCGGTGGCTCACTGCTCACCGAGATCGTGTTCTCCTACCCCGGTCAGGGCTACCTGCTGGTGCAGGCGGTACGCAACCAGGACTATCCGCTCATGCAGGGCATTTTCCTCGTCATCACGCTCGCCGTGCTCGGCGCCAACTGGCTGGTCGATGTCGTCACGCTGTGGCTCGACCCGCGCATCCGGGACTCCGCCTCATGAGCGCCCCCGCGGCCGCGCGCAGCTTCGGCATCGCCCTGTGGTGGGACGCCATCCGGCGCGACCGCAAGGCCGGCATGGGAGCAGCCGTGCTGGCGGTGTTCGCGCTGGTGGCGGCATTCGGGCCGCTGCTCGTGGGCGATCCGCAGGCGCTCGTCGGCATACCGCTGCAACCGCCCTCGCTGCATCATCTGCTCGGCACCACGGGCCAGGGGCAGGACGTGCTCGCGCAATTGGTGGTGGGCACGCGCGTGTCGTTGCTGATCGGCTTCGGCGTGGGACTGGCGGTCGTGCTGATCGGCGCGCTCGTCGGCGTCACCGCGGGGTTCTACGGCGGGCGCATCGATGGCCTGCTGTCGCTGTTGTTCAACGTGTTCCTCGTGATCCCCGGCCTGCCGCTCGCCATCGTGATCGCCGCCTACCTGCCGACGGGTTCGTTCACGCTGGCGCTTGTGCTGATCGTCACCGGCTGGGCGTGGAACGCGCGCGTGATTCGCGCCCAAACGCTGAGCTTGCGCCAACGCGACTTCGTCGCCGCGGTGATCGTCAGCGGCGAGTCGGACCTGCGCATCATCACCGGCGAGATGCTGCCCACCATGACCTCGCTGCTCGTGGCGCAGGTGATCGGCAGCACGATCTATGCGATCGGCGCGCAGGTCGGGCTCGAATTTCTGGGGCTGGGCGATGTTTCGGCCATTACCTGGGGCACCAACCTCTACTGGGCGCAGAACGATTCGGCGCTGCTCACGGGCGCGTGGTGGACGTTCGCGCCCACGGGGTTGTGCGTTGCGCTGGTCGGCTTCGGGCTCAGCATGCTGAACTCCGGCTTCGACGAGATCACCAACCCACGCCTGCAGCTCGAGCGCGCGTGGCGTGAACACTTGAGCTCGCGCGGCATGAAGCCAGCGCGGTCCACTCCCGTGGTGCGCGACCATGCCTGATCCGATCCTGACCGTCCGCGAGCTGTGCGTCGACTACATCACCGAACGCGGCCCCGTGCGCGCCATCGACCGCATCTCGCT
>JANLOX010000340.1:0-21200 GCA_031366795.1 Candidatus Eiseniibacteriota bacterium | reverse complement strand
CCCGGCGGCGCGAGCCTCTACCGCCTCCGGCACTCCGCAGCCCACGTGCTGGCCACCGCGGTGCTCGACCTCTATCCGGCCGTGAAGGTTGCCGGCGGTCCGCCGATCGAGAACGGCTTCTACTACGACTTCGCACGCGAGACGCCATTCACGAACGAGGACCTCGAGCGCATCGAAGCCCGCATGCGCGAGATCGTCGCCGAGAACCAGAAGTTCGAGTACGCGGAAGCGGCTCGCGATGAGGCGCAGGCGCGCTTCGCTGCGGCGGGCGAGAAGTACAAGCTGCACTTCCTGACCCAGATCCCCGCCACCGCCAAGGTCACCTATTACACCAACGGTCACTTCGTCGACCTGTGCCGCGGACCGCACGTCGCCGGCACCGGCGACCTGAAGGCGTTCAAGCTCACGCACGTCGCGGGCGCCTACTGGCTGGGCAGCGAGAAGAACGAGATGCTCCAGCGCATCTACGGCACCGCGTTCGAATCGCAGGCGGACCTCGACGAGTACCTGAAGAAGATCGAGGAAGCGCTCAAGCGCGACCACCGCAAGCTGGGCCGCGAACTCGACCTGTTCTCGATCCAGGAAGAGATCGGGCCGGGGCTGGTGCTGTGGCATCCCAAGCTCGGCATCGTGCGCCACCTGATGGAGAGCTACTGGAAGGATCTCCACCAGCAGCGCGGCTACGACTTCGTCTACACGCCGCACATCGCGAGCGAGAAGCTCTACGAGATCTCGGGCCACTTGCAGAACTACGCCGACATCATGTACGCGCCGATGGTGATCGACGATCAGGCGTATCGCGCCAAGCCGATGAACTGCCCTGGCCACATCATGATTTACAAGTCGCGCAAGCACAGCTACCGCGAACTCCCGGTGCGCTACGCGGAGCTCGGCACGGTCTACCGCTACGAGCGCAGCGGCGTGCTGCACGGCATGGAGCGCGTGCGCGGCTTCACGCAGGACGACTCGCACATCTTCTGCACCCCGGACCAGCTGCAGGCCGAAGTACAGGGCGTGCTCGACCTGCACCACGAACTGATCAGCACCTACGGCTACGAGTACAAGTGCTTCCTCGCCACTCGCCCGCACGACAAATACCTGGGTTCGGACGAGGAGTGGGCGTTCGCCGAGAACGCGCTGCGCCAGGCGCTCGAGGCCCGCGGCATGCCGTACGAAGTGGACGAGGGTGGCGGCGCCTTCTACGCGCCGAAGATCGACATCAAGCTGAAGGATGCGATCGGCCGCGACTGGCAGTGCGGCACGATCCAGGTCGACCTGAACCTGCCGAAGCGGTTCGGCGTGTACTTCACCGGCCCGGACGGCAAGGATCACGAAGTCATCATGCTGCACCGCGCGCTGTACGGTTCGCTCGAGCGGTTCGCCGGAATCTTCATCGAGCACACCGGCGCCGAGTTCCCGGTGTGGATCGCTCCGCTCCAGGTGATGGTCATACCGGCCAACGAGAAGGCGAACGACTACGCGACCGCTACCGTGGCCATGCTGCGGGAGGGAGGCGTGCGGGCCGACGTGGACTTCCGCCCCGAGAAGATGGGCGCCAAGATCCGCGACGCCGAGCTCGAGAAGATCCCCTACATGCTGGTGGTCGGCGCCCGCGAGGCCGAAGCCGGCACCGTCTCGCCGCGCCGCAAGGGCGTAGGGCAGCTCGAGGTGATGACGCGCGAGGTGTTCCTGGCCCGCGTGCAGCAGGAGACGCGCGACAAGGTGAGGTAGCGCTCACACTTCGTCAGTAGCCCCCGAAGATCGTCAACGGCCCCCGCGACCAGCCCCCGTGGAAGGCAGTTCCGTATGCACGACGTTCGGCTGTCCCGGCTCAGCGATGACGAGCTCGGTCACCTGGCCCAGGATGCCGCCGCAAAGGATCGCGCGGCAATGGCCTTGCTCATCGCGCACATGGCTGAGCTCGACGCGCGCCAGCTGTATCTCCAGGCGGGCTACCCCACCATGCTCGACTATTGCCGGGACGGGCTGGGGATGGATTGGGAAGAAGCCCCGCAGCGGATCGACACGGCACGAGCGGCCCGGCAGTTCCCGGCCATTTTCGAGATGTTGGCGGATGGCCGCCTGAATCCCGACACGGTCGCCCTGCTGGCACCGCACCTGACGGAGGCGAACGCGGCCGAACTGCTGGCCGCGGCCGCCCACATGACTGAATCACAGACCATGGAAATGCTGCCGGACCGGACTCCCTGAAACCGGGGCGCACGCGGCCACACGAGGGGGGGCGGCCGGGGCTTGAATTCCCCGGCCGGACCCCTTACTATCCTCCTCGATCCACCAAGCAGAAGCCTTTGTGCTTCTCACCCCCGCGGGCTGCGCTCCTGAGTGCTCGGCTTCGCTTCGGGGTCCGAGCCGGCGCCTCATATAGAGCCGCCGCATCCGGCCAAGGCCGGGCGGGCCATCTGCTTGGGTTCCCCGCTCGGCTCTATTTTTTTGTGCCGCGCGTTAGGGTAGGGAGTAACCGTTCAACCTGGAGGTACCCGCCATTTCGATGAACCGGCAGCCCGAAACGCGCGTTAACGAACGCATTCGCGTTCCGCAGGTGCGCGTGATCGGGGACGACGGCTCGCAGCTCGGCGTCCTGCCCGTACGGGAGGCGCTCACGCTCGCGCAGTCGAAGGGTCTCGATCTCGTAGAAGTGTCGCCCACGGCGCGTCCGCCCGTATGCCGGATCATGGATTACGGGAAGTTCAAGTACGAACAGAACCTTCGCGCGCGCAAGGCCAAGAAGAAGCAGCACCACACGCATCTGAAGGAAATCAAGATGCGGCCGAAGATCGACGACCACGACTACGACTTCAAGATGCGCCATGCGCGCGACTTCTTGGGCGAGCGCGACAAGGTGAAATTCACCATCACCTTCCGCGGCCGCGAAATGGCACACACGGAAATCGGTCACGAATTGATGCGCAAGATCCTGGCGGAACTGGCGGATGTGGCGATCGTCGAATCGTTCCCCCGGCAGGAAGGCCGCTCGATCAACGCAGTGGTGATGGCGAAGGCCCAGAAGCCGCCGGCGCCCAAGGCAGAAAAGTCGGAATCAGTGAAACCTGAAGCCAAGAAAACGGAACCCAAGGCTCACGCGGAAAGCGCCCCGACGAGCCCGAGCGCACCCGAACCGGCATAGCCGCCGTCCGGCCCGTTCGAAACGTTTGATATCAAAAGAACAGGAGCAGCAGGATGCCTAAGCAGAAGAGCAATCGCTCCGCCGCCAAGCGGTTCAAGCTGAACGGCGCGGGCAAGGCGAAGCGGGCGCACTCGGGTCTCCGTCACGGCATGATCGGCAAGCCGCGGGGCCGCAAGCGCAATCTCAATGGCACCACGATGGTCGCGGATGTCGACCAGCCGCGCGTGCTGCGCATGCTCGGCAAGCGCTAAGCCTTCCTTAAAGACCCCGTCGAACACCCGATTGACCGAAATCGCTCTGGCGGCGCCCCGAACGGGGTGGCTTGCCATGGTTCCAGGAGAATCCGCAAATGCCTCGCTCTAAAACCGTAGTCCCCGCACGCGCCCGCCGGCGCAAGATCCTCAAAGCCGCCAAGGGCAACTACTCCGGCCGCCGCAAGCTTTACAAGACCGCACTGCAGACTGTGCAGCGCGCAGGACAATTCGCGTTCGAACACCGCCGGCTCAAGAAGCGCGACTTCCGCCGCCTGTGGATCACGCGCATCAACGCCGCGGCGCGCATCAATGGCATGTCGTACAGCACGCTGATCGCCGGCTTGAAGCGCGCCAAGGTCGAGGTCAACCGGAAGCTGTTGGCCGATCTCGCGGTGCGTGATGCGCCCGCGTTTGCCCAGCTGGCGGAGGTTGCGAAGTCGGCGGCGGCTTAAAGCGATGCCGCTCGACCTGCTGCAATCCATCGATCCCACCTGGACTTCGGCCGCCGGTTCCGCGGTCGATCCCGAACTGGGTGCGCATGTCGCCGAGCTGACCGCGATTGAGGCGGCGCTCGGCGAATTTTATGCGTCCGCGGCCGGCGCGTTCGCCGCAGCCGCCGATCTGCCCGCGCTGCGCGAGCGCCACCTGGCGATGCTCGGACGCGAACGCGGCGTGGTCACGCATGCATTGGCCGAAATGCCCAGCCTGTCCGTCGACGACCGCAAGCGCAGGGGACGCGGGCTCAATCTCATCAAGCGCTGGCTCGGTGAGGCCGAAGCGCGCCGCCGCCGCGCACTCGAAGCCACCGCGGAAGCCGCGGACGCCATCGACGTGACGCTACCCGGGCAGAGGCCGTGGGTGGGCAAGGCACACGTGCTAGCCCAGGTACGCGACGAGTTGCTCGACCTGTTCCATGGACTGGGCTACTCGACCTACACCAGCCGTGAAGTCGAGCTCGACGAGTACAACTTCACCAAGCTCAACTTCGGCCCCGACCATCCTGCCCGCGATGCGCACGACACCTACTTCGTCGGCGACGATGTCGTCATGCGTACGCATACCTCGCCTGGCTGGGTGCGCGCAATGGAAGAATCGAAGCCGCCGTTGCGCCTCGTGTTCCCCGGCCGCGTGTTCCGTGCCGAGCAGGTGGACGCGAGCCACATGGACCAGTTCCACCAGATCGACGGGTTGTTCATCGACAAGAACGTCAGCATGGCCGACTTGAAGGCCACGCTGAACACCTTCGCGCGATCGATCTTCGGCCCCCAGACGCGCACGCGGCTGATCCCGATCTATTTTCCGTTCGTCGAACCGGGCTGCCAGCTCGACGCCTCATGCGTGGTCTGCAATGGCGAGGGCACCGTGGCCACGGCGGACGGCCGCAAGCGCTGCAGTGTGTGCGGTGGCGGCGGCTGGATCGAGCTGCTCGGCGCCGGCATGGTGCACCCGAACGTGCTGCGCTCGGTCGGCTATGACCCGGAAGCCGTCACCGGCTTCGCCTTCGGCATGGGTCTCGAACGCATCGCGATGGTGCGCTACGGCATCCCCGAGATCCGCCTGTTTCTCGAGAACGACACGCGGTTCCTCGGCCAGTTCTGATCATCCGGCGGCACTCATCGCGATTCGCGCGCTGAGCGCTTCCTTATAGGAGCAGACTCGTGAAGTTGCCAATCTCCTGGCTCAACGACTGGATCGACATCGACGCCACGCCCGATGCGATTGCCGCAGCGCTCACGCGCCGCGGGTTCTACGTCGAAGGTGTTGAGCACCATGGCCACAGCTATCCCGGCATCGTCGTGGCGCGGTTGCTCGAGGTACAGAAGCACCCGAACGCCGACAAGCTGTCGTTGTGCCGCGTCGATGGCGGGGGCGAAGAGCTGCGCGTCGTCTGTGGCGCTCCCAATGTGCGCGCCGGCATGCTGGTGCCGCTGGCCACCGTCGGCACCACGATGCCGGCGGGGCTGGTGATCAAGCAGTCAAAGATCCGCGGCGAGGAGAGCCAGGGCATGCTGTGCTCGGCGCGCGAACTGCAAATCTCCGACGACCACCAGGGCATTCTCGACCTCGAGGCGTTTTGGCCCGGCCAACCCGTGCCCGCCCCGGGCACACCGCTCGACACGCTCATGCCCGTGCCGGATGTGGTGCTCGAGATCGAGACGCCATTCAACCGCCCCGATGGCTTAGGGGTAATCGGCCTCGCGCGCGAAGTGAAGGCCGCCTTCGCCGGACGCTGGACGCCCGCCGCGCGCGAGCGGCTCGATGCGCAATGGACGCCCGCGACGGGCTTCGATCTCAAGATCGAGGACACCGCGGGATGCCCCGGCTACATCGCGCAGGTGATCGAAGGCATTCGCGTACAGGCCTCGCCCGCGGATTGGGTGCGGCGTCTCGCAGCCATGGGGCAGCGCTCCATCAACAACATCGTCGATGCCACGAACCTCGTGTTGTTCGAGTTCGGCCAGCCACTGCATGCGTTCGATCTCGACCGCCTCAAAGGTCCCGCGATTCGTGTGCGGCGCGCCACGTCGGCAGAGGTGTTCACGACGCTCGATGGCAAGGCGCGCACGCTGACACCCGAGGTATTGGTGATCACCGATGGCGAAGGCGTGGTGGCGGCCGCGGGCGTCATGGGCGGCACCGAGAGCGAAGTGAAGGAGTCGACGACGCGCCTGATGCTTGAATGCGCCTGGTTCGAACCGGCGCGCGTGCGTCGCGGTTCACGCGTCCTCGGTCTCACCACCGAAGCCTCGAAGCGTTACGAGCGCTGTGTCGATCCCGCGATCGGCCCGGCCGCCGCGGCGCGCTTCATCGCGCTGTTGCGTGAATCCTGCCCTGGCTTGACGCTGGGCGCGGGTCACCGCGCACACATCGCACGTCCGGAACAGCCGGCCCTTGTGCTGCGCACCTCGCGCATCGCGCGCGTCGCGGGACTTACCGTGACCGCCGCCGAAGCCGCGCGGCAGCTCGAGTTGCTCGAGTTCACCGTGGGCGCGGGCGACCCGCTCACCGTCGCCGTGCCGAGCTGGCGCGTCGATGTCACGCTCGAGGATGACCTCGTCGAGGAAGTGGCGCGCTCGATCGGTTACGACGCCATCCCGGAAGCGCCGCTCGAAACGGGCGGCGCCTATGCGGTGCGCTCCCCGCGCGAACGCGTCATCACCGCCGCGCGCCGCGCCATGCTCGCGCGCGGGGTGCACGAAGCATGGTGCGGCACGCTGGTGTCCGAGCGCGAAGCACGGACGGCCGCGCCGTTGCTCGGCGAAACCCTCGAATCATTGGTGCGCCTGCGCAACCCAATGAGCCGCGAAAGTGAAGTGCTGAGGCCCAATTTAATTCCCGGTCTGCTGCGCGCCATCTCACGCAATCTCGCGCAGGGCAGCAGCACGGTGCGGCTGTTCGAAGTGGGCACCGGCTTCACCGCGGAGGGCAAGCTGCCGCGCGAGACGTTGATGCTGGTCAGCGCCATCACCGGCCCGCGCATGGGTCATGCGCACACCGACGCCACGGTGGGGGCGAAGGACTCGAGTACTCGGCCCGCCGACTTCGCGGTTGCCAAAGGCTTGTGGGAAGCGTGGCTCGAGGAAATGCGCGTTGACTCGCCCCAGTGGCGGGCCTATTCTGGCGCTGGTTGGAAACCCGGTGCCAGTGCAGAAGTTGCAAGCGGGACTTCGCGCATCGGATGGGCGGGAACGCTGGCGCACCCGCTGCTCGAAGAATGGGACATTAGCACGCCCGTCCATGTATTCGTGGCGTTGCTGGACCCACTCCAGAACGCAGCGCGCACGTCGAAGATCCGCCTGCCGGGAAAGTACCCGCCCGTGCGTCGTGACCTCGCGTTCTTCGTGCCGCAATCCGTGACTCACGCGGCAATCGATCAGGCGGTGGCTCGCGAGGCGAGCGAACGACTCGACTCGATTGAACTATTCGACGTTTACACTGGCCCGGGAACTCCGGAAGGCATGAAGAGCATGGCGTTCGCTCTGCAGTACCAGCATCCCGAGCGCACCATGACGGAGACCGAGGTCCAGACGATCCAAGAACGCATCGTGGCGGCCGTCGGGAAGGAACTGGGCGGCCAACTGAGAGAGCGATGACCCCAGAAACCGCCATCAAGCAGTCCGACCTCGACCGTCTCACCGAGCGCGTCGAGAAGGCCGCAGCGATCGTGCAGCAGTTGCGTGACGATCGGGCCCGGCTAGAGCTGGAACGTAACGCGCTTGCAGTGAAGCTCCAGGAACTGGAGCAGAAGCTGCAGGGGAACGACGCCGCGGCACTCGTATCCGAAATTGGGCTACTCCGCAAGGACCAGCACGATTCGCAGACCGAGCGGCGCGACGTCGCTTCGAGAATCGAAGCGCTCGTGAGAAAACTCGAGAAGTTGGAAGGCTAATCCACCGCGGGCACATTCGGTGTCCGCCGGTTGTGGGGAAGTCATCGCGACGGACGCGGAGGCGTTAATGGACGCCAGAAACGTCGTTCAGGTACAGATCTGCGGACATTCGTATACCATCAAGGGTGAGGCCGACCAAGCCTACATCCTGGGGGTTGCGGCATACGTGGACCAGAAGATGCGTGAGGTCATGGACAAGCTGCCCGTGGCGTCACCTTCCAAGGTGGCCATTCTGGCGTCCCTGAACATCGCTGACGAACTATTCAAGGAACGCATCCAGCGCCAGTCGACCGAAGAGCAGATGAGCGTGCGCACTGAACGTATCAATGCCGTGCTCGACGATCTGCTCGATGGAACACGCGGAGCCTGAACCGCGTGGGGGCCGGGTACGTCGCGAGTTCCCTGCCGGGTTCGTGATGTCTCAATGTTCTTGAACCAATAGATCCGTTCTAGGGAGCCTCGGTGGCAGACGAAGCCGAACCGCACTCGGGACGCGCCTGACGTTCCCCTAATAAGGGGGGCGCCGGCCGTCACAAGGCGCGGGGGGCCGACTCGGTCGAAGGGGCGCCCACCTGGTAATCCAGGTCTCAAGAACAGACGGACACACGGCAATACGGCGGGGATTCTTCCCTGCAGGACGCTTCGCTTGGGCCCCGGCATCCCGGATCCCCAAGCGAAGTGCAGGGGAGAATCGCATGAACACGATCTGGATCGGCGGCAGCATCGCAGGTGCTGTCGCATGTTTATTTCTGGGCTACTTCCTCCGTTCGCGTCTTGGGCTCCTGCGGCTGCGCAGCGCCGAGCAGCAGGCCTTGGCCCTCAGAGCGCAGGCCCAGCATGACGCCGAGCAGCTCAAGCGCGACACCCTGCTTGAGGGCCGCGAGGAAGCGCTCCGGCTCAAGCAGTCGCTTGAGCGCGAAATGCAGACCGCCCGCAACGAGCAACTCGCCGCCGAGCGGGCCTTCCAGGAAAAAGAAGCGGCATTCAACCGCCGCGTCGAGCTGATCGAGAAGAAGGACCGCGACCTGCGCCGCCTCGACACCGAACTGGGGCAGCGCGAAGTCTCCGTCAAGAATCGCGACACCGAGCTCGACAAGATGCTCAAGGAAGAGACTACCCGCCTCGAGCGCATCGCCCAGATGAGCGCGGACGAAGCGCGCGGCCAACTCATCGCGACCATCGAGAACGAGGCCAAGGCCGAAGGGGCCAAACGCGCGGTGGAGATCCGCGACAGCGCCCAGCGCAATGCCGAACGCGATGCGCGGAAGGTCGTCGTGCTGGCGCTGCAGCGCTACGCCGCCGATCACGTCTCCGACAACGCCGTCTCGGTCGTGCACCTGCCGAGCGACGACATGAAGGGCCGCATCATCGGCCGCGAGGGGCGCAACATCCGCTCCTTCGAAGTCATCACCGGCGTCGACGTGATCATCGACGACACGCCCGAGGCCGTCATCCTGTCCGGCTTCGACCCGGTGCGGCGCGAAATCGCGCGCATCGCGCTCGAACGGCTGGTCGCCGACGGCCGTATCCATCCGGCGCGCATCGAGGAAGTGGTGGCCAAGGTCAAGACCGAGGTCGACGCCAAGATCCGCGAACTGGGCGAGATGGCGTGCGTCGAGATCGGAGCCCACGGCGTGCACGCGGAACTGCAAGTCCTGCTGGGCAGGCTGCACTACCGCACCTCGTACGGCCAGAACATCCTCAACCACTCGCTCGAGGTCGCGCACCTGACCGGCATGATGGCCGCCGAGATCGGCATGGACCAGAAGATGGCCAAGCGCGCAGGTCTCTTGCACGACATCGGCAAGGCCATCGATCATGACCACGAAGGCAGCCACCCGCAGCTGGGTGGCGAAGTGACGAAGCGTTACGGCGAGCCCGACGCCGTGGTCGAGGCCGCTGCCTTCCACCACGACGACTATGCCGGCGGCAGCCTTTGGCCGGTGCTCGTGTCGGCCGCCGACGCGATCTCGGGCGCGCGCCCAGGTGCCAGGCGCGAGAGCCTCGAGGTCTACATCAAGCGGCTCGAGGCGCTCGAAAAAATCGCCAACGCGTTCCCCGGTGTCGAAAAGTCCTACGCCATCCAGGCGGGGCGCGAAGTGCGTATCATGGTGGAGCACCAGCGTGTCGACGACGCCCGCTCGCACCAGCTCGCGAGCGAGATCGCGCGCAAGATCGAGAAGGAGATGGAATACCCGGGACAGATCCGGGTGACCGTCATTCGCGAGACGCGCGCGGTCGATTACGCCAAGTAACTGGAAGCATGCGGTTCACACAACCGGGAGGGGATCGGCCATGAAACGATGGGCCTTGCTACTGCTCACCGGATTCGTGATGAACGGTTGCGCCGCGACGAACGGCATGCTTGCAGCACCCCGAGGACCCCACGCCTACGGTTACACGTTGTCGGGATCCAACGTCGTGTTCTCATTCCGTGCCTCCGACTACCCGACGGTCTCCTCGGGCACCTCCAACGATCTGTTCCCGATCGGCGACGTGCGGATCAATCGCGTTTCGGTCGCAGGTGAATTCAACCGCTGGTCCACCGAGGCGATGCCGATGGCGCGCGCGGGGGACTACTGGGTCGCCGCGCGCCCCATCACCGAGTTCGAATCCTCACGGCCCTTCCAATTCAAGTTTGTCATCAACGGGCGCTGCTGGGCCGAGCCGCCGCCGAACGCGCTGAATCGCGCCCTGGCGAAGGACGGCGTCGCCAATCTCATGCTGCAGATCGACAAGCCATCACCCCCTAAGGAAGTAGCACCCCATGCTCAAGCTCCTGTTCATCGCTGACGCCGTCGGCTCCCCGGGACGCGAAGTCGTCAAGCGCCTGCTGCCGGAGCTGCGCCGGCGGCACGATATCGGGCTGGTGGTGTGCAACTGCGAGAACTCGGCGGGCGGATTCGGCTGCACGCGCGACTCCGCGGCGGACCTGTTCAAGGCCGGCGTCGACGTCATCACCGGCGGCAACCACATCTGGGACCGCCGCGAGGCGCTATCGTACCTCGCCGAAGAACCGCGGCTCGTGCGCCCCGCCAACCTGCCGCCGGGAACACCCGGTGTCGGCTGGAACGTGTTCACCGCCGATGACGGCACGCCGGTCGGCGTCATCAACCTGCTGGGCCGCGTGTTCATGAAGGAAGCCGATTGCCCCTTCCGCACCGGCGACGTGGCGATCACCGCGCTGCGCGAGCGCTGCAAGGTGATCATGGTGGACTTCCATGCCGAGACCACGGCCGAGAAGATCGCCTTCGGCTGGCACGTCGATGGGCGTGTCAGCGCGGTCTTCGGCACCCACACGCATGTCGCCACGGCCGATGCGCGCGTGCTGCCCCAGGGCACGGCGTGCATCACCGACACCGGCATGACGGGCGGCTTCAGTGGCGTGATCGGCATGGACAAGGACGCGGCACTCGCGCGCTTCCTCACCCTCATGCCGGGCCGCCTGACGCCGGCCGAGCAGGACCTGCGTCTCAACGCCGCGCTGGTGACGATCGACACCGCGACTGGCCGCGCCGCCTCGATCCAACGCATCGAGATGACGCTCGGCGACGCCGCACCCGTGGGCGGCGCGCGGCTGCTGACCGGCGATGCGCCGGCGGCCGCGGTGCTCGAGCGCGCGAAACAGCAGGTGACACAATTGCGCGCGGCCGGTATCACGCCGACGCTCGCGCTGGTCTCGGTGGGGGACGACCCGGCAAGCAAGATCTACCTGCGCAAGAAAGCCGAGGCGGGAGCCCACGTCGGCATCGAAGTGCGTAGCATCAAGATTCCGGCGGGCACCGACACCAGGACGGTCGTCGAACGCGTGCGCGCCCTCGGCGCGGACGCGAGCGTGCACGGCATACTCGTGCAGCTGCCGCTGGCGCCACCTGCCGATTCGCAGGCGGTGCTCGAGGCGATCCCGCCCGAGAAGGACGTCGATGGTTTCCATCCCGTCAACGCCGGGCGCCTCGCGCTGGGTCTGCCTGCCCTCGTGCCCGCCACTCCCGGCGGCGTCGTGGAACTCCTCAAGCACTACGGCATCCCGATGAATGGCCGTCACGCGGTGGTGCTGGGCCGCAGCAACATCGTCGGCCGCCCGCTGGCGACCTTGCTGTCGGGCAAGGACTGCAACATGACCGTCACGCTCGGGCACAGCTGCAGCGGCAAGCGGCTGCCGGAACTGGCTCGCGAGGCGGACCTGTTGGTGTGCGCCATCGGCCGGCCCGAGATGATCACTGATGCCTGGGTCAAGCCGGGAGCAACGGTGGTCGACGTCGGGATCCATCGCGTGCCGCTCGACACCCCGGGCCCCGATGGCAAGACCACGCGCATCACCGGCGACGTGCACGCGCCCTCCGTCGCACGCGTGGCGGGAGCGTTGACGCCGGTGCCCGGCGGCGTGGGACCCATGACGGTCGCCATGGTGATCGCCAACACCGCCACGGCGGCGCTGATGCAGAGCGCACTGCCGGTGCGCTGAGCGCGCCACGCGATGGCCAGCTCGCCCGCGCCAGATGAAACGATCCTCACCGTTGGGGACCTGACCCGGCGCATCAAGGAGTCGCTCGAAGGCGAGTTCCCCGCCCTGTGGGTACGCGGCGAGATCTCAGGCTTCAAGCGCGCGGACAGCGGGCACCTGTACTTCGCCCTCAAGGAAGGCCGCGACGCCCTCATCGACTGCGTGATGTGGCGCACCGGCGCCGCGCGTCTCGGTTTCGAACCGCGCGATGGCGCTGAAGTCGAAGCGTTCGGTGGCGTCTCGGTGTACGAGCCGCGCGGCAAGTACCAGCTCGTCGCGCGCGAGATGCGCCCGGCAGGCTTGGGCGCGTTGCTGCTGGCACTCGAAGAGCTCAAGCGCAAGCTGCAGGCGGAAGGTTTGTTCGATGCGGCGCGCAAGCGCGCGCTGCCGCGTTACCCCGTTCGCATCGGCCTCATCACCTCTCCGGTGGGAGCGGCGGTGCGCGACATGATCAAGGTTGCCCGCGGCCGCTGGCCGGGCATCGGCATCGTGGTTGCCCCGGTGCGCGTGCAGGGGAGCGGTGCCGCGTTGGAGATCGCGGCGGCGATCGACGCGTTCAATCGCTACGCACAAGTCGACCTGCTGATCGTCGGACGCGGCGGCGGTTCGCTCGAAGACCTGTGGGCGTTCAACGAGGAACCTGTCGTGCGCGCCATCGCGGCCTCGCACCTGCCCGTCATCTCCGCGGTCGGGCACGAGGTCGACTGGACGCTCGCCGACCTCGCCGCCGATGTCCGCGCGGCGACACCGTCGAACGCCGCCGAGATCGCGGTGCCCGACCGGCGCGAGACCGGGCGGCATCTCCAGGTGCTGCGCGAGGGATTGCGGCGCGCGATTGTGGCGGGGCTCGATGACCGACGCGCGCGACTGCAATCGCTGCTGGACAAGTACGGCTTCCGGCGCCAGCGCGACGCGCTGGGTCCGCTGCGCCAGCGCATCGACGAACTGACCGGACGAATCGCCAGTGCGGTGACCTTTACGCTGCGGCGCTCACGCCAGCGGCTGCGCGAGGCGGCGCAACGCTATGGCCTGCGCGAGTGGCCGCGCGAGCTGCGCGCGCGCCGCGAACAACTTGAGCTCACGCGCGGGCGTCTCGATGAGTGCGTCCTGCGCACGGTCGAGGAGCGCCGGCGCCGGCTCGACGGCTACGGTCACCGGCTGCGCGCATTGTCGCCCCGGCTGGTGCTGGAACGCGGGTTTTGCATCGCGCGGCGGCCGGACGGTAGTCTCGTACGCACGATTGAAACGATCGCCGCCGGCGATCGGGTGTCGCTGGAATTCGCGCGCGGTGAAGCCGACGCGCGCATTGAAACGATCCGCCCCCGGGGGACGCATGGCCACGAAGAAGACCACGCCGGCAACTGAACCGGGCGACGCCCCGAATTTTGAGCAGTCCCTCGAGCGGCTCGAAACCATCGTCGAGGAACTCGAGGGCGGCGCGCTGTCGCTGGAGGACTCGATCGCGCGTTACGAAGAGGGCGTCAAGCTGTCGCGCCAGCTCGGGCGCACGCTCGATGAGGCGGAGAAGCGCATCGAACGCCTGGTCACGCGCGACGACGGCTCGACCGGCACGGAGCCGATGGAGCTGGACGACGCCGCGAAGGCCGATGCCGCGGGCGCCGCGACGGCGCGGCGCGCCGAACCCGCCGCGGGAGCCGCTCCGCTGCCTGAGTTGCCGTTCTGAGCCAAACCGTGCGGCGCCGCGCACCGGCAGATTTCAAGGTGGTGGCGCCACGGCCACCGGAACACGCGCCGGTGGCGTTCCAGCTGAACCGCGCATGGATCGCCCGGCTCGCCGCGTTCGAACGTTACTTCGCCGCCGCGTTGCCCACCGCAAGTGTGCTGCCACCACGACTGCACGAGGCGATGCGCTACGGCGCACTCGCGCCCGGCAAACGCGTTCGGCCGCTGTTGACCCTCGCCGCGTGCGAAGCCGTGGGAGGGGATTGGCGGCGGGCACTTCCGGCGGCCGCGGCGCTCGAATGCGTTCACGCCTTCTCGCTGATCCACGACGACCTGCCCGCCATGGACGACGACGATTACCGTCGCGGCAGGCTGACCACGCACAAGAAATACGGCGAAGCGCTCGGGCTGCTGGCGGGCGATGCGCTGATCGCGCTGGCGTTCGAGGAGATCACGCGGCTCGCCGACCGCGGCGTCCCCGCGACCCGAGTCGCCGAAGCGGTGCGGGTGTTGGCGCGCGCCTCGGGCAGTCGCGAACTGATCGCCGGCCAGGTGCTCGACCTCGAGGCCGAGCAACGGGGCGCGCGCACGGCGCCTGACGCGCAGGCCGTGCGCGCCATTCATGAGCGCAAGACCGGAGCGCTGATCGGCGCCGCGTTCGAGCTCGGAGCGCTCGCCGGTGGCGCGGCACCCGGCAAGCGCCGCGACTTCGCACGGCTCGGCCGCTCGATCGGGCTCGCCTTCCAGATCCACGACGACCTGCTCAACCGAGGCTCCACGCTGGCGCAGCTGGGCAAGCGCGCCGGCACCGACGAGGCGCGGGGCAAGGCCACGTGGCCCGCGGCGGTTGGCATGAAGCGTGCGGCACTCGACCGCGAGCGCCTGTTCGCGCGGACTCGCCGCGCGCTCGAGGCGTTGGGGCCGCGCGCCGCGCCGCTCGCCGCACTCGTCGAGGCCATTGCGCAGCGCGAGCATTGACGCTTCGCGACCTCGTGATGCGGGCGGCCTGATGCGAAAGCGTACCGCGAGGCAACACCTGTCGCCTGGTACTGCCGCCGTCGCGAGATCCGCTTCCGGTGCGTCGCAGGCGCGGATCCCGCGCAGCGCGTACGACTCCTTCGATATGCTGGCGGCGCTTGCCATCGCGCTGTTCTCGGCCGCGCTGGCGTGGGTGGTGTTCGCGCGGCACTCGGTCCCGTTGTACCAGGTCGAGACCGACCTGCTCGGCGAGTACATCCCCGCGGCGCGCGAACTATTGCGCGGCGTCATCGATCCCACTCATTACACCTCAAAGGGTGTGGGCTACCCACTGCTGCTGGCGGCGGCGAGTGCGCTATGCGGGGGAGACTTCTGGCTGGGCGCACGGGCGATCAATCTCGCCGCAGCCGCGGCCGTCGCGTTGCTCTGCAACCGGCTCTGCTGTCACTGGTTCCGCAGCGAGCTCGCGCTGGCGGTGACGCTGGCGCTGCTGGTGAATCCCGTGTTCATCCAGGCCAGCGTGGAAGCGGCCACCGACCTGACGGCTCTGGCGATCGCGCTCGCCTCGATGCTTTGCCTCGAAGCTCCGGAGTGGCCGGCGTCGCCCAGCGAACCGGAGGCCCGCGCGCCATCGCACACCCTGCGCCTGGCGCTGGCGGGATTCCTCGCGGGCTTCGCCGTCATCACGCGCCCCAACTTCGCGGTGCTGCCGCTGGCTGCCATCGCGCTGCTGCTCATTCGGCGCGCACCGCTCAAGTCCATCGCGGGCTACGCCGCCGCCTGCGCGCTACCGGTCGCGGCATGGTCGTGGGCCACCGCTCATCACCCGGGGCCGCACACCGTGTCGCAGAACGCGCTCAACGTGGCCTACGAGTTCTATGGCAACTCGATGCGCGACGCGTTCTGGGGCATCGGGGCGCAGCGCTTCCGCTCGGTGTTCGATGTGGTGCGCTTCGACCCGCTGCGTTTCACGCTGCATTGGTTCCGCAACATGGGCACGCGCTGGATGCAGGACGTCACGCAGCTGCTGACGCTCCCGATCGGCATCGCGGCGATCGCGGGCATTGCGTTGGGCGGCTGGCGGGGCCGGCGCGGCTGGCCGATCGCGCTGCACTTTGTCCTCATGTACGCCGCCCTCGCCACGGTGTTCTACCTGCCTCGTTTCTCATTGTTTCTCGTTCCGCTCTATCTGGTCGCGGCGGCCTGGCTGGTGATCGATGCGTTCGCTCCACTCATTCGCAATCGTGGCGCCGCTGCCCCGACGCGCATCGCGCGATGGACGGTGTGGCTCGTGTTGCTGTTCGTCGTGGCGCGGCAGTCGCTAGCTGCGGAACGGGCTGCGCTGGCCGCGGCACCCGTCGAGACGCGCATGGCGGGGGAGATCGTCCGGCGGCTCACGACAGGCAACGCCCCGGTGATGGCGAGCAAGCCGCACATGGCCTACTTCGCGGGCCAGCCCTACGTGCCGATGGGATCGATCGCCTCGTACGCCGGGCTACTCGACGCGGCGCACCGCACCGGCGCGCGCTTCCTGTTCTATTCGAAGCCCGAAACCGACAAGTGTCCGCAGCTCCTGGGGTTGCTCACGCCGGAGGTCCGCATGCCGGGCCTCGAGCAGACCCAGCTGACGCTCGACGACCCCAATCACTACTTTGCGCTCTATCGCTTTACTGATGAGCACCCATCGCCCTCGGTGATCCAGGCAGCCGGGATCGGGTTGTCGCGCGCGTTCGCGGCGAACAACCCCGGGGACTTGCTGGCGGTCACCACACTCGCGGACCTCCTTGAAGGCGCGGGGCGTCCACGCGATGCCCTCGCCGTGATCGACGGGCCCGCCCGCTCGCAGCCCGGCTTCGCCCCACTCGCGCGTTTTCAGGCGCTGTCCTACCTCGATCTTGGGCTGGTGGACTCCGCCGGTTATGCGGCGGAGCGTGTCACCGCATCGCCCGATCGGACCGGCTGGGACTGGGGCATGCTGGGCCGCATCCGCGCGCGGCAGGGCCGCCATGCCGAGGCCCGTGCCGCGTACGCCCGTGCGGTTCAGCGGGATCCGGCCCGCGCGGAGCTGCGCGCTGCTCTCGCGCGGACGGACTCGATCCTCCGGGCGGCAACCCATTAGCCCTGACCGCCCGATCGCCCCGTCCGGCGGGAGGTGGGTTGGGATTCCGGCCTTGGGACCATTAGAGTGCGTCCCGAGCTATTTCACACGGAGGTGACGTCACGAAGGCGTTCTGGTGTGCACTCATCGTTGGCATGCTGGTCCAGGGCTTCAAGGGCTTCAGCGACTACGTCCGCAAGGGCCGCTGGAACCTGCGGCGCTTTGTCGAGACCGGCGGTATGCCCAGCTCCCACGCCGCCTCGGTCGCGGCGCTGTCCACCCTCGTGGGGCTGGAGAACGGCTTCCGCTCGTTGCTGTTCGGCGTGACCATGTATTTCAGTCTGGTCGTCATGTATGATGCCGCTGGGCTTAGGCGTGCGGCGGGCCGTCAGGCCGCCATTCTCAATCGCTTGATTGACGAACATTTCCGCATGCCGGGCCGCGAAACCCAGAAGTTGATGGAGCTGCTCGGACACACCCCTCTCGAAGTTTTCATTGGAGCGCTTCTGGGGGTCGGAAGCGCCCTGATCTGGCACCAGATGTTCCCGAGGTAACCCTGCTCGAACGGATCGCGTCACCCGCCGACGTTAAGCGCCTTGAGCGCAGGCAGCTCGATGAACTGGCCGCCGAGATGCGTCATGTCATCATCCAGACCGTGGCTCGCCGCGCCGGACACCTGGCGCCGAACCTGGGTGCCGTCGAACTCGCCATCGCGCTGCACCGCGTGTTCGATTCGCCGACCGACAAGATCATCTGGGATGTCGGCCACCAATCGTACCCGCACAAGCTGCTGACCGGCCGCTTCGACCGCTTCGACACGCTGCGCAGCTTCAATGGGCTGGCCGGCTACCCGAGCCGAGCCGAGAGCGAACACGATCCCTTCGGCACCTGCCACGGCAGCACTTCGATTTCAGCGGGGCTGGGCTTCGCCGTCGCGCGCGACCTGGCGGGCGAGAACAGCCATGTGATCGCGGTGATCGGCGACGGGGCGCTCACGGGGGGCATGGCGTTCGAGGGACTCAACAACGCCGGCGAGCTGGGCAAGCGGATGATCGTGATCCTCAACGACAACGAGTGGAGCATCTCGCCCAATGTCGGTGCGATCGCGCGCTACCTGACCAAGCTCACCACCAGCCGCATGTACCGCGCCATGGAGCGCGACGTGTTCGACCTGCTCGGCCGCCTGCCCAAGCTCGGCAAGAAGGCGCAGGAGGCCGCGCACCGGGTCAAGGAAGGACTGCAGAACCTCGTCGTGCCCGGGGTGTTATTTGAGGACATGGGGCTCAAATACTTCGGCCCGATCGATGGCCACGATCTCGATACACTCATCGAGACGCTGTCCGACCTGCGCCGCTTCGAAGGTCCCGTACTGCTGCACGTCGTGACCAAGAAGGGCAAGGGCTACGCCCCGGCCGAGAACGACGCGGGGACCTTCCATGGCCTCGGCACCTTCGATCCCGAAACGGGCGCGGTGACCAAGGGGAAGGGGCGCAGCTATACGCAGGTGTTCGCCGACACCTCCGTCGAGATCGCGAGGGAGATGCCGGACGTCGTCGCGGTCACCGCCGCGATGACCGACAACACGGGGCTCAAGAACTTCGCGCAGGTCTTCCCCGAACGGTTCTTCGATGTCGGCATGGCCGAGGAACACGCGGTGACGTTCTCCGCCGGGCTGGCGGCCGCGGGACTGGTGCCGTTGTGCGCCATCTACTCGACCTTCATCCAGCGCGCCATCGACGGCATCATCCATGACGTCGCGATCCAGAACCTCAACGTGGTGTTCTGCCTCGACCGCGCCGGGCTGGTGGGCGAGGACGGGGCACCCCAGCATGGCGCCTTCGACTTCACCTTCCTGCGCATGATTCCCGGCGTGGTGGTGATGGCGCCGCGCAACGCAGAAGAATTCCGCGACATGCTGTGGACGGCGGCGCGCCACCGCAAGGGGCCGATCGCCGTGCGCTACCCGCGCGCCAACGTCCCGGACGAGCCGGTCACGCGCGCGCCGCGCACCATGACCATCGGGCAATCGGAACAATTGCGCGCCGGAGGCGATGTCGCGATTTTCGCCATCGGCACCATGGTGCTGCCCGCGCTGGCGGCCGCCGAGTTGATGGCGGAGCAGGGCGTCTCGGCCACGGTGGTCGATGCGCGCTTCGTCGCTCCGCTTGATGAGCACGTCATCTGCGGGCTGGCGAAGTCCGTCGGCCGGATCGTCACGGTCGAAGAGAACGTGCCGATGGGGGGCTTCGGCAGCGCCATCAGCGAATGCCTCGACCGCCATGGCCTGTCGGGAACGCCGCTGCTGCGCATCGCACTCCCCGAAACGTTCGTGACGCACGGCAAGCGCGACGAACTGCTCAAGCTGGTCGGCCTCGACGCGGCAGGCATCGCGCGCACCACCTCCGAGTGGGTCCGCGCCGCCCAACGCCAGTACAGCTGACCGTGGCGCCCAGACCGCGTCGCATCGGGATTCTCGGGCACTCGGACCGGGTCGGGGTGCGGCGCGCCGCGGCAAAGCTGATCGCGCAATTGACCCGCGCTGGGCATAAGACCGTCGTCGATGAGCGGCTCGGCAACCAACTGGAGATCCCTGGCGTGCCGCTGGCGCGCCTCGCCAGGGCGTGCGACATCCTCATCACGCTCGGCGGCGACGGCACCGTGTTGACAGGTGCCCGCGCCGCGGCGGGAACGCGCTGCGTCATGCTGCCCGTCAATCTCGGCGGCCTCGGCTTCCTGACCATCGCCGAGAACCGCGAACTCTCCACCGCCGTTCGCCAGGCATTGTCCGGTGCATGGCCCATCGCCGAACGCCGAATGGTCAGCGCAATAGTGCGCCGGCGTGGCCGCACGGTGCTGCGGGGCGTGGCGCTCAACGACGCCGTGGTCAAGGGTGCCGGTGGCCTCGCCGCGATTCACCTGCGGCTTTCGGCGCTCGGCGATGATCTCGGGCATCTCGTCGCCGACGGTATTGTCGTCGCGAGTGCCGCGGGTTCAACCGCCTACTCGCTGTCGGCGGGAGGGCCCGTGCTGGCACCCGACGTCGAGGCCGTGGTGGTGACGCCGGTGTGCCCGCACTCGATCGGCAGCCGGCCGCTCGTGCTGGCTCCCGGCTCCGACGTCGGCATCACAGTGCTCGGCTCCTACGATCGCATCGTCCTGCTCCTCGATGGCCAGGAAGGCGTCGACCTGTTGCCGCGTGATGAGGTGACCGTTCGCCTCGATCGCGCTCGCGTGCGCCTGTTCCAGAACCCCTCGCGCCCCTTCGGCGGCGCGCTGCGGCGCAAGCTTGGCTGGCAGGGGAGCGTTCACCGGAGCTTCTGATCGTGCTCGAACGGCTCCGCATCAAAAACCTCGCCATTGTCGAAGCGGCGGAACTGTCGTTCACCGCCGGGCTCAACGTGATCACCGGCGAGACCGGCGCGGGCAAGTCGTTGCTCATCGAGTCCGTCAATCTGCTCACCGGCGGGCGCGCCGACTCGGGCCTTGTGCGCGAAGGCGCCACGAGCGCTTCGGTCGAAGGCGAGTTCCGCCTGGGTGCTGCGGCCCCGCTGGTGCGCGCGCTGATCGAGGAGTGGGGCATCGAGTGTGACGGCGACACGTTGATCGTGCGCCGCGAGATCGCTGCCAGCGGCAAGTCGCGCGCGCTGGTGAACCAGTCGGCGCTGACGCAGAACTCGCTGCGCGTGCTCGGCGAATTGCTGGCGGACCTGCACGGGCAGCACGAGCACCAGAGCCTGTTGCGCGCCAACGCGGGAACCGAAGTACTGGACCGGCTCGGCGCTTGCGCATTCGAGCGCGAACGCTATCTCGGACTACGCGAACGCTGGCGCGAGGCGCGCGCCGCGCTCGAATCACTCGAATCGCAACTCGCCACCTATGAAGAACGCCGCGCGCAACTGCTCGACGCGGCGGAGGAGATCGACGCGCTCGATCCGCGCGAAGGGGAAGAAGCGGAGCTGCGCAACGAAGCGGGGCGCCTCGCGCATGCCGAACGCCTGCGTGAATTGGTCGCGCACGCCGTAGAGCGCCTCGCCGGAGAAAACGGCGCCGTGCTCGACCGCTTGCACGCCGCAGCACACGCGCTTGAGCAGGCCGCCACACTCGACCCCTCGTTGTTGAGCGTGACGCCGGCGCTCGACGATGCGCGC
>JANLOX010000081.1:0-2864 GCA_031366795.1 Candidatus Eiseniibacteriota bacterium | reverse complement strand
CGCCCTCGACACGGTGGTGGAACGGGAGCGCCCGCGCGACGCACCCTCGCTGCCCACCGGGCTGACCGCGCTCGATGTAATGCTGGGCGGCGGTCTGCCCCGCGGCCGGCTGTCGGAGCTGCAGGCTCCGCGGGGGCAGGGCCGGACGACGCTGATGCGGGCGCTCGTCGCACACACTCTCGCCACCGGGCGCTGGGTTGCGATCGTCGATGCCCAGCGCACTCTGGCGCCGGCCGACTGGGCCCGCCTTGCCAGCCCGTCGCCGGGCGGCCCGGGGGCGATCGGCACCACCCCCACCCCGCCTCCCTCACGCGGACCGTTGCCGCCGGAATCGGAGACCAGTCGCCTGGCCGTCATCCGGCCTGCCGACCCAGGCCGAGCGCCGTGGTGTGCCGATGTGCTGCTGCGCTCGGGTGCCTATGCGCTGGTGGTGCTGGACGGCGTCCCCGCCCTGCCGCGCAGCACGGTGCTTCGCCTCACCCGCTTGGCCCACGACCGGCAGGTGGTGTTCCTGCTGGCCTGCGACGCCGAACAGGCCGCCCCCACGGTCGGGGCGTCGGTGCGGCTGGGTATCCGCATCGAATCGGACGATATCGACAAAATGAGTGGAAAGTGGCGCAATGATGGTTCAATGAGGCGATCAATCCGGCTGGTGAAGAAGGGAGCTCCCGGCGCACTCGACGGCCCCGGAATACCCTCCGCACCCTCTCCTAACCTGGCAATCACCGTCACCAAAGGCGGCCCACCGGCCACCATGCGTCTTCCCTATGTGATCACGTCACCGCGGCGGCTTGGCTGCCACGCCGACGTCCCCGACCGGAAGGGTGTCGCCCGCCAGACCGCCGCGCCGCCCAAAGCTGCCGGCGGCGGCGTGGTCACTGCCGGAATCAGCCCTGTCGCCAGGAGCATTGGCCGCGTCGATCGCAGTCCGCACGCGCGGCGGGCCGGGGAATCCAGTTACGGGCGGCGCTGAGAACGACAGATCGGCACGCGCTCAGCTCACGTGGGTGCCGCACGTCAATCACAAGATGATGATCGCAACAAAACAGCTCTGCGTAAGGCGCACAGGAATGCAAACATGACGTATGCAAATTCCCGGCGCGGAGCGCGCACTCGTCGACCCGTTCAAGGTTCTCAATTACCTCCTCTCCTTCGACCACCCAGTCGGCAGGCACAAGGCAGTCTTCTTTGCAACACTCGGCTACCACCGCGCTAACTGGCATGAATTCGCAATGCAGCTCCAGCAGCACGCCCTGCGGGATAGCGTAGCGCTCACGGAAGAGACGCCGTTCGGCGACAAGTACGTGAGTGCACGAATGACGACTGGCCCGAACGAACACTCTGCAATTATTGTCACTGTTTGGATCGTCAGACACGGCGAGACCTTTCCTCGCTTCGTCACCGCCTATCCCGGGAGGACCAGATGACATTCCATGAATTGGATACCGTTGTCCTGACCCGTGACGTACCTGAGCACGCACTACGGCGCGGCGAGCTTGGCGTGATCGTACATCTGCACAGCGCCACAGTCGTGGAAGTGGAGTTCAGCGAGGCAGACGGACGCGCGCTGCGGGTCACCACACTGCCCACTGATGCGATGCGGCCGGCGGCTGGACACGACTTCGGGAGCTTCAGCCCTGGTGCGTAGCGCTCGAGCCGGCGGCGCCTGAACTACTGACAAACCAGTTGACAACAGTTCGACCAGCCTCCATACTACGGAAGAACCCGTAGACACGAGGCCCACTTGGACGATCCGCTCTACTTCCCCCCACGCGAATTGGCCGTCATGTCCATCCTCTGGCGGATGGGCTCGGCTACCGTCGCCGACGTAAAGGACGCGCTCGAAGAACCGCTCGCCTACACCTCCGTCCTGTCGGCGCTGCAGACGCTTGAGGAAAAAGGGTACGTCACCCACGACGCCGAGGGGCGCGCGTATCGATATCGCGCACTGGTCGATGCGGACAAGGCCGGCGACAGCGCCCTCGCCCGCGTCCGCGAATCGATCTTCCACGGCTCGGCCGAAAAACTGTTCGCGCACTTCGTCGCCGACGAAAAACTCAGCCGCTCCGAGCTCGAACGGATGCGGCGGTTGCTGGCTGAGCGCCTGGGGGAGGAATCATGATCGCCTGGTGGATTGCTCAGATCGCGCTGCTCGGCGCACTGCTGGCCGTCGCGGCGTTCGGCACCGAGGCAGCGCTCACTGCGGCGCGCAAGCCAACGCGATGGGCATGGATAACGGCGCTCATGATGACGGTGGTCCTTGGGGCGCTCGCGCCAACGCGACTCGCCACGGCGAATATCCCGGAACGAACCTGGCAGCCGACTACGACTGTCAGCACGATCCAATCCGTTCCCGCATCGGAAGGCGCATACGCGCTGGTGCGCACGGCCTGGCACAACGCATCGGAATTCATCGCGTCAGCGATCCAGCGCGGATGGGGCGCGTGGCATGACACGATGCCGAGCGCGATTGGCAGCTGGTTGCTGACAGCGTGGGTTCTGACGAGCGCGGTGCTGCTCACGATTTTCGTCGCGGTGCACATTCGCTATCACCGTCACCGCGCCCACTGGCCGCTCGGTTCCGTGCACGGCACCACGGTGCGCATCGCGAAAAACACCGGCCCGGCCGTGATCGGTGTCACCAACGCCGAGATCGTGCTGCCGCACTGGCTGCTCGCTCGCGGCAATCGCGAGCAGGAACTCGTGTTGGCGCATGAACTGGAGCACGTGCGCGCGCACGACCCACTAGTGCTCGCGCTGGCGCAGGTGGCCGTGGTGCTGCTGCCGTGGCATCCGGCGGTGTGGTGGATGGCCAGCCGACTTCGCCTCGCCATTGAACTCGATTGTGATCGACGTGTGTTGCA
>JANLOX010000045.1:0-3394 GCA_031366795.1 Candidatus Eiseniibacteriota bacterium | reverse complement strand
TACGACCTGCGCACCTACACGTGCGCTGAATTGTCCGCGCTGATGCGGCGGCATGGCCTCACGGTCGAACGCGTGCTCGGCGGCCCTGATGGCTCCGAGTACTCGAGTGAAAGCCGGCGGCTCGTGCTGGTGGCCTCGCTCGGCGCATAAGTAGATCCCCGCTCCCCTCAGGGTGGTGCACTCATGCTCGGCAACGATGACCTGAAGGAGCGCATCCGCTCGATCGCGCGAGCGCGGCGCGGGTCGGGTGTGGCGGGCGAAGCTCCGCGAGATGTCGACGCGGCGGCCGCGGAGCAGACGCTCACGCCGGGAGCGAAGCGCAGTCGCCGCAAGCAGCGCGCGAGCCTCGAGGGCACCGACCCCAAGGTCGCGATCGCTGTCGTCGGAGTCGAGGAATTCCTGCCGGGCGGCGAGTGGCAGGGCGCTCACGGCAAGGTGTACGTCCACGAGCGGCTACGCTCGGCGATCGAGAAGCCGAAGCGCGGCTGGGGTGTCCTGGGCGAACCACCGATCGGGGAGTCCGAACTCGCGGCCGTTGCTTCGGCCGGGCTCCATCGCGTGCTGTTCCTGGACCTCGAGACGGGCGGGTTGTCCTCGAGCCCGGTATTCCTCGCGGGGACGATGCACTGGAACGGCAGCGATTTTGTATTGCGACAATATTTCGCGCGGCATTATGGTGAAGAGGCGGCGCTGGTCGAGGGCGTGTGCGAGCTCGCACGGCAATTCGACACGCTGGTCACCTTCAATGGCAAGTCCTACGACGTGCCGTTCCTGATGAATCGAGCGATCCTGCACGGAGTGAAGTTCCACATGCCGCAAGGGCATCTCGACATCCTGCATGCCTCACGCCGCCGCTGGCGCGGCGACTTCGAGGACTGCAAACTGCAGACCCTGGAGCGTCACGTCTGCCGCATTCGCCGCTCGGGCGATGTGCCGAGTGAAGAGGTGCCGGGGCTCTACCACGACTTCGTGCGCAACGGCGAGCCCTACCGGCTCGTGCCCGTGTTCCACCACAACATGCTCGACGTCATCACCATGGTGGAAATCCTGCGGGTGCTGTGTTCCCCGGAAAAGTCACGCAAGGACGCGGATGGGTGGGGTTGATGTGAAGCGCGTGCTGTGCGCGATGGCGGCTGAGGGGGCAGTGCAGGGGCAGGTGACCGGGCGGCTGGGCCAGATCGGCGATTCGATCACCGAAGCGGCTTCTTTTGCTCGCAACGCGATTGTCTTTGGCGAGACATCGAACGAGACCGGGCACGACTATGCGCCGATTCGTTCATGGCTTGCCTATTCGGGCGCGGGTTCTCGCAGGCCGCGCAGACTTCAACGGACGGCTACGCGCTGCGCACAAAGCTTACATTCGACATGGTCGAAAAGTTGCGGGCCATCGTGTTGGAAGATGGCGCTCCGGACAGCAGCGAGGACATTCCTCAAACGGTGTCGATCGTGGCGCCGTCCGATGGCGAATCGTACCCGGCGAACACCACCCAGGTTATCGAGTGGAATGCCTCGGACAATGTCGGCGTCTCAAGCGTCGACCTCGACCTCTCGATCAATGGCGGCGCCACCTACCCCACATCGATCGCGGCGGACATCCCCAACACCGGCTCATACGCGTGGACGTTGCCGGGAATCTCCTCCACGGCCGCGCGGGTGCGCGTGTCGGTCCGCGACACGCGCTATAGTACCGCAACGTCCATGAGCGCATCCGACTTGAGCATCGAACAGTTGTTGCCGGTGCCGTCACGCCACGTCGATGGGCTTTCGATCATCCCGCTACCGAATCCGACAGTCGGTGCGGAGAGGATTGAGATGTCCATCCCGCGCGCGGGAGGGCAGGCCGCGCAACGGGGGTATACTTCCTGCGACTCGAGAGTCCGGATCGCACCCTTGTCCGACGTGTCGTTGTAATCCGTTGAACGATATAGGACTTGCGAGGGCCTAATGCCCCAGCGCAAATCGTTGACATCGTCTTGACCGCAATTCTATACTCCAGACGGTTGTCCATCGTTATTCGATCCGAGCACGCGTGGTAGGCCCGTGATTCTTCCCGTTCAGCAGATGCCGGCTGCGCATTGGTGGTCACGTTTCTTCGCCTGAATTGCCCTGGCGGGATTGCCGCTGGGGTATTTGTTGTTTCGGGGCCGCGCACCGTTCCAAAGTCCCCCTACTTAGGGATCGGGGTAACACGTCATGCCTGAATTCCAGGACCAGCAACTGCGTTGTGTGGACTGCGGTGAATCCTTCGCCTTCACCGCGAGTGAGCAGCAGTTCTACAAGGAAAAGGGGCTGACGAACGCACCCACACGCTGTCGCGGCTGTCGCGAGGCGCGCAAAGCACAACGTGCCGCGGGCGGCGGGGGTGGCGGTGGCGCGCGTGGTGGTGGCAGTTCCCGTGGCGGCGGTGGCTCACATGCGGGTGGTTCACGGAGTGGCCACGGTGGTGGTGGCGCGCGTGGTGGCGCGGGGAGCGCGACGTTGTTCTCGGTGGTGTGCGCCAATTGCGGTGCCGAGACTCAAGTGCCGTTCCAGCCCACGCAGGGGCGCGCGGTGTTGTGCAGGGAGTGTTTCCGGGCGGCGAAGCTCGCCGATGGCGGCGGTGCCCGCACGAGTGGCCACGGTGCAGGCGCCCCGCGTGGGGCGAGCGCAGGTGCCTCGCGTGGGGCGAGCTCGGGTGCCTCGCGGGGCGCGAGCTCGGATCACTCGCGCAGCGATGGCGCGAGCCACTCGCGTGGCGAGCGCACGGGCAGCCCATCGGGCGCCGGCATGCCGCCCATGCCCGCCCGCGGTGGCAAGCCCACCGGGCTGGTGAAGTGGTTCAACGAGGCAAAGGGCTTCGGCTTTATTGCCGATGACTCCGGCGAGGACATTTTCGTGCATTTCTCGGCCATTCAGGGTGAGGGATTCAAGGTCCTCAACGAAGGCGACCGAGTCGAGTACGATATCGTCCCGGGCAACAAGGGGAAGCAGGCGGCGAACCTGATCCGCATCGGCTGAACCTCATTGCCCCAACTAAGACGGTAAGGCCTCGGGGTACCCATCACCCGGAGGCATCTTGTCCTTGAGATCTAGTGAGCCCATCCATGCCCGAATCCGCCCCATCACTGTCCGCGCTGAGCGAAGAGTTCGTCGAAGTGTTCTGCCGCCTGGACCCCGTGGCAGCGACCGCCATGGGCATCCACGACTACGACCACCTGCTCCCCAATGATTCGCCCGCCGGCTTCGACGAGCGGCGCGCGTGGCTCGAGGACCTGTCGAAGCGCCTGGACGCCAGCACGCCGACGGAGCAGTTGCCGGCAGCGCAGCGCGTCGACTCGCTGTTGCTGCGCTCGCGCATCGACGCCATGCGCTTCCATCTCGAATCGCTGCCCACGCTCGCGCGCAATCCCGTGCG
>JANLOX010000016.1:0-6103 GCA_031366795.1 Candidatus Eiseniibacteriota bacterium | reverse complement strand
CTCACCTACTACCGCCAGCTCGGTCTCACCGCGGAGCTGCAGCGCCGCGTCGTGCTGCTGCTCGTCGCGGGCATGACGATAATGCTGATTGGGCTCGCATTGCTGCTCTCGACACGCCTCGCGCGCCAGATGGCGCAACCGCTGCAGGATTTGTCGGGCGCTCTCGGCCGCGTCGCCGCCGGTTCGCTCGAGACGCGCGTCACCCCGAGCGGCGCAGCCGAAATGCGCTCGCTCGGCGAGTCGTTCAACGCCATGACGCAACGCCTCGATGAGGCGCGCTTGGCACTCCTGCAGGCCGAGCGCGAGGCGGCGTGGCGGGACGTCGCGCGTAAACTGGCGCACGAGTTCAAGAACACGCTCACGCCCATGCGGCTGTCGCTGCAATTGCTCGAGGCCCAAGTTGAACAAGGGCCAGCGGAACAGCGCGAATCGATGCACAAGAGCCTGAACGCCGCGTTGCGCGAGGTCGAAAGCCTGAACCGTCTCGCCGGCCAGTTCTCGCAGTACGCGCGCTTGCCCGAGCCGAACTTCGAACCGATCGATGGCGTCGAGGTGGCGCGCTCGATGGCCGCGCTGATCCCCGGCACTCCCCCTGAGGTGCGCGCCGCAGGTGCGGGCTCGCCGGTGTTCTACGCCGATCGCGTGCTGCTGTCGCGGGCGCTGAGCAACCTGTTGCTCAACGCGCGCGAGGCGTGCCCCGAGCCCGGCGTCGTCGAGATGGTCGTGACCGCGGAGGCGAGTCGCGTTGTATTCGAGGTGCTGGACCGCGGCAGTGGCATCCCCGAGGACCTGAAACCCCGGCTGTTCGAACCCTACGTCAGCACCAAGCGCCGCGGCAGCGGGCTGGGCCTGAGCCTCGTGCGCGACATCGCGCGCCAGCACCATGGCGAGATCACCCTCGACAATCGCGAGGGCGGAGGTGCGCGCTCCGTCTTGATTTTGCCGCGTGATCCCGCCAACGTGACGGCAACCGCTGCACCCGTTCCCATACTTGGAGCACACTCGTGAGCGAAGCAACGGCGCGCCTGGACGTGATGGTGGTGGATGATGACGCCGCGATCCGCGATTCGTTGCGCATGACACTCGAATACGCCGGGCACAAGGTGAGCGAGGCGTCCTCGGGTGAGCAGGCGCTGTCCTCGCTCGCCACCGCGCGCCCCGATGTCGTGCTGCTCGATCTCGGCATGCCGGGGATGCACGGCTTCGACGTGCTTGAGCGCTTGCGCGAGCTGACGCCCGACACCGCCGTCGTCATCCTCACGGGCGATGCGACGCGCCAGAACGCCTTCCGCGCCGGGCAGCTGCGCGCCTTCGACTTTCTCGAGAAGCCGCCCGAGCGCCAGCAGGTGCTCGACGTCGTCGTCGAAGCCGCGCGCGTGACGCGCCTGCGCCGCGCGGGTGTGCCTACCGCGGGGGCCAGCGACGCCGCGACACTGGGCATTGTGGGCAAGAGCCCGGCGATCGAGGCGCTGCGCGAGCACATCCGCCGCGTTGGCCCATCACAGGGCCGCGTGCTGATCACGGGCGAGAACGGTTCGGGTAAGGAATTGGTGGCGCACGCGATTCACGCGCTGTCGAAGCGCGCGAGTGGGGCGTTCATCAAGATGAACTGCGCCGCGATCCCCAAGGACCTGGTCGAGAGCGAACTGTTCGGCCACGAGAAAGGCGCCTTCACGGGTGCTGTGCAATCACGCAAGGGCAGGTTGGAGTTGGCGCACGAAGGCACGCTGTTCCTCGACGAGATCGGCGACCTGTCGAGCGATGCGCAGGCGAAGCTGCTGCGCGCCATCGAAACCGGCGAAGTCGAACGCGTCGGCGGCACGCAGACGCAGACCTACGACGTGCGCTTCATCGCCGCCACGAACAAGGACCTGGCCGCCGAGATCCACGCCGGCGACTTCCGCGAGGACCTGTTCTACCGCTTGAACGTGCTGCCCATTCACGTCCCGCCGCTGCGCGAACGCGGCGCGGATATCACCCTGCTGGCGACACGATTCCTGCAGCAGTACTGCGCCGCCGAAGGCCACGCGCCCAAGGCGCTGTCGGACGAGGCACGCGCCCTGCTCGAGGACTACCCGTGGCCAGGCAACGTGCGTGAGCTACGCAACCTGATGGAGCGCGCCGCCGTGCTGGTGCTAGGGCCGACCGTCGAGGCGGGCGACCTGACCACATGGCTCGAAGGCAGCCCCGTGCGCGGCGAGGCAGTGGGCCTGCGCGGCGAAATCGAGCGGCGCGAAGCCGAGACCATCCGCAAGGCGCTCGAGAGCGCGAACTGGAACGTCACGCAGGCCGCCGCTGGCTTAGGGATCGACAGGACGAACCTGCATCGCAAGATGCGGAAATACGCGATCGCGAGACGGTAGACGGGGCGAACGCTCGCCGCGAGAGTACGCGCGGCATCAAGTCCAGACTTGAATTGCCGCAGCGGCGCCCGCGCCTCACCCATGGCGCACGCCAGCCACACCGTGGCGCGCGACTTCGCCCCCCCCGGGTTGCGCCGCACGCGCCAATGCGGGCAACGTGTGCGTGTGAGCTGGAGGAACAGCCTTTGCATAGTCCTTGCGAACGCGTTCCCCTCCGCCCCACTTCAGCAGGCCGGCCGCCGTCTTCGCGCGCCGGCATCAGGGAGTTCCGATGCCGAGTCACTGCTTCAGGGTTCCCGCTGTAGCGCTGCTCTTGATGGCGAGCCTCGCGCTCGGGGGTTTCGTGCGCCCGGCCGCGGCAGCCGCTCCCGCAGCCGCGCCATCGATGATCACCGACACGCTCCGCTTCGAGCCGTCCCAAGCCGACACGGCTAGGCACGTGCAGCGACTGGGGCATCCGCGTCGCGCCGTGGAAGACGAGTGGCTCGAGGCGCCGTTCGGCGACGACCTGCTCACGGATCTCGACCGCTGGAAAGCGGGGCACGAGCGCCTCGACGATGATGACTTCATCATCGACTACAACCGCGTCGACCAACTGCGGCTCGGCTACCAGGGCGAGTACAGCCCGCTCGTGGGCCTGAGTCCGCGGCTGGGCGCGCGCTTCGAGTATGCCTTCGGCCGTGACCGGCCGCTCTATGGCTTCCAGATTGAGCAACCACTGGTGCACGACGGCCGCTATGCGCTCGGCGCCTCGTTCACGCGGCGCACGGACCATAGCGAGCTGCAGCAGATCCAAAACGCCGAGAACAGTCTGGTACTCCTGTTCGGCCGCCAGGACTTCCGCGACTACTTCGAGCGCGAGGGCAGCGACGGTTACGCGATCTGGCGCGTGCCCGACTTCTCGACGATCAGCCTGCACGTGCGCGAGGACCAGTGGCGCTCGCTCGGGACTTTGCACGGCACGCGTTCGTGGTTCCACACGGATCGCCCGTTGCGACACAACCCCGCCATCGACGATGGCAACTCGCGCACGGTGACGCTGCGGCTCGAGCGGCTGGCGCACCGTTCATCCCACACGCGCGCGGGCTTCTATCACTGGCTCGAACTGGAACGCGCGGGCGGCGACTTTGAATATACTCGCGGCCTCGCCGACCTGCGCAGCGTCCTGCGGCTGTCGCCCGCGACGACGCTGTCGCTGCGCGCCGTGGCGGGGAGTGCATTCGCTGGCACGCTGCCACGCCAGAGGGAGTTTACCGCCGGCGGCATCGATGGCCTGCGTGGCCATACGTTCGGCGCCTACCGCGGCAACCAGATCGCGCTCGCGCAGGCGGAATACACGGTCGGGCTGTGGAGTATCTCCAATGAGCTGTTCGAGGGCGGCCTGCACGCCATCGTGTTCCTCGACGCGGGCAGGGCATGGCAGAACGCGAGTGATCGCTTCGATGCCGCGCGCCAGCCGATGCAGGCCGACGGCGGGTTTGGCTTCAGCACTTCGGAGGAGAACGTGCGCATCTACTTCGCGCGGAACCTGCAGCGGCCGGATGCCGATTTCGTGGTGAGCCTGCGATTGAAGAGACCGTTCTAGGTTCGCATGCCCCGCACGCTCCCGTTTCTGCCTGACTCGCGCGTGGCCGTCTGCGTCGCGACGTGCCTGATGCTGTGGGTGGGCATGGCGCATGCGATCGACATCGACCCGGGCGCGATCGACGTGCGACAGGGCCGCGTCGAGGTGGCTGTGCGCGTCTCGGATTTATTTCCGCCACGCGTCGAAGAGAGCCTCGTGCGCGGCATGCCCGCGACGCTCTTGATTTCGGCGGAGTTGTGGCGACACCGCACCGGCTGGTTCGACCGCCTGAGCGGCAGTTTCACCGGCAGCGTGCGGATTCGCTATGACGTGTGGAGCAAGAGCTATCTCATCGATGGCGTAGGCATGCGCGCGCGCTCGGTGACGACGCTCGACTCCGTGCGCACCACGCTGGCGCCGCCGTTCCTGCTGCCGCTGGCATTGCGATCGAAGTTGCAGGACAAGGGCCGCTACTACGTCGTGGTGTCCGCCACGCTCAAGCCGCTCAGCGTGGAAGACGTCGAAGAGGGCGAGGGCTGGCTGTCCGGCGAAGTCGCGGACAAGCGACACAGCGGCATCGGCGTGCTGACCGCGGTGCCGCGCTCGGTATTCGACGCGGTGCGCAACTTCGCAGGCCTCGGCGACCAGCGCGCGCGCGCGATCACGGATGATTTTATGCTGGACGAGATCGCGGGGCGGTAGGCGGCGCGGGGCGCTGCACGTCGCATCGCTCGCGAACGTCAATCCATTGTCACGCAAACTCTCCCGGGGGAGAGTTGTGTTGAGCTAACTCAACATCCCGCAGAACAATTCGGTTGGTGCGAATCGAACTGTCCGCGCGGACAGTTGAGATCGTGGCGCGATGCAGGAGTGATGCGTGGCGCGAATTAATTTTCGTGTCGCGTGAATATTTTTGTTGACGCACTCCAGGCACCCCACCATCACCAACTCGCGGCTCCCCTCGCAGCGCTCGCACCAACGCGCGCATCGCGCCGCGGGACGCCTCATTCGTGCTCCGCCGCGAAAGTTTTCGCGACGCACTGTTTTGTGCTCGCTGGGCGCAGCCACGTGCGCCAAAAACGCGTGCGATACAATTCCCTTCGAAGTCATTGCCCCCGCGATCGACTTTCTTGCATGCGCGGAGTTGCCATGAAGAGTTATTCGCTGGATCACCTCGCCAAGTCCGTCTTGCACCGCGATGCGGTCCGCTTCCACCGCAACGAGAGCGACGCGATGGCCATGGCGATCGCCCACGTCGGTGAGATCGACGCGCGGCAGTCGTACCGCGATGAAGGCTATCCGTCGATGATCGCGTTTTGTGAGCAGGTGTTCGAGTTGTCGGAGGCGGCGGCTCTCAAGCGCATTCGCGTGGCGCGGCTGGCGCGGGAGTTTCCCGCGATCTTCGAGGCACTGGCCATGGGCAAGTTGAGCCTCAGCTGCGTGATCCTGCTGTCGCCGCACCTGACTGCCCAGAACGCGGACGAGTTGATTGCCGCAGCCGCCCACGCGCCCAAGTCGGAGCTCGGGCAACTGATAGCAAGGTGGTTCCCGAAGCAGGATGTGGCGGCGAAGTTGGAGGCGGTCGTCGGACCGCCGCCTATGTTGGGAGATCAACTTTCCCCGAAGAGAGTTGAGGATGCGGTCGATGTCGAACTCTCCCAGCGGAGAGTCAGTGGTGCGGTCGACGAGCAACTGTCTGCACAGACTGTTGGTGCTGCGGTCGATGATCAACTGTGCTCGAAGGCAGTCGAGACCGCTATCCCCCGACCGAAAGTGTCTCCGCTCTCGGCGGATCGATTCGCGCTTCAGCTCACCGTCAGCCGCTGTACGCACGACAAGTTGCGCTACGCCCAGGAATTGCTGAGCCACCAGCTTCCCTCGGGCGACCTGCCTGAAGTCTTCGATCGGGCACTCGACGCGCTGATCATGCAGCTGGAGAAGCGCAAGTTCGCGGCCACTCCACGGCCGCGCGAGGCGAATCATCGCGCCACCCTGAGCCCGCGACACGTCCCGGCGCACGTAAAACGCGAAGTCTGGGTGCGCGATGGCGGGCAGTGCACGTTCGTGAGCGATGAGGGCCACCGCTGCGAGGCGCGCAAGCTATTGGAGTTCGATCACATCGTGGAAATGGCGCGGGGCGGCAAGGCGACCGTGGACGGTATGCGCCTGCGCTGCC
>JANLOX010000471.1:0-20985 GCA_031366795.1 Candidatus Eiseniibacteriota bacterium | reverse complement strand
GGCCTACGTTATCGCCCATGAAATAGGCCACCACGTGCAGAAGCAGCTGGGCATCAGCGACAAGGTGATTGCGGCGCAGGAGCGCTCGAGCAAGACGCAGGCGAACGCGCTGTCCGTGCGGCTCGAGCTGCAGGCGGACTTCTTCGCCGGCGTGTGGGCCCACGACGCCCAGGAGATGCGCCATGTGCTCGAGTCCGGCGACATCGATGAGGCGCTCAACGCCGCCCACGCCATCGGCGACGACCGCCTGCAGATGCAGGCGCAGGGCCGCATCGTCCCCGACTCCTTCACGCACGGCACCTCGGAGCAACGGGCGCTCTGGTTCAGGCTGGGCTACGAGACGGGCGACCTGTCGAAGGGCGATACGTTCAACGCCGATCCCCTGTAGTCCGGGACGCGGTCCCATCTCGCGGCTCCCCCCGCTTGCGCGGCGGCCCCAGGGAAAGCCCCGTTAGTGCAAGGGTTGACGCCGGTTCCATCCGCTTGCGTCGCAGCCGCCGGGACGATTAGTCTCCGCCGAATCGTTGACGAGCGGACATTCTTGAGGAGGCTGTTTCGACATGTTGCGCAATCGCGCCGTGCTGGTTGCCATGCTGGCCGCTGCCGCCAGCCTATTGCCGTGCCTTGCGGCCGCCGGTGCGTGGACTCCTGCCCGCGGCGAGTACTACAGCGAGATGTACGCCTTCAGGAATTTCAGCGACACCTACTACGACTCGGCGGGTGCCCGCTTCACCGTGCCGGCGGGGGGCAGGTTCGAACGGCGCGAGTTGGCGTTCCACACCGAACTGGGCTGGAAGACGCACCTCAGCGTGGCGATGGGCATGCCGATCACCAGCGCGACCACGAATTTGCGCGGGATCGGCGTCCAGCAGACGGAGACCGGCTTCGGCGACCTCGATTTCGGCTTCAAGTACAAGCTGATGGATGGTGCGACGGCGCTCGCTGCCGAGGCAGGCATCATCGTCCCGCTCGGCTACCAGACGACGACGCTCGCCCCGCTGGGCTCGGGCAAGCAGGTCTGGCGCGGACGGCTGTGGTACGGCAAGACTTTTCCCAGCTTGAACGCATTCCTCGAGGCGGCCGGTTCCTACCTGTCCCCGTTCAAGTCCGGCCGCGGACAGGCCGGAGCACAAGCGCAGGTGGGCGCATGGATCGGCTCCTCCGTCCTGCTGTTGGGCAATTACGAGTATGCGCAATTGCTCGGTGGAAGCGCCCTCGCTTTCGATGATTACCGCCTCCAGACCGTGGGCCCCGAATTGCGCTACCGCATCGACGACCGGCTGGATGTATTCGCGGGATCGCAGCATATAGCTTCCGGCCGTGGCGCCCTGCACAGCGACGGCTATTACGTCGGCATGGCCTTCCGCAAGTCGAAGCACAACCGCCTGCAGGGGTTGCTCGGCAACAAAACGCAGCCCTGACCCCTGGCGGACCGGCGTAACGCGCCGGCTGCGGGGAGAGCGCCATGCGAGCCATGCACTCCCGTCTGCTCCCCTACCTCGCGCGCTACCGCGGCGGACTCGCCGTGGGCGGCGTGTGTATCGCGCTGGCGCGAGTGGTGGCGCTGGCGCAACCCAAGGTGCTCGAGCTCGCGGTCGATGACCTCTACCGCGGCGTCATGGCCGAAAAGCTCGGCCGCTACGCGCTGATCCTGTTCGGCATCTCGGTCGTCGCCGGCACCTTCAGCTATTTCATGCGGCAGACGGTGATCGCCAAGTCGCGTCACATCGAGTTCGACCTGCGCAACGACCTGTTCGAGCACCTGCTCAAGCTCCCCCTCGGCACCTTCCAGACGCGCTCGACCGGTGATCTCATGTCGCGCGCCACCACCGACCTCGCCGCCGTGCGCATGATGGTCGGCCCGGGCTTCATGTACCTCATCAACACCATCGTGGGCGTGGTCGTGTCCATCGGCTTCATGCTCGCCATCAGCCCGCGGCTCACCCTGTACGCGACGCTGCCGCTGCCGTTCGTCAGCCTGACCGTATGGGTGTTCGGCGGCCGCATCCATCGCCGCTTCGAGCAGATCCAGGCGCGCTTCGCCGCCATCTCCTCGCGCGTGCAGGAGAACCTCGCCGGCGTGCGCGTGGTGCGGGCGTTCGCGCGCGAGGAGTCTGAGCTCGCCGCGTTCGAAACGCTGAACCAGGACTACGTCCGCCAGAACCTCGCGCTGATCAAGTCCTCCGCGATGTTCCACCCCCTGCTGGCGTTGCTGTCAGGGCTGGCGGCCATGCTGGGCCTTTATCTCGGCGGCCGCGAGGTGCTCAGCGGTCACATCACACTCGGCCAGTTCGTGGCGTTCACCGCTTATCTTGGCATGCTGAACTTTCCCGTCTATGCGCTCGGCTGGGTGATCAACCTGTTCCAGCGTGGCATGGCGTCGTTCGGGCGGATCGTCGAGATTCTCGACCTCGATCCTGGAATCACGAGCCCGCCTGATGCGTTGGCGCCGGAAAGCTGTCGCGGCGAACTCGAATTTCGCGAGCTGACCTTCACCTATCCTGGCTCCGCCACTCCCGCCCTGCGCGGCGTGTCGTTCCGCGTGCCCGCTGGCTCCACGGTTGCCTTGGTGGGGCGCACGGGATCGGGCATGAGCACATTGCTGTCGCTGTTGCCACGCGTGTTCGACCCGCCGCCGCAGACGGTGTTCCTCGACGGCCACGATGTGCGCGAGTACGACCTCGCGTGGTTGCGCACGAACATTGCTTTCGCCACCCAGGAGCACGTGCTGTTCTCCGAGACGGTGGCCAACAACATTGCCTACGGCTCGCCCGAAGCGCCGCGCGAGGCGATCGAACACGCCGCCGTGCTGGCGCAACTCGACGATGAAGTGCGCCGCTTCCCCAAGGGCTACGACACGCTCGTGGGCGAGCGCGGCATTACGCTGTCGGGCGGCCAGCGTCAGCGCGCCTGCATCGCGCGCGCGCTGATCCTCGACAGCCGCGTGATGCTGTTCGACAACTGCCTCTCGAGCGTCGACACCCAGACCGAAGCCGGCATCCTATCGGCGCTGCACGCGCATACGCGCAGCCGCACCACGCTGATCGTGTCGCATCGCGTCAGTTCGGTGCGGGAGGCCGACCTGATCCTGGTGCTCGAGGATGGCGGCATCGCCGAGCGCGGGCATCACGACGAACTCGTGGCACTCGGCGGGCGCTACGCGCGGCTGGCGCGCGCGCAGCAGCTGGAAGATGAGATCGAGGCCTCGTGAGCCACGACGACGAACTGCACACTCGCGGCTACGACCACCGCTTGATGCGGCGGCTGCTGGGCTTCCTGCGGCCTTACCGCGGTCAGGTGTGGTTCGCGGTGGCGATCGTAATGGCGGACGCGGCGGTCGGCCTCGTTGGCCCCTACCTCACGAAGGAAGCGATCGACAACGGCATCCGCCACCACGACCCCGCGCATCTCGACCTGGTCGCGATCGCGTACGTCTCGATGTTGCTGATCGGCTTCGGCCTCGGCTACCTGCACACCCAGGTCATGCAGCGGGTCGGCCAGTCGGTGATGCACGACCTGCGGCGCTCGCTGTTCGACCACCTGCAGCGGCTGCCCGTCGCGTTCTTCGACAAGAACCCGATAGGCAGGCTGATGACGCGCGTCACCAGCGACGTCGACACGTTGAACGAGTTGTTCAGCGCCGGCATGGTGTCGGCGGTGGGCGATGCCTTCACCGTGGTCGGCGTCATCATCGCGATGGTCAACCTCAACGCCGAGTTGTTGCTGGTCGCGTTCTCCGTGCTGCCGCTGATCGTGATCGTCACGCTGGTGTTCCGCGCCAAGGTGCGCCGCTCGTTCCGCGAGGTGCGCACCCGGCTGGCACGGCTCAACGCCTTCTTCAACGAGAACATCTCCGGTGTCGGCACGGTTCAGTTGCTCAATCGCGAGCCACACAACGCCGCGGAGTTCCGCCGCTTGAACGCGAGCCACCGCGACGCCAACCTCACCTCGGTGTTCTACTACGCGCTGTTCTTCCCCGCGCTCGACCTGGTCGGCGCCACCGCCGTCTCGCTGATCGTGTGGTACGGCGGCCGCCAGGTGATGTGGACGGGCATCACGCTCGGCACGCTGGTGGCGTTCATCCAGTACACGCAGCGGTTCTTCCGCCCGATCTCGGACCTGAGCGAGAAGTACAACACGCTGCAGCAGGCGATGGCGTCTTCGGAGCGTATCTTCGGCCTGCTCGACACGCCCGAGGACGCGACCTACACGCCTGGCGTTCAAACGCCCGTGGGACCGGCACCGGGGAGCATTGAGTTCGACCACGTCAGCTTCGCCTACCAGGAAGATCACCGCGTGATCGACGACGTCTCCTTCAGCGTGGGCGCAGGCGAACGCGTCGCCCTCGTCGGGGCCACGGGCTCCGGCAAGAGCACGCTGATCAGCCTGCTGCTGCGCTTCTACGAACCGCAGCAGGGCGAAATCCGCGTCGATGGCATCCCGCTCAAGGACTGGGACGCTCGCGCATTGCGCCGCCGCATCGGGCTCGTGCTCCAGGACGTGTTCCTGTTCTCGGGCACCATTGCTTCGAACGTCAGCCTCGGCGATCCCGCGATCACGCGCGCGACCATCGAGCGCGCGGCCACCGATGTGCACGCCGACGATTTCATCCGCGCGCTCCCCGGCGGCTACGACGCGCCGGTCATGGAACGCGGCTCGACGCTGTCCGCCGGCCAGCGCCAATTGCTGTCGTTCGCCCGGGCGCTGGCGCGCGATCCCGGCCTGCTGGTGCTGGACGAGGCCACCTCCGCCGTCGACACCCACACCGAGCAGCACATCCAGGCGGCGTTGCACCGATTGATGGGCAACCGGACGAGTTTGGTGATCGCACACCGGCTCTCGACCATCCTCGATGTCGACAGGATCGTGGTCCTCCACCGGGGCCGCGTCCGCGAGACGGGAACCCACGCGGAACTGTTGGCGTTGGGCGGCCTTTACGCTCGCCTGTATGAACTTACGGCGCTCGGTGGGAGCGCGGCTTCGCGGGCCCGGTCGGCCTCAACAGATGACGAGGAATCCTCGCAAACACCGATCTCACAAATAGTTGACACTAGAATGAATTTGGCTTAGCATGACTAAACATCACCTCGGCCCTCCGCACCTCCAGGAGGTTGGAACATGCACCTTGGGAAGAAGATCCGTGATCTGAGGTTTCGTCGAGGACTCACGGTCCAGCAGCTCGCTGAATTGAGCGGGCTATCGAAGGGATTCATCAGTCAGGTCGAAAACGAGCGCACTTCGCCCTCGCTTGCGACCCTCAGGGACTTGGCACGTGCGCTCAACACGTCCGTCGCTTACCTGGTCGTCGAGGACGATTCCGCTCCTCACATCGTCCGTGAAAGTGACCGCCTCAAAGGCACAAACGGCGCACCCATCCACGTCGAGGTCCTGACCGCTCAACCGCGGCGGAACCTCGAAATACTGATGACCACCATCCCGCCCGGCGGCTCTGCCCGCACCGAGCGGGACTACCACCATGGCGAGGAATGCGTCGTGTGCCTCGACGGTCTCGTGACCGTCGCCGGGGGCGAACACCGCATCGAACTCAAGCCGGGTGATTCGTGTCACTACGACGGCCGCACGCCACATGCCGTGGAGAACGCCGGGGCGGGGCCCGCGCGCGTGATGATCGCCATCACGCCAGCGTCGTTCGAACCGGCACCCAGGCTCAAGGCAACGTCGGTCGTGATCGATCGAGGCAACGAAGTCTCCGCACCGAGCTAAGGCGTTCGTCACAAATTTGCTTGCCCTCAACGCGCGGCGGCCCGGCTCATCGGGCCGCCGTTCGCTATGATGCGCCGCGTGAGCCCCTTCCGCCGCACCCTCGCCGAGTACCGCGATGCCATCGGTCAGTTCTCGCCCCCGGCCCGGCGACTGCTGCTCGCCCAGTTCCTGCTCTTCAGCGGCTACGGCATCTCGCAGGTGTTGTTCAACCTGTACCTGATCGAGTCGGGCTTCGGTCCCCAATCGGTGGGCCACGCCATCGCGCTGTTCGGCTTAGGGGTAGCCGCGACGGCGCTGCCCGCGGGCTGGATCGCGCGGCGCATGGGCGGCGGCCGCACGCTCATGCTGGGCATCGCCATCGACGGGATCGGCCAACTGCTGCGTTGCATCTGGCCCGTGCCCTGGCTCGTCTATTCAATGTGCGTGTTTACCGGCGCGGGCCAGTCGTTGATCCTGATTCCCTCCGCCCCGTTCCTCGCCACCCACTCGACGCCGCGTGAGCGCACTCACCTGTTCAGCACGCTGTTCGCCCTGTCCCTGCTGGCCGGCGTGATCGGCAGCCTCCTCGGCGGCTGGCTGCCACGGCTGCTGCTTAGCCTGCCCGGCGGATTCCCCGGCGGGCTGCACGGCGCCTATCGCGCCGCACTCGTGCTCGGGGCGCTGGTTTCGCTGAGCGGCGCGCTCGCCTTCTTAGGGCTGGAGCGCGAGCCGCGAGCCGTGCGTCATGCGCCGCGCCCGACGATCACACCCGAGTTGCGGCGCAAGCTCATACCGATCGGGGTCAACGCGCTGCTGATCGGAGCCGGCGCCGGGCTGGTGATCCCGTTCATGAACCTCTATTTCGCCCAGCGCTTCTCGTGTTCGAGCGCGCAGATCGGCTCGTTCTTCTCGGTCGCGCAGGTGTTGACGGCGTCCGCCGCCCTGCTGGCGCCCGTGATCGCGCGGCGGTTCGGCAAGTTACGCACTGCCCTCACCGGGCAGCTGCTGTCGCTGCCGTTCCTCGTCACCATGGGCGCGGAACACCGCCTCGACGTGGCGGTCGGCGCGTTCTGGATGCGCGCCACGCTGATGCAGGCGATCACGCCGCTGATCAGCACGTTCGTGATGGAAACGCTGCCCGCGGACATGCGCTCGACCGCCACTGGGCTGATGAGCCTGCTGTGGAACGTCGGCTGGGCGCTCAGCGCCACCCTGGCGGGTGCGGTGATCCAGCGTTTCGGCTATGCCGTGCCGTTTTACGCGACCGCATCGCTGTACGCCGCCGCGGCGCTATACTTCTATGCATCGTTCCGGGGCAGCCAGGAACCTCACGTCGACCCCGATCCACCGGCGGGACTGCCCAGCATTGCGGAGGAGCCGCTGTAGCCCGGAGTATTCATGAAGGGCGAGCGCACGGGCGCCTTTGTCGCTCGAGCGGATCAAGGAGGATCAGATGAAGAAGTTGATCGTGTTCGTGCTGTTCGCCGTTTCCGCGTGGTACGGCTGGCATCATTACAAGGCTCTGCTGCATCCCGAGCCGCGCCATGAGGCGGTCATCCACAACGGCACAGGAGAGAACCTCGTGCGCGTACGCCTGATCGTCGGCGAACACACCTACGTCAAGGAAGAGCTGCCGAAGGACCAGTCCGTTACGTTCCCCTTCTCCGTCCAATCCGACTCCAACTTCGACCTGAACTGGGAGTTCGAGACCAACACGATGGTGGGACACTGGACCGGCGGGCTCGTGACGAAGGGACCGATCGTCGCGCGCCACATCCTGACGATTCGCCAAGGCGGCGGCGTCATCTCGGAATCGCAGGACCTGCCCGCGCGCTGAGCGATTTACTGAGTCCCGGACACTGGAATTCGGGAGATGGACGCGTGGCTCCCGAACGGACATCGCTGCACCACAGACGTGGTCGCCCCGGCGGGTTGGCCTGTCGCGGCGATCGCGTTGGGTGGAGCATCGTGAAGCGATGCGAGCGGCCGAACCGTATTCAGGCACACTTGTTGATCAGGTGTAGACGGCGATGTAAAGCCGCGTGATTCTGACGCACTCCGTTCCGCGTAGGTTGCGGCCGGTCACTTGTTCAACTTCTGGCGCCAGGAGTCGGCGTCGATGTCGAGGACGTGGCAGGACTCGGTGAAGCGGTCGACGAGTGCGACGACGCAGGCGGCACCGGGGAAGATGGTGGCCCACTGCTTGAACCCGAGGTTGGTGGTGATGATGGTGGGCGTTGTTGATGGCGGCGGCTGATGATGTTGTAGAGGAGGTCGCCGCCTCTGGCATCCGCGGGCAGGTAGCCCAGCTCGTCGCAGCGCCTGCAGACATGGAATATCACGCCGCATCGCCCGCATCGGCCCTGCCGAAGGCTTTGATCCAATGCGCTCGCCCCTGTGCGAACGCGGGTCGTTGACCGCTGCGGACCGCCGGCCTAGACTTGGCTCACGTCGGCGCTCGCAGCTGAAAGTCGACCAGAGGGCTCCGGGTGTGCCCCACCGGGGGCCCTTGAATGGCTAGCAATGTGGAGGACCTCCGTGCACCTGCCCTCGATCTCATTCTCGGTACTCATGCGTCCATGTATCCTGTGGTTTGCGATGTGCCTTGTATTGGCGAGCTTCCTTCCCGCCACTGCGGGCGCCGTGCCTCCCGTCAGTTTCGGTGCCAAGACCGATTTCGCGACCGGGAACTACCCAATCTCGGTGGCGATCGCGGATCTCAACGGCGATGGCAAACCCGACCTTGCGGTGACGATCAACAGCAACCATATGGTCTCGGTGTTGCTGGGCAACGGCAACGGGACGTTCGCCCCGAAGACCGACTTCGCGACTGGGGTCAATCCTTGGTCCGTGGCGATCGCGGACCTAGACGGTGACAGCAAGCCCGACCTGGCAGTGGCGAACCTTAGCTCCAGTACGGTTTCGGTGTTGCTGGGGAACGGCAACGGAACATTCGGTCCTAAGACGGATTTCGCGACCGGGATTCATGCTAGATCGGTGGCTATTGCGGACCTCAACGCCGACGGCAAGCCCGACCTGGCAGTGGCGGACGACGGCTCCGATGCAGTCTCGGTGTTGCTGGGCAACGGCGACGGGACATTCGGCCCGACGACCGAGTTCGCCACCGGGCACTTCCCGAGTTCGGTCGCGATCGCGGACTTCAATGGCGACGGCAAGCCCGACCTGGCAGTAGCGAACGACGGCTCCAATGCGGTCTCGGTGTTGCTGGGCAACGGCAACGGAACGTTCGGCCCGAAGACCGATTTCGCGACCGGGAATACTCCCTACTCGGTGGCAACCGCCGACTTCAATGGCGACAGCAAGCCCGACCTGGTGTCGGCGAACTGCGGAAGCCGTGGGGTCTCGGTGTTGCTGGGCAACGGCGATGGGACGTTCGGCCCGAAGACCGATTTCGCGACCGGAGTCTGTCCCAGGTGGGTAGCGTTTGCGGACCTCAACGGCGACGGCCAGCCCGACCTTGCGGTGGCGGACTTCAACAGCGACGGGTCCGGTGGAGGAGAAGCTAAGGTCGCGGTGCTCCTGGGCAACGGCGACGGGACATTCGGCCCGACGAGCGACTTCGCGACCGCGAGTATTACTTACTGCGTGGCAATCGCCGACCTCAACGGCGACGGTCAGCCCGACGTGGCGGCGTCGAACAATACCTCTAATAGCGTGTCCGTGCTGCTCAATACTTCGTACAGACCACCGGCCGGCGTTTCGCCAAGCACGGCGCCACTCGCGCTGGGCGCGCTGCGCGTCACGCCCAATCCGATGCGCGGCAGCTCCGAGGTCGCTTTCAATCTTTCCGCCATGCAGAACGTCGACGTGCACGTATACGACGTCCGGGGCACATTGGTTCGGGCGCTCGTTTCGGGTCGTCAGACCGCAGGGCTTCACGCGGTGCACTGGAACGGACGAAGCGATGGTGGCGAAATCGCTCCGCCCGGGATCTACTTCATCAAGCTCCATGCGCAGGAGGGAGTGAGGCAAACCAAGGTTATTCGCCTCGAGTGACGCATGTGGGCAGTCCGTGCTTGCCCCGACCGCTTCATAACCCGTGCCCCGCTTATGTTCGTCACGACGACGTCGACGCTGGCATGGGTGCGAACGCGGGTCGTTGACCGCTGCGGACCGCCGGCCAAGACTAGGCTCACGTCGGCGCTCGCAGCTGAAAGTCGACCAGAGGGCTCCGGGTGTACCCCACCGGGGGCCCTCGTCCTTTGAGGACGTTCGCAGCTGAGCCCGCAGTCTCGCTTAGGCCGCCGCGGCTCGCCAGACCGGCCGCGCACCGTCAGAATCACGCGGGTCTTGCTGGCCGCCTACAATCAGGGAAGCAACACGACTCTTTGGGCCATGGAGCGACCCTCGAACGATAGGCGTAGCCAGTAAAGTCCCGCGGCAAGGCCGTAGCGCGTTAGCGTCAACTCGTGCCTACCTGCGGGCATTGACTGGTTCGGTAGGACCCGTCGCACTGAACGCCCCGCCAGGTCGACCAAGTCGAGCGAAATGGTGCCCTCGCGTGGCAGGTCGAGGCGAATCTCGGACGAAGAGCGAAAAGGATTGGGTACTGGCGCCCTCAGGATAAGATTCGCCGCGGCCGATCCTTCAACGGGGGCGTCTACCCGATATGGTGGATCGTCAATCGCCGCCGGGTTCGCGTGGGGCTGGCCGTCAACCGATGTGAAAGCGCCACCTGCGTAGATGGTGCCGTGGGCGGTGACAAGAGCTAAGACGATACCGTCTGCGCTTGGCGCCCAGTCCTTCACCCACGCATCGTAGGAGCCAATCGCGGCGAGGTTGTGGCGCGTCGAGCCATTCACGGTGGCGAAGGCGCCGCCGAGGTAAACACGGCTCGGTGCTGTCGCCATGGCGAACACGCCGTCGGCAGGCACATCGGCGTACCACGGAATGACGTCGTCAGTCATGGTATCGATTGCCGTCACCCCCACGTAGCCTCCGATGAATAGCCTGCCATTACCGACGGCAAGGCAGTGCGAGTGCCCCACGTGGGTATACACGTAGTCCGAATAGCTTTGTTGCAGAGCGCCTGTTTTCGGGTCGAGCATGACCAGCCCGCCGTGGAAGCCGGTCTTGTCAATACTGTCCAGCCTCCCCGCCACGAACAGGTGGCCCCCGACCAAGGCCATTGCTTCAACTTTGCCAGATGTACCGAGGTACTTCGACCACAGGATACTGTCCCCGTTGGTCCGCGAGTAAGCCTTCAGCTGGGTACCGAAGATGCCGCTCCCGACAAAGACGGCGTCCGAGGTCACAGCGAGCGAAAAATTCTCGCCTACGTCAGGATAGGGAATTTTCCACGGCAGCATTGCGCCGGTCGACGAGTCGACCGCAGCGACCCCGTAGTTCGCCTGTCCACCGAGCTGCCGGAAGTAGCCGGAGATGTAAACGATCCCGTCCCGGGGCTGAATCGCTTTCACCTCAGAGTTGGCGTTCGGGTTCCAGGCAGTGACCTGCTCGGTTGTCAGATCGATCGCGGCAATCCTATTGCGCGGCAGACCGCCGACGTGGGTGAACCCACCGCCGACATACAAAGTGTTTCCCGAGACTGCAAGGGCCCACACGATACCGTCGGTGGTCGGGAAGGACGGGTGCGCCAGCGGGGCGGCGGGGAGCGCCGCAGGGGCCACCACAGCGAGCGCGAACACCCAGCAAATGACCGTACCGCATGGGCAACGCGGGGAATCAGCTCGTTGGTAGTGACCCGGGGATTGAAGTTCAGGGATGCGGATAGATGTCCTCTCTCTCGGAAGTGCCGCACCAAGTGGTATCGGCAGCTTTGGGAGAAATCCATAGGATGCACTGCGGATGCGCTGACGATCGCGGGCGGCGCTGCACCAATCGTATCGCGCTACGCGCACCACTCCACGCGGTACTCGCCCACGTTCAATCGCGCGACGACCTGGCCCTGCTCGATGCGCAATTCGGGTTCACCGCTGCTCCGCCCCTCGCGAATCCGGGCGCTCGCCGCGTGGGGCGGAGCCGCGAATCGAACCGGCTCGCCCGGCACTCCGTAGTAACGCAGGATCGCGCCCGAAGTGCCCGTCCCGCGCACCGACCAACCGCGGTCGGCGAGCTGGCGCACCTCGCTATCCGTCAGGAATACCGCGCCGTCCTGCACCATGCGGCTCAGCAACTCGCGCAGGGCGGTGCGCCCTGCGGTTGCGCGATCCGGCGAGAGCTGGGCGTAGTTGAGGCGGTGCGTGCTGAGGATCGCCGGCTGGCCAAGGCCCCACGCCTGCCGTACCCGGCGCCTGACGGACTCGATGGCGCGACTCGGATCGCCCGCCTCCCACGCGCTCGGCTCGAACGCGATGCGCGGCGGCAAGTAGAAGCGCTCGCCCCGCCGGTGTGGCCAGTGATGTCGCAAAGTGATACGCCGCATCCGGGCGAAGCGGTGCCCGGCCTGCTCCCCGATGCCCTGCAGCGTGGTCAGCCCGAGGACCTCGAGATCGGTCTCGAGGTCCTCATCCCAGCGGTAGTCGGGGGGGCACATTGACGAAGGGGGGCGGCCGAACCGCTCGACGAATCGCTCGCACGCCAGTGCGATATTGCGGGCGCGCAATTCGCGCGGCTCGCTTGCGGCGTACTCCCCACTCGCCTCGACGGCGGCGCACACGGGACTGTGCTGCTCATGCGCGCGCCGCGCATCGGCAGCACCCCGTCGCAGCGCGGTGAGCCACGCGTGCTCGGGAAGATGATGCAGACCGTGGAGCTCGGGCCACCACAGGCCCTCGGCGGCGCAGGCATCGACCGCGGCATCGAGCCCGGGGCGATTCCAGCGTGACGATGCCTCGACCGGACGCGCCAGCGGCAACTGGGTGACCTCGAACAGCGGAGGGCGCAACAATTCATAGCGCGGCGCCGCTGTCACGGTGTTGGCCTGCAGCACGGGAGCGAAGCCATCGCCGCCGCGGAATTCCGCCAGCGTGGCGCCCAACCGCCGCACGTCCTCGGCGCTCTCGAGCGTCGAGCCGCCATAGCGGCCGCCCGCGGGCGTGCGGAACGCGGGCGTGTCGGCGAGTACTCGCAGCGCGTGCTCGTCGGCAGACCAGGCGCAGAGCCCCCAGTCATCACTCTCGATCACCACCGCCTTAAGCCGCTGCCAATCGAGATTCAAGGTCGTCGCCTCCTGCGATCGTGCACCCACTTCCTCGTGGGCGGCGGACTATACCACCACGGGCGGCGCGCCGGCGGGCGGTCGTGTACAGTGCCGCACCGTGCGAAGAAGACTGGCATTGCTACTCCTGATGGCGCTCCATATCGGAGTGCGGCTGGCGGTGTGGTTGCGCCCGCTGCGCGAGCTCGACGACCTGGTGCTGCCCGACGACAGCTACCTGTCGCTGCATCTCGCGCGCAGCATCGCCCAGGGCAAAGGCCCCTTCTACGGGCTGGCACCGACGAACGGTTTCCAGCCGCTTTATGTGTTCCTGATGGCGCCCGTGTTCGCCCTGACGGGCGGTGATCTCGACCTGCCGGTGCGCATCGCGCTCGCGCTGCTGGTGGTGGCGGACGCGCTGGCGATGTTCTTCACGCTGCGCGTCGCCCTGCGGCTGGGTTGCTCGACCGAAGCGGTGGTTGTCGGCGGTCTGCTGTGGGGCTTAAGCCCGTGGTCGCTACACACCTCGCTCAACGGGCTCGAGACTTCGATCGCCGCGGCCTGCATCGCGGCGACGCTGTGGCAATGGCATCGCGTGCGCGCGGCGCAGCCTGGCCTCACGGGGCAATCGGGCGTCGCAGGCTGGACTGCGCTCGGCGCATTGGGCGGTCTCGCGTGTCTCGCGCGCGTCGACAGCGTGTTCTTAGGCGCAGCGCTCGGCGTCCCGTTGCTGCTGGCCGTGGCTCGTCCGCGCATCGGCGGTCCCTCCGATCCCGAGCGACAGGCCATGCTGCGCGGCCTTGGGATCGCGGCGATCGCGGCGTGTCTCGCCGTGCTGCCGTGGATTGTCTACAGCGCGTGGTGGACCCAGGATGTGTTCCCCACCAGCGGCCGCGCCGTGCGCTACCTCAAGCTATCGGCGGTGAACCACGCGCCGACCCTTGCCAACACCTACGCGCCGATGCTCGTGCGCGCCGCACGCGCCCTGGCGCACAACGCGGGGCCGGCGACGGTGCTCGCGCTCGCGCTGGCGCTGGCGGCGTGGATCGCCACGCGTGGCAAGCAGCCCAGTCACGTCGGTTGGCGACTCGCGGCGCTGCTGCCCATCATCGCATTCGGCGCGATGCTCGTCGCGGCCTACACGCTCTACATCTTTGGGCCCTGGTACTTTGGCCGCTACTTCTATCCGCTGTGGATCCCGGCGGTGCTCGCCGTGGCAATCACAGCGGATGCGCTGTTCAAGGCGTTCTCGGGCGCACGGGCTCGCGCGGTGTGCGTCGCCGTTGTCGCGGGCGTTGTCATCGTGGGGTCCATCGCCGACCCGCAGACGCGCGTGTTGTTCGCCCAAGGCGCACCCGCACCGTGGGGCTATCGTCGCGCGGGAGAATGGGCGCGCGATCATTTCCCTCCCGGCACGATCATCGGTAGCTCGCAATCGGGTGCGCTGGGCTATTTCGCCGAGCGGTTGACCGTCGTTAACCTCGACGGAGTCGTGAACCGCGACTGCTACGAGGCCATGCGCCGCGGCGAAATGCTCGAATACATCCGCCACGCCGGCGTGCGCACCCTGCTATGGCAAGACGACATCCAGATGATCGGGCGGGAAACCAAGGCCTACGACCAGGACGCGGTGCGCTATTCAGGCGAAGTCCCGGGCATCATGACGGAAGGCTCGCCATGGTTCATTTACAAGGTAGAAGCGGGCGCCGGCGCCCCTGCCAACGGGGCCAGGGCGCCGCGCGGCACCGCGAAATAGGCGTGGTGCCCCCTGCAACCCCGGGACTAAGCTCGATGTCGTGCGAGCGGCCCCGGCGATGCCCCCCCCCCTCGATGACTTCCCCCAGCCACGGGAGGGAACGGCAACATGAAGACACCGATACTACTGTGGGTCATCGCCGGACTGGTGTTGGCGGGCCCGGCGCTCGCATCAGGAATTGAGCTCAGTGTCGGCTCGTGCACCGGCAGTCCTGGTGCCCAGACCGGATACGCCAATCTACAGTGTGCGGGCGGACAGGGCTTCGTGTTGGTGCTGACCTTCGAACCGGCCGAGGATATTTCCGATCTGGTGGCCGCCGATTGGATCCTCGACGCGTTGACGAGCAACGACGTCCATTCGGATGGCAACTTCTGGGATTGGCAGACGGCCAATGCGAGTGCCTTCAGCCTGTCCCGCACGATTCCGCCGCCGCAGTGCGTGGGCTTCAAGACGGACGCGTGGTCGGCCCTCAATAGCGGAGACTCATGGGCAGCGGCCGTGCTCAGGAGCAACCGGGTCCGCAGGGCGGGCAGTGTGTTCAGGCCCTCGGATCTCGCCGTCACGGCAAACCAGAAGTTGTTCCTCGCCCGCATGTTGCTTCACACCAACGAGGCTGTCGAAGCCGGCGGCGACTTGCGGGGTTGCTGCCAGTCCCAGATCACGCTGGCGCTACTCCAAGTATCCCCAGTCTCAGCACACTCCAATCCAACGACGATTCTGAGCTCCAGCGCAGGCGCGACGCTGGAAGCAACGCCCGCCACGAATTGTGTGGGATCGGTGGGAACGAAACACCGATCCTGGGGAGCGCTGAAGTCCCTCTGCCGTTGAGCCGCTGAACCATCCCGCGATGCGCTCCGCTATTCGTAGCGGAGCGCGTCCACGGGATCGCGTTTGCTGGCCCGCCGCGCGGGATCGTGTGAATGCTTCGGCCTGACCGCAACTCGCGCTATTATGCATGCCGAATCGGAAGCCACGCCCGCGAACACCGACGCGGCGCCAACCACCACAAACGCGGAGCCTGACGCTCCATGACCAGCGAGCGACCGGAACAGCGACAGCACGCCATCGCGCGGATCCTGTGGATCATCCTCGGGTTGAACCTGCTCGTGGCGGTGACCAAGCTGGCTTATGGCCACGCTGCCGGCTCGCTCGCGATCTCGGCGGACGGCCTGCACTCGCTGCTCGACGCCTCCTCGAACATCATCGGGCTGGTCGGCGTGTTCCTGGCCCGCCGCCCGCCGGATGACAACCACCCTTACGGCCACCGCAAGTACGAGACCTTCGCCGCACTCGGTGTCGCCGCCATGATGCTGCTCGGCTGCCGCGAGATCATCGCGCAGGCGTGGCAGCGGTGGTCGGTTCACGAACCCCCGCACATCACCTGGGCCGCCTTCGCCATCATGGGCGCGACGCTCACGATCAACCTGCTGGTCGTCGCGATCGAGAATCGCGAGGGCCGGCGTCTCGGCAGCGAGTTGCTGATGTCCGATGCCGCCCACACCCAGAGCGATGTCTACGCATCGCTGCTGGTCGTGGCGAGCTTCGTCGCGCAGTGGCTGGGCTTCGCTTACGCCGACCTGATCGCGTGCGTCATCATCGTCGCGCTGATCCTGCGCGCCGGCATGGTGATCCTGCGCAGCACCCTGTCCACGCTGTCCGATGAGCGCCGCATCGCGCCGTTGGACATCGAACGCGCGGCGGTGCTCGAGCCCGGCGTGCTCGAGGTGCACAATGTCCGCTCACGCGGGCCGCTCGACGACATCCACATCGACCTGCACGTGCTGGTGAATCCTGCCTTGGGGCTCGCCGACGCGCACGCCATCGGGCATCGCGTTGAGCAGCGCTTGCAGGGACAGTTCCCCGGGGTGACGGACGTCGTCGTCCACGTCGAGCCTGCCCTGGAAACGGAACGCGCCACGCGCCGCGAAGGCGGCGGCCTGCGCGCGCAGGGCTAAAGCCGGCGGCTGCCGCAGTATCCGGCGCCCGGCCCGGCTAGAGTTCCATCACCTCGCGCACCGCAACGCCCAACTCCTCGAGCGTGCGGTCGAAGAAGTGTCCGGCGCCATCGACGGTCACCAGCCGCTTCGGCTCGGCCCACAACGGGAACTCGCCGTTCAGCCGCTCGACGGTGCAGATGTCGTCGGCCATCCCCTGCACCACTCGCTTGCGGACCGCGGAGTGATGCATCGACTCGAATGACGAAGAGTGCACGGGCGGTGCGATGAGCAGCAACTGCTCCACGTCCGCGGTCTCGGCGCCGAGCCGCGCCGCAATCCACGAGCCGAACGAGAAGCCCGCGAGCCAGCGCCGCGCATTCGGCCAGCGCTGGCGCATGTACTCCCACGCCACGCGCACGTCTTCCAGCTCGCCGTTGCCGAGATCGTACTTCCCGGCACTCTTGCCGACGCCGCGGAAGTTGAAGCGCAGCACCGCCGCGCCCATGCCGTACAACGTCGAGGCCGCGCGGTGTACGACCTTGTTGTGCAGCGTGCCGCCGTAGACAGGGTGCGGGTGGCAGACCACGGCCGTGATCGCGTGGTCTCCAGGATCAGACTCCTGCAGCACCGCCTCGATCGGCCCCGCCGTTCCCGCGAGCGTGATATGCGCGAGCCGCTGGGCTGAGTCGTGCCGCTCCATCTTGTTAGCGCTTCGCGGTGCGGAACTTGGAGTGCAGAAGTTCGGCGAGGTCGCTGCTCGGGGTGACGAAGTTGAGCCCGTCGCCATCACCCATCGCCAGCAGGCAGCCAGCATCCGCCATCCACTCCTCGAGCCCCAGCGGCGTGCCTTCATTAAAGTCGTGCAGGTCACTCGAGATGCGGCCGGGGAACGGTTCTAGTTCGTCGTTCCACTCGGCGCACAGGAACAACTCGCTCGCGCCTTCGAACATGCCGACCGAGGAGAAGCGGTCCAGCTCGCCGGGTTCGAGTAACAGCATGCCGCGGTGCTGCCGCAGGCGAATGCCTTCGGCGCGCACGCGGCGCTTGACCTCGGGCCATTCGGCGGGGCGCTCGGCGCCGTCGATCAACGGAATGCCGGCCTGCTCGAACGTCGGGAGCAGGTCGAATCCTTCATCGACGATATCGGCCATGCTGGCAATCAACCGGCCATGGTGCAGGTGGGTGCTCATAGGGGACTCCGGGGGATGCTCCGGCACGGGCGGAGTGAGTGAAGGGCGTCGCATTCGCTCATTCTAGGCCGTGTGCCGTGGCGCACGCCAGCGCGGGCGGCGCGCGGCGTGCGTCAGCCCTGCTGTGCCGCGGGCACGATCAGCATCGGGCAGCGCACCCTGTGCCGCAGCCGCGAGGTCGTGGCGCCGAACAGCAGGTCGCTGATCGGGCCGTGGCCATGCGAGCCCGCGACCAGCAGGTCGGCGTGCGCCTCGGAGGTGATGCGGGCGAGTTCCGTGGCGGCATCGCCATGACCCAGCACGACGCGCACGCTGAAGCCGTGATCGCGCAGCCGGACGCCGAAGGACTCGAGCGTGCCGGACTCGGTGCGGGTTTCGAGATCGGAACTCTCAGGGCCCAGGTAGCGGCCCGCCGCGCTCTCGACCACGTGCATCAAGATGACTTCGGTGTCCGTTCGGGGCGGCATCGCCTCGAGCAGCTCGATCACGGACGTGTCACCACCACCCATTTCGAGCGCCACGGCGATGCGCCTGAAGTCGCCGGCCATCAAGGCCTCGGGCGACAGCAATGGCGGCGCCCCACTCGCAGCACCCGAGCGAGCGCGGGCTCGCCCACCGAACGTCCACACGCCGCGGCCCGAGCCGGCCGAGACGGGACCCGCGGCAAGCGATGGCGGCGCCGCCGCGCCGGGTTCGCGACGCCGTCCGACAAACGGCGCGAGAAGAATGTAGGCAAGCGTTCCGCCGAGCACGGCGAGCACGGGACTGAGACCCACCCACATGAGCGGTGCGCCCTTTCCCAGCTCACCTGTCCACGCTGCGAGCTGCTGCGCCACCAGCATGATGTTGAGTCCGAGAATCAGCGCGGCGGCGACGATGGCGAGCACGATCACCCACGGCGGGTTGACGAACTCGCCCATCTTCGAGCGGTCACTGGTGAACGAGATGAGCGGAATCACGGCGAACGACAGTTGCAGACTCAAGACCACTTGCGACAACACCAGCAGGGCGTCGATGCTGCCCGAGCCGCGCCAGGCGATGAACATCACGGCGGGGATGATTGCCAGCCCGCGGCTGATGAGGCGCCGCAACCACGGCTGGATGCGGATGCGCATGAAGCCTTCCATCACGATCTGGCCGGCGAGCGTGCCGGTGATGGTGCTGGCCTGACCCGAGGACAGCAGCGCCACCGCGAACAAGGTCGCGGCGAGCGAGGTGCCGAGCAGTGGCGTCAGCAACCGGTGAGCGTCCTCGAGCTTCGCGACGTCTTGGTGACCGGAGTTGTGGAAGGCGGCGGCGGCCAGCACGAGGATCGCCGTGTTCACGAAGAACGCGGCGTTCAGCGCGATCACGGAGTCGATCAAGTTCCAGCGCACCGCCGACCGCTTGCCTTCGATCGAATGCTCCACCGCGCGCGTCTGCACCAGTGAGCTGTGCAGGTAGAGGTTGTGGGGCATCACGGTGGCGCCCAGGATACCCATCGCGATGTAGAGCGAATCGTGGCGGAGGCCCAACACCGAGAGCCCAAGGCCGGGATCGTGAGTCACCAGCGTCGGGCGGCCTGCCGCGTCACGCGGCAAGAAGTTCAACAGCACCGCGGGGATATCCGGGCGCGACAGGAACATCTCGATGGCGAAGCAGCCGCCGATCGTGGCGACGAGCACGACGATGATCGCCTCGAGGCGCCGCATGCCGAGCCGCGACAGCGCCAGCAGCAGCAGCACGTCGCCGGCGGTGATCAACACGCCCCACAGCAGCGGGATGCCGAACAACAAATGCAGACCGATCGCGGCGCCCAGTACTTCGGCGAGATCGCAGGCGACGATGGCGATCTCGCACAGCAGCCACAGCGGCCAGCGCAGCACCGCGGGGTACCAGTCGCGACAGGCCTGCGCGAGATCGCGGCCCGTGACCACGCCCAGCCGGGCGGACAGCGTCTGCAGCAGCACCGCCATCAGGTTGCTCATCACCAGGACCCAGACGAGCTGGTAGCCAAACTTCGCGCCACCGGCCAAGTCCGTCGCCCAGTTGCCCGGATCCATGTAGCCAACGCTCACGAGATACGCGGGGCCCGCGAAGGCGAACCAACGGCGCAGGTTCGAGGCCTTGAGCGGCACCGGCACGCTGCGATTCATTTCGGCGAGCGAGCGCGTGTCGTCGTGGCGGTCAGCCATTGCGGTTTCTCGCGTTGCGATCGACCATCACACCTTCGAGCGCGGCGCGGCCCGTCACCAGCGCGCGCCCATCGATCTCGAGTTCGATCACGTCGTCGAGCGGGCGCACCGCCTTGACGCGCAACCGCGCCCCGGGCACCAGCCCCGCCTGCTTCCAGCGCCCGAGCCGGCGCCCATCGCGGTCGCGGATCTCGCGCACGGTGACGCGTTCACCGGTGGGCACATCGACGAGCGGACGCAGGTCGCGGTGTGGAATACGCCCCTTGCGATCAGGAATCGCGTGCCCGTGCGGGTCCTCGGTCGGGTGACCCGAGATCCTGTCGAGCGCTTCGAGCACGCGGTCACTGACGTGGTGCTCGAGCACTTCGGCATCGTCGTGGACGTCCGCCCAGTCGAGCCCAAGCACGCGCACCATGAAGGTCTCGAGGATGCGGTGGCGGCGGATCAGGGCGATCGCTTCGCGGCGGCCCGATGCGGTGAGCCGCGCGCCGGCACGGGGCGAGTGGAGCACGAGGCCCTCGGCCGCGAGGCGTGTGAGCATCTTGGTCACCGAGGGCGCCGAAACCCCGAGCCGCTGCGACACCTGCGACGTCGTCACGCGCGCGTTGCCATCGCCCAGCGCGAACAGCGCCTTCAAGTAATCCTGCCGCGAACGCGACAGTGCGAGTGTGGCGTGGGGCATGGTCATGATGGAATTAGCCTAGGCTAATTGGATTGTTTGTCAAGGCTAACAGTGACGCTCCCACCCCGCCCTCCCCCTGACTTGGCCGCGTGGTAATGGTTCCGCTACGCTGCCGCCTCCTTGAGCCCTTCTCGTGGAGGAGTCCCATGCCGCAGATGACCATGGTCCAGTCCATCCAGGACGCGCTGCGTGTCGCCCTGCGCGAGGATCCGCGCGTGGTCGTGCTGGGCGAGGACGTCGGGCTCAACGGTGGCGTGTTCCGGGTTACCGAGGGCCTGCAGGCGGAGTTCGGCGCCGATCGCGTCACCGACACGCCGCTCGCCGAGAATGGCATCGTGGGTGCGGCGATCGGCATGGCGCTTTATGGCATGCGGCCGGTCGTCGAGATCCAGTTCGTCGACTTCATCTATCCCGCTTTCGACC
>JANLOX010000457.1:0-1842 GCA_031366795.1 Candidatus Eiseniibacteriota bacterium | reverse complement strand
TGAACTTAACGCTGATGTCGTCTTCGCTCAGGTTGTCTTGCACTCTTGGGTCTCCCTTAGGATGCAAGTATTCCTGATTCATCAACGATTGGGCGCTCACGAATGAGCGAAACTGCCGAGTCGGTGCGGTTCGACCCCCTGCTTGAGCGTTACGAAGCGTTCGAGGAGGCGATCTTGGCCTACTTCCCTGAGGCTGGGATTGTGTTCGCGATCGCAAACCAGCGGCATGGGCTAACGGCGACGGCTGAGCATGAGCACGCTCTTTGATGGCCCTCCGATCAACATGATCGAGGGTCGACTGGCGTGATGCCGCCGCCGTCAGGCGGCGGGGTTTCAAGATGTCAGAAGGGATCGCCGTTGGGGTCGGCGAACAGGATCAGCTGCCGGAGGTCGCGCCGCTCGTCGGCTTCGGCCTTACGGTGCCGCAGGATCTGGCCAGCATAGGCCGACTCGAAGTCGGCGACCAGGTCGTAGAGGAAGTCGAGGACCTGGGCGGCAGCATCGTCGCTCAGGCGTGGCCGCGGGAGTGGGATGTAGTCGTCCATGGCCTCACCTCGCAGCCCGGCGCGGCTTGGCTACGCTGGCGCTCTTCGTGTCGGCGAACACCTCGAAGTACAGCTTCTCGCCGATGACGTTGGCTTGCCGCTGGACCGCAGCGCTCAGCAGCTGTGCGCTCATGGTGGTCAACACCCTGTAGTTGCCGGCGGCGTGATCGCACAGCAGGCCGCGCAGCTGCGGTGTCATCAGCGTGGCGTTGCCGGCGGTGGCCAGCAGGTGCTCCAGGCACGCCATCAGATCATCCCGGCTGGCATATTCCATGGTCAGCCGGATGCGGACTCGGCTGCCCAGCGGCAGCAGTTCATCGCGCTTCAACTTCTTCGCGAGCCGGCCGTCTCCGGCCAGTACGATGGACAGCAGTGGGCGCGAGTCGAAGCGGGCGCTGAACAGCAGACGCAATTCCGAGAGCGTCATCGCATTCATCTCCTGGGCCTCGTCGATCAGCAGCACCGGGCGCAGCCGGGTGCCTTCGAGGTGCGCGACCCAGCGCTCGCGCAGGCTCTTGAAGCCACCCCAGCGGTTCGAGGGTTTGAGGCTCACGCCGAACAGTTCGCCCAGCTCGCGGTAGAAGTCCGCGAGGTTGCTCTGCGGGTGGTTGAGCGCGACCACCATCAGGCCGGGCAAGTGTTCGAGGCGTTCGGCCAGCAGGCGCATGACCACGCTCTTGCCGGTGCCCGGATCGCCCTGAATCAGGGCGAAGCCGCCCTCGCGCACCAGGTTCTGCTCGATGCGCCAGAGGAAGTCCTCCGCCGGTCGCGTGACGTGCAGCGCCTCGGTCGGCAGTTCCTGGTTGAAGGGGTTCCACTTGAGGCCGTAGAGGGCCAGCAGCGACTGGTTCATGGTGTGACCTCCTGTTCGGCCGGGATATAGGCCGGCGGCAGACCGGAGGCGGCGAACTCGGCCATCTGCCGGCGCAGCAGCGGCGCAATACCGGATTCGAACAGTGGGGTGTCCGCGACCGTGACGGGATCGATGGCCCGGCGCCGGCCACTGGCATTGCTGGCCTTGTCGGTCGGCGCGAGCGCGCACAGCACGGTGCCGCGCCGGGCGTCGATCAGATCCACAGTGCTGAGGTCCCAGCGCGCATAGCGCAGGTGTAGTTGCTGCAGGTGCCGGTAGCGCGCCGGGATCTCGTAGCGCCGACCCTCCAGGCTGACGCTGCCGTCACTGCGCCGCTGCCGGCGGGTCACTTCCGTGCGGAAGGCAGCACGCAAGGCCTGGCTGTCCGGGCACTCGCGCAGCACTGAGGGCCCTTCCAGGAAGCGGGCCAGCGGTGTCGTGCCG
>JANLOX010000420.1:0-5770 GCA_031366795.1 Candidatus Eiseniibacteriota bacterium | reverse complement strand
GCCTCGGACTTCCTCGCCGCGCGGCTCACGTATCGCTTAATCGGGCTCGCGCTCCAGGGCAATGGATAGCAAACCGACCGCTCAACTCGTCCTCAAGCGCAACCAGGACCGGCGCGTCCGCTCCGGCCACCCGTGGGTGTTCAGCAACGAAATCGACCATTTCGAAGGTGAGCCCGCTCCGGGCGCGCTGGTCGACGTGCAGGATTCGCGCGGCGCATTCCTCGGCCGTGCCTACTACAACGCCCACTCGCTGATCGCCGCGCGCTTGTTGACGCGCGGGCGCGACGATGTCGACGCCGGCTTCTTCGTGAAGCGCATCGAGCGCGCGCTGCGGCTGCGTGAGTCGCTGCTGCCCGGCGAGCGCGTGTGCCGCGTCGTCTACGGCGAGGCCGACCTGCTGCCCGGGCTCGTCATCGACCGCTACGGCGACACGCTGGCCGTGCAGATCTTGACGCTCGGCATGGAGCAGCGCGCCGAGATGATCCGCGAGGCCATCGAGAAGACGCTCAAGCCGCGCGGCGTCGTGCGCATGGCCGACGCTTCGGTGCGCACGCTCGAGGGCCTGCCGCTGGTGCGCGAAGTGTGGTGGGGCGAGGTGCCCGAGCGGATCGATGTCGCGTTCGAGGGCTTCCAGCTTGAGGCCAATTTGATGGGCGGCCAGAAGACCGGCCTGTTCCTCGACCAGCGCGTCAACCGCCGCCGCGCCGAAGCCCGCGCCAAGGGCCGCCGCGTGCTGGACATGTTCGCCTACCAGGGCGAGTGGACGCTGCACGCCATGCGTGGCGGTGCCCGCGAGGTGCTCGCGGTCGACAGCTCCGAGGGAGCGCTGGCAGCCGCAGGGCGCAACCTCGAGCGCAATGGCCTGACGGCCGGCGTGACGCTCCGCAAGGGCGACGCCTTCGACGTACTCAAGGAACTCGAGCGCCTGGGCGAACGCTTCGGCATGATCGTCCTGGACCCGCCAGCGCTGATCAAGTCGCGCCGCTCACTCGCCGCCGGCTCGCGCGCTTACCGCGAACTGAACCGCACCGCGATGGCGCTGCTCGAGGAAGACGGCGTGCTGGTCACGTGCTCGTGCAGCCATCACCTGGACGACACCTTGTTCCGCCAAGTACTGCTCGAGTCCGCCCGCTCCGCGCGCCGCCCGATGCGCGTGCTCGACTGGGCGGGTGAGGCCCCTGACCATCCCCAGCTGCTGGCGGTGCCCGAGACGCACTACCTCACCTGCGCGGTGCTGCAGGCGTTGTAGGGGAGCCCGATGAGGCCGGTCGCTCGCCGCTCTCTCGTGGGATACGCGCTGATGTTGGAGGCCGAGTAGTGGCGCCCCCGAAGCGCCGACGGCGCGGCACCGCGCCAGCCGCCGCCGCGAAGCCACGCGCGCGATGGGCGAGCGTGGTCGGAGCCGCTGTCGCCGCTGCTGTGCTGGTGCTGCTGGCGACGCAGTACTACGACGTTTTCCGGCTGTCGTTCTCGAACGATGACTACCTAGTCCTCGACAAGTTGCAGTATACCCCGTTCGCGCGTCTGTGGCTGCCGCGTGACCTGCTGTCGTGGTACTACCGGCCGTGGTCGCGCGAGTTCCACTATTGGATCCTGACGCGCGCGTTCGGCGTGACGGCCGCTCCGTTCCACGCCGTCGCCCTGGCGCTGTTCGCGGCGACGATGGCCGGGTTCTTCGTGTTATTGCGGCGGCATGCGGGCAGCGCCGTCGCGGGGCTCGCCACGTGCCTCGTCGCCACGCAGGCCGCGTGGGGCGCGCTGCTCGTGTGGCCAGCCGGCTCGCAGGAGCTGTGGATGATGGCAGCGGGGATGGGCTTCCTGCTCGCAGTGAGCGCGCGACGGCACGTCATCGCGGCCATTGCGTTGGCGATCGCGCTGCTCAGCAAAGAGACCGCCGCGACGCTGCCGTTGGTCGCGGCCGGCTACCTCGCGATGGTCGAGGGCGAGCCGGCTGCTGGCGCGCTCAAGCGCAGCCTCGTTTACCTGCCGCTCGTGGCGGCGTGGGCTTGGGTGCATCCCGCGCTCGGTGGGGGCCACGCTCTGGCGGATCCCACGACACACTCGCCCGGCCTCCTCGTCTCCATCATACGCAGCATGGCGAACGTCGATTGGCTCGACCTGCGGCCCGGGGCCTGGCATGGCGTGCTCCGCGTGGCGTTGCCCGCGGCGGTCGCGCTGCCGGCCGCGGCGCTGGCCGCGCTACGATTTGGGTCGCGACCGGATGCGGAGCGACGCGGCGATGCGTGGCGTGCCAGCGGACTGTTGTGCTGGGCCGCGCTGGCCTGGGCGCCGCTGCTGGCGCCCGGGCTGCACTGGCGGCCGTACTACACGCTGTGGGGGTCGTTTGGCGCGTTCGGGGCCGTCGCCATCGCGCTGCGCCGCTGGCCGTGGCTCGCGGCATTGCTCGTGTGCGCGCTCGCCTTGCTGCGCCCCGCTCGCAACGCGTCGCCACAGGTGGACCTCGGCAGCGAGTGGTACCAGCGGCGCGCCGCTGTTCTCACGCGGCGCATGCACGACGACCTCGTGGGCCGCGAGCCTGCGCTCCCGCGCCATTCGCGCGTCTACTTCGCGCTGCTCCCCGCGAACGTGGGCATGGTCTCAGGCCCCGGCTATTCGGCGCCGCTCCGCGTGTGGTACGCCGATACCACGCTGCGCGGCGACGTCTATTCCCGCTACGCCCCGCGCACCCCCGGCGACACACTCGGCGGCGACTACTTCTTCGTCTCCGACACTCTCGACACCGGCCACCTCACCGAGGTCACGCGTTGATGTTGGCATACTGTCCGGCTCAAAGTACGGGCACGTAGCGAGGCCGTTGGGACGCGGTGAAGATGTTGTACCGGTAGGCAATGTCCGCCCAAACGGTGCCGAGCTGTGGGCTACTCCCTCGCCCCCGCATCCCCGCTCTTCTTCACCTCGTCCACGTAGTTCATGCGCAGCTCCGACAGCACCTGCGCGAGCACGCGGGCTTCGTCGGGCTCGAGGTTGCCCTTGGTGCGGGCTTCGAGCGCCGCGAGCGTGTCGATGGTGTCGCGCGCGATCTCGAGGTTCGTCTCGATCTTGCGGCTCATGGGGTTCATGAGCTTGCCGAGCGAGATCATGGCGCTCTGCTGCAGGCCGAGGATGAGCTGCAGGAACAGTGCGGCCTGGCGGGAGGGTAGGGCTTCGGACATGACTTTGATTCTCCTCTATTGGAGGCGCTTGGCTTCTTCCCACAGCACGTCCATCTCCTCGAGCGAGGCCTGCGAGGGGGCGCGGCCCTGTTCGGCGAGGCGCTGCTCGATGTGATCGAAGCGGCTGCGGAAGCGTTGCATGGTGGCGCGCAGTTCGCGCTCGGGATCGACGCGCAACTTGCGCGCGAGGTTCACGGTGGCGAACAACAGGTCGCCGATTTCGCGCGCGCGCTCGGGGCCGCTGTCCTGGTCGAGCACTTCGGCGATCTCTTCCGTTTCTTCACGCACCTTGGCGAGAGCGCCTTCGGGTGTCGGCCAGTCGAAGCCGACCGCGGCCGCCTTCTCCTGCATGCGGTAGGCTGCCACCAGTGCGGCGAGTCCCTTGGGCTGTTCCCCGAGCAGGGATCCTTTGCCGCCCTTCTCCTGCTTCTTGATCTCCTGCCACTGGCGATAGGCGCCTTCGCCATCGGCGACCTGCTTGTCGCCATACACATGCGGGTGGCGGCGGATTAGCTTGTCGACCGCGCCATCGAGCGCTTCGGCGAGCGAGGGTCCGCCGCGCTCGCCCAGCAGCTCGAGGCAGAAAATCGAGAGGAACGCGACGTCGCCCAGTTCCTCGGCGATGTCGGCGTGCACGCCGGTGCCGATCGCATCGGCGGACTCGGCGGCTTCCTCGACAATGTAGGGCGTCATGGACTCGAGCGTCTGCTCGCGGTCCCACGGGCAACCGTCGGGGCCGCGAAGCCTGCGGCAGACCTCGAGCAGCCGCCCGAACGCTTCGCGCTCGCGCTCGCTCAAGAGGGTTGCGCCGGAGTGCGCCGGCGGCGGCCGGTCATCCACAGGAACACCAACAGCATCAACAGCGCGATGATGATGGGAGCGAGGAAGGCGATGGCGATGAAGGTGAACGACATCACGTCCTCGACGACCGACAGCAGCGGGTTCGCCAGTCCCAGCGTGAAGATCGAGCTGCCGACGCGCGTGTTCGCCTTGGCGGCGTGGATCGCCAGCGCCGAGCCGCCGAGAAGTACGGCAATGATCTGGGCCCAAGGCGTGGGCCAGTGCACGAGAATCCCGTAGGCTGCAAGTGCGGCGGTCACGGGGCGGATGAAGGTCGCGGCGACGTCGAGCGCATGGTCGATCGCCGGGATCTTGTCGCCCAACATCTCGATGGCGGTGGCGCTGCCGAGTGTCACCAGCGACACGTCACCGGTAAGCCACTGGAGCGCAGGCTGGAGCTGGACGTGGAAGAAGCGGGCGCCGACGCCGACCGCGAGCAGCGGCAGGAAGGCGCGCAGGCCGCTGGCCGCGGCGAGGGCCATTCCGGCGAGCAGGGCGAGCGATAGGGTCAGGGTGTCGGAGTGCATGTCGTGGGTGGCGTGGGCTGCCGGACCCGCTCCATTTGAGCTCGAGGTTGCCGCAACCGCAACGCGTGCGTATCCTACGCGCCCGCTGCGATGCACGCCAGCCGCACTCTGCGTGAGCAGGAGGACGCCATGCCGATGCCCGTCTCCACCTGGGTGGAGATCGATCTCGATCGTTTTTCCGCCAACCTCGCCGCGATTCGCGGTGTGGACGGGGGGAGCCGCGACCTGCTGCTCGTGGCCAAGGCCGACGCCTATGGACATGGCGCGGTCGAGATCGCGCAGGCGGCCGAGGCGGAGGGCGTTTCGCACCTGGGCGTCGCCACGCTGCATGAGGGCATCCAGTTGCGCCAGGCAGGCAACCGGCTGCCGATCGTGGTGCTGTCGCCGTTGCTGCCGAGCGAGATCGGCGAGGCGGTCGCGCACGAACTGAGCCCGACCGTCGCCGACCTCGACTTCGCGCGCGAATTGTCCGCCGCCGCCGCGACCGCCGCACTGCCGGTGCGCGTGCATGTCGAGATCGATACCGGCATGGGGCGTACCGGCGTTCGCGCGGATGAGGCCGAAGATTTTCTCGTGGCGCTGATCGCCCTGCCGCGGCTGCGGCTCGCCAGCGTGTATACGCACTTCCCCGATGCGGATGGCGAGGACCTGTCGTTCGCTGAGGGCCAGATCGCGAGCTTCAACGCGCTGATCGAGCGGCTCGCCGCGCGCGGCGTGCGCCCCTCGCGCGTGCACGCGGCCAACAGTGCGGGCACGCTGAATGTCCCGGCGGCGCGGCTCGATTGGCTGCGCGTGGGACTGATCGCCTATGGCGTTCAGCCTCCGCATGCGCGCACGAGGCTGCCGTTGCTTCCCGTGATGGCGTTCAAGAGCCGCCTGGTGCAGGTGCGCTCAATGCCCGCGGGGACGCCCATCAGCTATTCACGCACCTTCGTGACGCAGCGCCCGACGCGCATGGGTGTCGTACCGGTGGGCTACGGGCACGGGCTGTCGTGGCTGATGTCGAATCGCGGACACATGCTCGTCGCGGGACAGCGCGTGCCGATCATCGGGCGCGTCACCATGGACCTCACCATGATCGACCTCACGGGTGTGCCCGCCGAGGTGGGCGACGAGGTCGTGCTGTTCGGCGACCAGGGCGATGCCTCGCTGCCGATCGACGAGGTCGCCGCGTGGAGCGGGACGCTCGCGTATGAAGTGATGTGCACGATCGGCAAGCGCGTCACGCGC
>JANLOX010000399.1:0-8096 GCA_031366795.1 Candidatus Eiseniibacteriota bacterium | reverse complement strand
ATTGAACTTCAAGTGCCGTAATGCCGTCGTGAACGATAGCGTGGTGACCTTCGTCGATCCCGATTCGGATGGCGCCTTTGTGCGTGTTTGCCGCCGGCGAGATCCCCAGAGCGATCCCAACGGCCGTTGCCTGTCGATCGGCGATTCAACGCTGGTGTTGCGCGCGCCGCCGGGACCACACGATGGTTTCAGGACTTGGTACAGCATTACCTACGAGGGAAAGAACCGCGGACTTGACGGCGAATATGCCGACCTGTTCGTGCCGGATCTGGCCCATTGCGCCACGCCGTTGGATTCCTTGAAGTGCCCGAACCTGAATAACAAGCTGCTCAACATCATTCCCCAGCCGGTCGAGCCCACTGCCGGCCCGACCGCCAATCTCGAGCGTGTCAGCGTCGTGCCGAATCCGTTCCGGGCGAGTGCGGCGTGGGATGGCCCAGGCGGCAGTGAGATCCACTTCCTCAACTTGCCGCAGGATGCGAGGGTTCGCGTGTACACGGTGGCGGGTGATCTGGTCGCGGACTTCAAGCACACCGATCGTGTTCGTGACTTCGCCAGATGGGACCTCAAGAACCCAGCCGGCCACGACGTCGTTTCAGGGATCTACATGTACCGCGTCGAGGCGGGCTCGTTCAGTTTCCAGGACCGCTTCATCGTGATCCGTTAGCCAAAGGTCAATTCATGAACCGCGGGGCCATGGGACGTTCGGTGCCAACCGGCCCAGTGACACGGCTGCGCATTGACGTGGAAGTCTGGCGGGGCTCGATCGCGGAGTCCCGCCATCGCATTCAGGCCGTGGTCGCGGATGCCGAGGGTACCGTGCTCGCTACCACGGAGCAGCCGGAGCTGGTCACCAGCCTCCGCTCCGCTGCCAAGCCCTTCCAGCTGCTGCCGCTGATCGAACGCGGCGCCGACCAGCGTCTGGGGCTTACCGAGCAGCACCTGGCCATCATGGCGGCCTCCCATACCGGGGCGCCCCAGCACCTGGCGCTCGTGCGGGATCTGCTGGGCCGGCTCAAATTGGGTGTAAATGCCCTCGCCTGCGGCTACCACGACCCGCTCGATTCTGGCTCCCTGAAATACGTTCAAGACCATCCGGAAGAGCGCACGGCGCTGTACAATAATTGCTCCGGAAAACACGCCGGGATGCTGGCGCAATGCTTGGCGGAGGGCTGGCCGGTCGAAGGCTACGAGAAGCTCGACCACCCCTTGCAAAAGCGCGTACGCGAAACCGTCGCCGCGATGTGCGGCGTCGCTGCGGAGACTCTGCTCGTGGGGATTGATGGCTGCAACGTTCCGGTGTTTGGCGCTCCGTTGCACGTGATGGCGCGGTCGTATGCGCGCTTCGCGGCGGCGAGTGCGACGGGTGATGCGCGGGAGGCGGCGCTCGAACGGATCCGGCGCGCCATGATGCGCTACCCGGTGATCACGGGCGGGGCGGAGCGCTTCAGCAGCCAGCTGATGGAGGCCTCGGGCGGCACGCTCGTGTCCAAGGGTGGAGCCGAGGGGCTTGAGTGTATTGGTGTCCCCTCCCGCGGTCTGGGGATCGTCGTGAAGTGCGAAGACGGCCGCACACGTGGTGTCGCTCCCGCGGTCGTGGCGCTGCTGCAGCATCTCGGAGCGTTGACGAGCGAGCAGGCCGAAGTGCTCGAGCCGTGGGCGCGGCCCGCGGTGCGCAATGCCGTGGGTAAGGTGGTGGGTGAAGTGCGGGCGCATTTCCATGCGCTCGATTCCGTCGTTTCTTGATCGTGATACCCGCGTCCGGCGTGTACCTGCCGTCGCGAATGATTCGTCTGGCCTTGAGAACAGGGTGACATCCATGAATCGCAACCGCATTCTTAGCGCCGCGCTGGGCCTGCTCGTGCTCGGCCTGACTGCACTTCCCGCCGCCGCGGCATTTTCGCCGGGGCTGGCCCGCAAGCTCGACTCGCGGCTCATGTCGCAGAGCATCACCGCGCCCGACCAGGTCGTCTCGGCGTGGGTGAACTTCGCCGATAAGGGTGAATCGAGCGCGCAGGACCTTGGGCTCCGGCTTGCCGCCGCGGAACGCGCGCTGTCGCCGAAGAACAGGAACCGCCGCATCAAGGCCGGGGTCTCGCCGCTCGTTGACGTGATGGACTTGGCCGTCTCAGAAGAGTACCTCGGTGGCCTGCGCGCCGCGGGGTTCGAGCCCTACGCCGTGTCGCGCTGGTTCAATCGCGCCGCCGTGCGGGTGCCTGCCGGGCAGCTGTCGCGCCTCGCGGAGTTCGGCTTCGTCTCGCGCTTGACCACAATCGAGAAGGCGATGGTGGCCCGCGATCCCGTGGAGACGCAAGCGCCTTCGCTGTCGGCGGCGCGGCAGTCGCTGGCGTTGGGTCTCAAGCCTGGCGAGTCGGCGACTTCGATCAACTACGGCAATTCGCTCGCGCAGCTGACGCAGCTCAACCTGCCGGCCGTGCATGACTCGGGCTACATTGGCCAGGGCGTCATCATCTGCATGCTCGACGAAGGCTTCTACCTGCAGCTGCTCCACGAGGCCACCTCAGTCATCCACATTCCGCCCGGTTTCCGTCGCGACGTGGTGGATGGCGACACGGTGGTGACCGACGTGCCGAACAACGAGTACCATGGCCTATTGACGCTGTCGGCGGCGGGTGCCAACAAGCCCGGATCGCTGGTCGGTTCTGGCTTCGGTGCGACGTTTGCGCTGGCGCGCACCGAAGTACACGCCACCGAGACGCCGGTCGAGATGTACAACTGGGGCCTCGGCGCCGAATGGGCGGACAGCCTCGGTGCCGACATCATCTCGTCGTCGCTCGGCTACTTCACCTTCGACTCGCCCTACACCAGCTACACCTACGCCGACATGAACGGCCACACCACCGAGGTCACGCGCGCCGCCGAGATCGCGGCCGCCAAGGGTGTGCTGGTGGTCAACGCCGCGGGCAACGAGGGCGCCAACCCCTGGCACTACATTATCGCCCCGGCCGATGCGAACGGTGACAGCGTGCTGACGGTGGGTGCGGTGACCAGCGCGGGAATCCTGACATCATTCTCCTCTCGGGGTCCTACTTCCGACGGTCGCATCAAGCCGGATGTGTGCGCGCGGGGGCAGTCGGATGCCCTGGTGAGCCCCAGTGGGCCGACGCTCTACACCACCGCAAGCGGCACCTCGTTCTCGACGCCGCTGACCGCCGGTGTGTGCGCCTGCATCATGAGCGCCCGCCCCAACTGGCGCCCGCAGACGGTGATCCAGGCGCTGCGCATGACGGCGTCGAGGGCGAACTCGCCCGACAGTAACTATGGCTACGGCATTCTCAACGCGCTCGCGGCGCTCCAGTTGTCGCCGACCGTGCTGGGCGTGCCGAGCCATGCGCCGCGCCTGTTCGGCATCGCGTTGGCCGGCGCCAATCCGATTCGCTCGAATGCGGGTACACGCGTCCGCTTCGGTCTCGGCGCGGACGCGACACCGTCCGCCGAAGGTACCGTGCGGGTGGTCGATGTCAGCGGCCGCACGGTCCGCGACCTGTGGTCGGGCTCGCTGTCGCGCGGCAGCGCGATCGAGGCCGCGTGGGATGGCCGCGATCACAGTGGACAGCGCGTATTGCCCGGCGTCTATTGGATTGCTCTGCAAAGCGGCGCGCACGCAGCCTCGGTCCGCGTTGTCGCGCTGTAGTCACCTCTCCCCAAACATCCTCAATACTTCAGGAGTCTGCATGCGAGGCATAGGGTTCCTGGTGCTCCTGTTGGCGAGCGCCGGAATCGCCGCGGCCGATCCACGGTCGGCGGCGATTCAAACGCTGTCTTTTTCCAACGGACCTTCCGTGCTGTTGGCGCCCGATTCACTCGCCGGCGCCGTGCATGTCGGCGTCTGGTACGCCGCCGGTTCGCGCAATGATCCGGCCGGCCACGCCGGGCTCGCCTATGTGCTGGCACGTGGCGCCTTGAGCCTGCCGGGTGAAGCGCGCGCCGCACTCGAGGCAAGTGGGGCGAACTTCGACCTGACCGTGACGCCCGACCTGAGCTCGACTTCGGTGACGCTGCCCGCGGAGCAACTGCGCGCCGCCCTCGACGCCATGGCCGCGCACGCGGTGGCTCCCGCGCTCAACTCTGCCGCCCTGCATGCGGCGATCGACGGAGCGCGCGCGGAACGCCAGCGCCGGCTCCAGCAGAGCCCGTTGTTGCCGGGGCTCGAACAGGTGAACGCCGCGCTGTTCGCCGGCCACGGTTATTCGGCGCCGGCATCGGGAGATGAGGCGGGCTTCGATGCGATCGACGATGCCTCCGCCAAGGCGGATCTCGCGGCACGCTTCGCGATCACACGCGCCCTCATCACGGTGAGCGGGCGCTTCGATACGGCGGATGCCAAAGCCGTGCTCGAATCGCGCTTCGGCCCCTCCAAGCCCGGCGCCGCTCCCACACTCGCCGCGGCGCCGCACCTGGGCGCCATCGCACCGCGCGTCGATGGCGGGGAACTGGCGCTGCCGGTGACCGTCGTGCTCGCGGGCTGGCGCTTGCCGCCCGAGCGCGACACCGACTCGGCGGCGCTCGAAGTGCTCGGCCGCATGCTCGCGGGCAGCGTTTCGTCACAGCTCGATCACTCGCTGGTTACGCCCGGGGGATCGTTCCTCCAGGTGCAGGGCAGCTTCGAGCGCCGCGCCGACGGTTGCCTGTTCGTTGTGGCCGCGGCGCTCAAGGGTTCCGTCGACACGACCGCGATCGAGACGCAACTGACGCACGCCGTCGAACGCTGGGCGCGCGACCCCATCTCCAGTTCCGATCTCGAATCCGCCCGCAATGCCGTCGAGTCCGCGGCGTTGGAGCACGCACAGACGACGGGCGGCCGCGCCGAAGCGCTGGCGACCGCGTTGCTGCTCGATGGTTCGGTGAATGCATGGGAGTCCCACCTGTCACGCATTCGCGCGCTGACCCCTCCCGACATACTGCGCGCCGCGGCCCGCGCGCTCACGGAGTCCCAACGCACGGTGGTGTGGACCGAGCCCGCGCCCGCGCCGGAGGAGGGCAAGCCATGAGCCCGCGTCACCCATGCTTCGCGGCGCCAGTGACCGGTGCACTCTTGCTGCTCGCGGCGTTCGCCATGCCGACGTTCTCCACCGCCGCGCCGCCGCCGTTCCGCCTGCCGGAACCGGTGGTCCGCACGCTGCCCAACGGCCTGACCGTCGCGGTGTTCCGTGATGCGCGCCAGCCGCTGGTGCAGGTGCAACTCACCGTCGCCGCGGGCTCCGCATCCGAAGGCGCTTATCCCGCGGGCGTCGCCTACGTCACCTCGCAAATGATCGGTCTGGCTACCGCTTCGCGCGATGCGGCCGCGATCCAGGATGATGTCGAGCGCGCCGGCGGCCACATGGCGGCGCGCATCGGCCGTGACATCGGCAGCCTGAGCGGCACCTTCCTCGCATCGCAACTGCCGCTGGCGCTCGACGTGCTCGGCGACGCCTCGATGCACGCGGTGTTCCCCGAGGGCGACTTCGCGCGCGTGAGCCGCGGTGTGCGCTCATTGGCGCGCGGGCCTGCGGGAACCGCGCGGCAACCGGAGGACCGCTTGTGGGCCGCGGCGTTTGGCGCTGCTGGATACGGTCACGCCCCGGCGGGCACCGCGGAATCGCTCGACCGCATGACGATCACCGACGTGCGCAACTTCTTCAACACGCACTGGGGTCCCTCGGGCGCCATGCTGGCGATCGCGGGTGACGTCCAACCGGACAGCGTGATGGCGTGGGTGAGCGAGACCTTTGGCGGCTGGACCGCGCGGGCCGCCGAAGCGGTGACGGCGGCAGCGCCATCCGTGTCGGCGCGCAGCATGACGCTCGTGCACCGCCCAGATGCCACGCAATGCGAAGTGTGGCTCGGCGTGCCCGCGCCCAAGGCCGGTGACCCCGATGAGATTACGGTGGCCCTCGCCAGCCAGCTCGTGGCGCGCGCATCCGGGATCGCGGGTGTGCGCGTGGGACAGTCCGCGCTGCGCTCCGGCGGCTTCGTGTGGTTGTCGGCAACGGCGCGTGTCGACTCGGCGGCCATCGTCGCGAAGCGGCTCGAGGCGGCGTTCAGCGCACTGCGCGCCACGCCGCCGCAGGCCACGGAACTGGCGACGCTCAAGACGGCGATCCAGAGCAGCTTCCCGCTGCGCTTCGAATCGCTCGATGGATTGGCCGATCAGTGGAGTGCCGAGGCAGCGCTCGGTATGTCGTTCGCCGACCTCGTGGCGTTCCCCGGTCAGGTCGGTGCCATCACCGCGGCGAGTGTTTCGGCCGCGGCGCGCAAGTGGTTCGACCCCGCGCACATGAGCTTCGTGGTCGCGGGGCCGGCCGATCGCCTGCGCGCGCCGCTTGCCGCGATCGCGCCCATCGCCGCATCGGGCGGCACCGATGATCCGGTGACACCGGAGATCGAAAAGCGCGGGCGGGAGCGCATCACCAAGGCGATCGCGGCGCACGGCTCGCTGGTCGCGCTCAAGAAGGTCCGTGACTCGATCATCGAGGCAAGCACCACCATGCGCGTCGGGCAGACCGAGGCCACGGCGACGCTGGTGCAGATGCGCAAGGAGCCCGAGCGCATGATCTACGACTTGAAGATCGAGGACCGCGGCTCGCGCGACGTGCTCTCGGGGGCCAAGGCCTGGAGTTCGCCGCTCGACACGTTGACGAAGTTCCACGACTCCGACACGACGAAGGTCGCCGCACTCCGCCAGGGGTTCCGTGGCGATGTGATCCACGTGCTGCTCGACGCCGCCGATCCCAGGGCCCGCGTCGCAGCGCGCGGCAACACGTTGCTTAACGGTGCGAACCACGAACGGGTCGAAGTGTGGACCGCCTTCGGCTCGCACCGGATGATGTACCTCGATCCCGCGACGCATCTACTGGCGGGAGTCGAGCTGCTGGATTCGGACAACCGCGACGGCAGCGCCGCGGTTCGCCGTTGGTACCACGACTACCGCGCGGTGGACGGGATCCGGCTCCCGTTCGACGAACAGCGGTGGCTGGGGGCGCAACGCGTGATGCACTTGAAGCTCACGCGCTATGCGTTGAATGCAGGTGTTGCGGATGGCTTGTTCGTGCATCCGGAAACGCCGCTCCCGCCATCTTCGCGCTGAGCCGGATTTACCGGGAAAGGATCCCCCCATGACTCAATCGACACTCGACACGGTTTCCACGAAGGGTGCTTCCATGGAGAAGCTTGTTTATTTCTTTGGTGAAGGATCGGCGGAAGGCACTGGCACCATGAAGGACGTGCTCGGCGGCAAGGGCGCCGGGCTGCACGAGATGACGAATGTCGGCGTGCCGGTGCCGCCGGGATTCACCATCGTGACGGGCGTGTGCCGCGCCTACCACGCCGCCGGGCGCAAGCTCCCGGACGCCTTTGAAACGCAGCAGCGCGACGCGCTGACGCGGCTCGAGAACATGATGGGCCGCAAACTCGGTGATGCCTCCGACCCGCTGCTGGTGTCGGTGCGCTCGGGCGCCAAGTTCTCGATGCCGGGCATGATGGACACGGTGCTCAACCTCGGGCTCAACGACCGCTCGGTCGAAGGCCTCGCCACCAGCACCGGCAACACGCGCTTCGCCTGGGATTGCTACCGGCGCTTCATCCAGATGTTCGGCTCGGTCGTGATGGGACTCGACAAGCCGGAGTTCGAGGACGTGCTCGAAGCGATCAAGCACAAGCGCAAGGCGAAGTTCGATTCCGACCTGAGCCCCGAGGACTTGAAGACGCTGGTGCTCGAGTTCAAGCGCCTGGTGCGCCGCCGCGCCGGCCGCGACTTCCCGCAAGACCCGTACGAACAGTTGGCGATGTCGCGCGACGCCGTGTTCCGCTCATGGAACAACGACCGCGCCATCTATTACCGCAAGCAGAACCGCATTCCGGACGACATCGGCACGGCAGTGAACGTGCAGGCCATGGTGTTCGGCAACCGCGGCGAAACGTCGGGCACGGGCGTGGGCTTCACGCGCAACCCCGCCACCGGCGAGAACCACTTCTACGGTGAGTTCCTGCTCAACGCGCAGGGCGAGGACGTGGTCGCCGGCGTGCGGACGCCGCTGCCGATCGCCCAGCTGGAGAAGGCATTGCCCGAAGCGTTCGCCGAACTGCGCACCATC
>JANLOX010000300.1:0-6521 GCA_031366795.1 Candidatus Eiseniibacteriota bacterium | reverse complement strand
GCTCTTCTGCACCTTCGCCGCGTGGCGCACGGCGTCGATGATCTTCTGGTAGCCCGTGCAGCGGCACAGGTTGCCCGCCAGCGCTTCGCGCACTTCATCTTCGCCGGGGACCCGGCCCTTCACACGCGCGAGGAATTCCGCCGAGGTCACCAGCATGCCGGGCGTGCAGATGCCGCACTGGGCGCCGCTGAATTCGATGAACGACTGCTGCAGCACCGACAATTTGCCGCCGGGCGCCAGACCTTCGACGGTGACGATCTTCGCGCCCCGCACCTGCGCCGCGGGGACCAGGCACGAGCACACGCTCTTGCCCTCGATCAGCACCGAGCAGGCGCCGCACTCGCCTTCCCCACAACCTTCCTTCGTGCCCGGCAATTCGAGATCTTCGCGCAGCACATCGAGCAGGCGCTTGAGCGGCGCCACGCGCGCGCGGCGTTGCTTGCCGTTCACGGTCAAGTTCAGCGTGATCAGGTCACTCACTCTTCGGTCTCCTGCTCGAATTCATGCCCGGTGTTCGCGAACGGCGGCGTGCCGTAGTGCTGGCTGAAGCGCCGTAGCAGATCCACCTCGTATATCGCGGGGTCCCCGTTCTCCATCGTCTTCCACGCGATGCGCAAGGAAGAGTGGTCGCGCAACTGCCACGCGAAGCGCCCGTCCCAATGGCCGACGACCCGCCCCTGACCGAAGCGCATGTAGCGCTTCACGCGCTGCTTGATCAGCGAGCGCACGCCGGGGCCGCAGGCGCGACCGAAGAACAACACCTGCGCTCCCGGCACCCAGCGCTCCGTCAACTCATCGATCGGTCGCGTGGGGTTCTCGCCGCGGTACTCGGCGGCGTTGCTGCGCGCCATGAATTCGGGCTTCTCAAGCGTCTCGCGCAACAGCGCGTAGACGCCGGGCAGGTTCGGCAGCTCTTCGCAGCGGTCGTGGCGCAACTGGCCGACCAGCAGGAATCCCTCGAAGCCCTGCTGCTCCAGAAATGCGCGCGAGCCCGGATCAATTCCTGCGTCCACGGGTGTCGTCATCGCGTCGCTCCATTCTCTCGTGTGGCGCGTTTGCGGGAGGCGTTGCGTGCATCACGCGGGGCAGCGGTTGCCGCAGCACGCATCGCGAGCATCAAGCGCTCGGGCGTCACGGGAATCTCGGGCACGTGGCAGCCCGTCGCATGTTGGATCGCGGCGACCACCGCGGGTGCCGGGCCGTCCATCGGCAACTCGCCGACACCCTTGGCACCAAACGGTCCCTTCGAGTACGGAATCTCGACGATCTCGACATCGATCGTGGGCGTGTCCGCGGAGGTCGGGATGATGTAGTTCGTGAGCTGGTGGTTCCACACGCGCCCGTCCTTCCAGCGGATCTCCTCGAGCAGCGCGTAGCCAAGACCCTGCACGGTGCCTCCCTCGATCTGGCCGGCCGCGAGCACGGGATGGATCGCCTTGCCGATATCCTGCGCGGTCGTGACCTTGATCAGCCGCGTTTCGGAGGTGTCGAGATCGACCTCGACCTCGGCGATGAGCCCGGCGTACGAGAACACGCCATACGCATCGCCGCGGTAGTGATCGTCGTCCCATACGATGTCGTTGGGCTTCTGGTAGCTCTGCTCGACGCGCAACGGCCCGCGCTCGGCAAGCCACTTGCGGGCGACGCGATGGAAGTCCGCAGCGTTGCGCAGCGGATGCTCGGCGAACAGTTCGAGCTTGTCGCGCATCACTTCGGCGCAACTCTTGAGCAGGCCGCCGACCACCATCGTGGTGCGGCTCGCGACCGTCGGACCGCTGTCGGGCACCTGGTCGGTGTCGGCGCGATTGACGACGACCATGTGCGCGGGGATGCCCAGCGTCTCGCCGACGATCTGTGCAAACACGGTGATGGTGCCCTGGCCGATCTCGGTGTTGGCTGTGAGGATGCGCGGATGGCCGTCGGCGGTCAGGTCCATCGCCGCCATCGAGTTCAACTTCACTTCACCGCTGCCCGTAAATCCCGCGCCATGGAACACCAGCGAGAACCCGATGCCGCGACGTAACCGGCGGCCCGTGGCTTTGCCCGACCGCTCACTGCGTTCAGCCGCCGCGTTGAATTTGTCGTACTCCGCGCGCCGCTTCTTCCACTCCGCGCGCTTCACCGTGCGCTCCAGCACTTCCATCGCACCCACACTCTCGCGCAGGGTCTGCCCGGTCGGCGTGATGTCGCCCAGCACATAGGCATTGCGGCGGCGCAGCTCGACGGGATCGATCTTGAGCCGTGCCGCGATGACATCCATGTGCGTTTCGAGCGCGTACTCCGTCTGCGGTGCTCCGAAGCCGCGGAAGGCGCCATTCGGCGGCGTGTTCGTGGCGACGGCGCGCGCGAAGATGCGCACGTTGGGGCAGCGGTAGGAGCCGCCCGCATGGATCGCGCCGCGCGACAGCACCACCGGGGTCAGCGTGAGGTAAGCGCCGCCGTCCATGATGATGTCGATGTCGTTGGCGACCAGCGTGCCGTCGTGCTTGAGGCCCGTGCGAATGCGGATCACCGCGGGATGACGCTTCGTGGTGGCGGCGATGTCCTCGAGGCGGTCGTACATGATCTTGACCGGGCGCTTCGCCTTCCACGCCAGGATCGCCGCGTGCGCCGCGATCACCGACGGGTACTCTTCCTTGCCACCGAAGCCGCCGCCCGTGACGGTCTGCACCACGCGCACCTTCTCGGCCGGCAGCTGGAACGAGTGCATCAGCGCCTTGTGAACATAGTAGGGGCACTGCAATGAACCGCGCACCGCGACGCCGCCTTCGGGCGTACGCTCGGCAATCATACCGTTGTTCTCGATGTAGAGCTGCTCCTGGTGCCCGCAGCGGTAGGTGCCTTCGACGATCACGTCCGCGTCGCGGAAACCGGCGTCGAGATCGCCGCGCTCGATGGTGATCCTCTTGAAGATGTTGTCCTTGCCATAAAGCACCGTCTTCGCGGCGAGCGAATCCTCGACCGTCAACACGGGAGGCAACGCCTCGACCTCGACACGCACCGCGTTGCGCGCGGCGAAGGCGCGTTCGCGATCTTCGTGCGCGACCAGCACGACGGGCTCGTCTGCGTGGCGGATCCAGTCGTGCGCGAGCAGCGGCTGGTCGAGCTCGATCAGCGCGACGGTGTTCGGCCCCGGGATGTCGCGGTGATCGCACACCACGACACCCGTCCAGTCGAACGCGGGATCCAACACGATGCCCTTGATGCGCCCATACGGAATCGTCGAGCGCACCGTGAAGCCATGCAGCACGCCGGGCGTGACGACGTCATCGACGTAGGTCGCAGCACCCGTGACCTTGCTCACGCCTTCGAGGCGGCGCACATCGGTGCCTACGAGGATTGGGCGCAGGACTTCGAGATCGGGACGCGATCGCGTGGCCTGGGTGGTGCGGCGCTTCGGAGCGGATTTCGTGGCCATCGGCTGGGTCTCGTAAGGGGTTGCCACAATCCGGCGAGCGCTTCAGGCGCGGGCAGGGTGCGGAATCCGCGTAGCCTACCCCGGCGGGCGGCGGGCTCGCCAGCGGGCGAAGACTATCGCGCGGCGCGGAGCTCGTCGTTGCCGGGGTTCGCGGCGAACGTGGCGATCAGCCGCGCGAGCTCCGCGGGGCGGTCGAGCATGATGAAGTGCCCGCAGCCGAAGAAGCGTTCCGCGCGGATGTGAGGCACGCGCTCGACGCCGAGTTCACTCGCAACCTGGGGCCACGTCTCGCCGGCCTCCCATGAGCGTGGGGCCAGCACCATCAGCGTTGGGACATTCAGGTGGGCCGCGTCCTTCGACAGGTCGGTGGTCCACGCCAGCCGGATCCAGCGCTTCATCATCTCAGGATCGAGTCCCGCGACTTCTCGCCACAACGCTTCGCCCTGAGCCGAGTCGCGGCCAAAGCTCACGTAGGCGCCGTGGACGAAGTTCGTGTAGTTCGTGTCGAGCTGTGCCAGCAATTGCGTGCGTTGCGCGTCCGGCAACTTGGATCGCAAAGATGTCTCGACCAGCACCAGCGCACGCACGCGTTCGGGATGCCGGATCGCCTCCTCGGCGCACACCAACCCGCCGAGCGAGTGCCCCACGAGCACAACGGGTTCCGGCCCACGCGCGGCGAGTGCTGCATCGAGCGACGCGGCCGCCTGCTCGAGCGAGAACCGCTCGGGCATCGCGGACTCGCCGTGCCCTGGCAGATCCGTCAGCGTGACGTGATGATCGCGCGACAGGATGCGCGCGGTGGGCAGCCAGTGCTCCGCGGTGCTGCCGAGCCCGTGGACGAGCACGATCTCGGAGCCATGACCGAACGACGCCGAGGCAGCCGGCAAGACGGGCGCGCGCGAGTCCTCGTGCAGCGCGAGGACGCTGAACGCGACGATGCCGAGGAGGATTAAGGGAGTGCGTCGGGTCATGGTGGAGTGCCCAGTGGTTTGGAGCCCACGGGCGCTCTGGCGGTATCGGCACTCGGGAGCGGGCCCTGAACCCGGACGGCGGCCTAACGTTTTTCCGCGGGGAATCGCGAGCTTGCCGGGCGCACAAATGGAGCCCCGCGCGCTCTGTTACACTGCCCGCGCAGGCCGATGGGTCGCTCGATCGACTCCCCTACCCCTCACGACAGGAACCCGATCATGGATCGCAGACAGGTGCTCAAGACGCTCGCGCTCGGCGCAGCGTCGATCCCGCTCGTCCAGGCCACCGCCCTCGCCGACGTCTCCCCCTCCATGCCGGTGGTCAAAGTGAAGGACCCCGCGGCGGCCGCGCCGGTGGCTCCCGCAGCGCCGACGGGCCCGTTCACGCTGCCGCCGTTGGGCTACGCGTTCGACGCGCTCGAGCCGTTCCTCGATGCGCAGACCATGCAGATCCATCACGACAAGCATCACGCCGCCTACGTCACCAACCTCAACAAGGCCGTCACGGGCCGCCCGGAGGTCGAAGGCTGGCCGGTCGAGCGGTTGATGCACGATCTCGCGGTGGTGCCCGAGGACATCCGCACCGCGGTGCGCAATCACGGCGGCGGCCACGCGAACCACTCGCTGCTGTGGAAGTCGCTCAAAAAGGATGGCGCCAAGGCGCCGAAGGGCGAGCTTTCAGAGGCGATCAATGCCGCGTTCGGCTCATTTGCGGGCTTCGGCGAGAAGTTCACCGCCGCATCGATGAGCGTGTTCGGTAGCGGCTGGGCCTGGCTGTCCAAGGACGCGCAAGGCATCGTGCGCATCGAAACCACGCCAAACCAGGAGTCCACGCTCACCGCCGGCCGCGTACCCATCGTCGGCATCGACGTGTGGGAGCACGCGTACTACCTGAAGTTCCAGAACCGCCGCGCGGAGTATGTCGCCGCGTTCGCGAGCGTGATCGATTGGGACGCCGCCTCAGCGCGGTACAAGGACGCGCACTAGGCGGGTCGGCAGCGCGAAACACAGTTGAGGTGACTCAACACTACGCGTTCCAGGACGTGTGATGTTGAGGTCGCTTAACACTACTCGTCCCAGGACGAGTGATGTTGAGCGAGGTTAACTTGCCCCTACCGCCGGGGGCATGTTCATGGTCGGCTGCGGTCATGCGAACTATCCGCGCGAACCGTCAGGGTTCGTCGCGGACAATCGCGCGCGTCGTGAGTTCTCCGCCGCGCGCGAGTCGTAGCGTCACCGCGATCGTGTCGCCCGCGACGAGCGGCTTCGCGAGATCGAGCAGCATGATGTGCTGGGCGCCCGGGCGGAAGTCCATCGGTGCGCCCGCGGGCAACGGCAGCGCGCTCACTTCGTGCATGCTGAGCTGGCCTGCGGCGTCGTGATTCACGACGTGCATCTCGGCGCGCGCGGCGACACTCGGCGACACCGAAACGCCCACGAGTTGGTCGGTGCGCTTGCTTGTGAGCGTCATATAGAGCGCGCCCGCAGTCGCTCCCGCGGGGCTGGTGCGCGCCCACGCGTTGGCCACGGCCACATCCGCCGGCGCGAGCAGAATGCGCAGGTCATGCACGATGTCCTTCGGTGCAACGCCGAAGTCCCATTGCACGCGCATGCGACCTTGATCGTCGACGATGGTGCCGAGCCCCGTGTGGCTGACCTCGTAGGTGCCGTCGGCCTTGCGCGACGCCGACGACGTGGCGCCAAGCGAGGCCTCCGCGCGGCCCAGTTGCTCCTGCGTGCGTGGATACAGGGCGTGAGCGCCCGCGGTGAACGATTCAAGATAGGGCACCAGTACTTCGGCGGTGTCGCGATAGGTGTCGACCGTGACGAACGCCACTTGCACGCGCGAGCCATCAGGCCCCAGCTGCTTGAGCGCGTGGCGCAGGTCGGCGAGCGTGGTCGGGCAGATGTCGGGGCAATTCGTGTAGCCGAAGTAGACGTAGAGCAGGTGCCCAGGTTCCGCGCGCAGGGCGAAGGGCACATCGGGAGCGCCGGGATGCACTTCCGGCAGCGTCACGTCACCGACGTAGGGCGGGAGTGACGGCACACGCCCCTTGAGAGCAACGTTGCCGCCCCCGCCAGAGCAACCCGCGAGCAGGACGAACGACGCGATCACGGCGGCCGCGCCGAACGGG
>JANLOX010000220.1:0-4351 GCA_031366795.1 Candidatus Eiseniibacteriota bacterium | reverse complement strand
GAATGCCCGTGGGGCAACGCGGCGAACTACGACCAGGTGCAGATCTGGACGAAGCCGAGCGTCACCATCAACTCGGGCGTGCCGCCGGTCGTCGGTCCTGAACTCACGCTGCGCGCGGGTGCCACGACCATCAATGCCGATGGCAAATTGCTCGAGCCGGTATGGGCGACCGCCGACAGTCTCCGCATCACCTTTGATGACGTGGCGCTGCGCAACAGCTACCCCGGCGTGCTCAAGTACCGCAGCGGCCAGTACCAGCCGTCGGTCAATGAGGGCACGGCGAGCGTGCTTGATCCGGGCGACATGACAGTCAAGTGGTTCTTCCTGAACGACTCGCTCTATCTTGGCTTCGACGTGCGCGACCAGTACGTGCAGTCCGTCAACGTGATCGACCGGTACGACGGCGTGATCACCACGATCAACGACCGGCTGATCCGCACGGCAGATCGCGCGTTGGCCGGCCGGCGCATCGGCTTCCACGTGGGACCGGGCGGCGTGGGTGTCGCCGACGATTACCTGATCGCAATTCGAGACTCGCTCGGCGGTAAATTCGGGTTCGCGCTGAAGCCGAACACCACCGTCGATACTGTGGGGACGGACATCGACGAGGGCTATACGGCGGAGATCAAAATCGACCTCACCAAACTCGGCTATCCGCACGGTCTAGGTGATCGCGTCCTCTATGCGGGCTTCAACCTGTTCGATGGCGACTCGTTCACGCCCTTCACCTCGAGTTACGCGACGCGCACGTGGTTCGGGCGCGAGTACCAGGATGAGTGCTGCCCCGCCTATGTCTACATGGGTGGAAGCGGCGTTGCGGGCGTGACTCCCGACGACGGGCTGGTGCGAACCGGCTTCCAGTTGTTGGGCAATTCACCGAATCCTTTCTCAAGCTCGACGACCATTCGGTTCGCGCTCGACCGGCCCAGTCGTGTCTCGATCGAAGTGTTCGATCTCGCGGGCCGCAAGGTGATCAGCAAGGACCTCGGGCTGCAGACGGAGCGGACCGGGCAGATCCCGTTCAGCCAGACGGGCTTGAAGGCGGGGCTGTACTTGTACCGCGTGAAGGCCGTCGAGGCGTCCAACGGCAGGACGAGCGCATCGGGCTCAGGCAAGATGATGGTGCTGAACTAGTCGAGAACCGGTGGCGCCGCAGCGTGAATCATCACGCCGCGGTGCTGCCCTGGTGCGAACTCGCGAGGGATCTGGTGACGATGCGGAATTGCGGGTTCGTGCAACCGCTTCGAACGGCAGCCGTGGGCCTGTGCCTGCTGCTGCCGTTGTTATGTTCCACAGCGCTTGCAGGCACCACCGGCAGGATCGCAGGCCGCGTGCTCGACTCGAAGCACCAGCCGCTGGCGGGAGTGAACGTCGCGGTGCCCGCCGCGCGCACGGGCGCGGCCACCGATGTCGATGGGCGGTTCGTGATCGGCAACATTCCCTCTGGAACCTACGACGTGAAGCTGTCGCTGCTTGGCTACCAGGCCGTCAGCATGCAAGGCGTGGTGGTTTCCGCGGACAACACCGCTCGGCTCGATGCCACGCTCGACCTGGCGCCACTCAACATGAAGGAGATTGTGGTCAGCGCGCGCCGCCCAGTTGTCGATCTCTCGCGCACCAGCACCATGGCCTCGGTGGATCGCGCGCAGATCAAGAACCTGCCGGTGCAGGAGCTGCAGGACGTGGTCAACCTCCAGGCCGGCGTCGTCGATGGTCACTTTCGCGGCGGCCGCAAGGGCGAGGTGCAGTTCCAGGTCGATGGCGTGACGGTGAACAACGTCTACGACAACACCGCGACGCTCAAGCTCGACCGCTCGCTGCTCGAGGAAGTGCAGGTCATCAGCGGCACGTTCGATGCTGAGTATGGCCAGGCGATGAGCGGCGTGGTGAATGCGGTGCTGCGGCGCGGCTCCGAGAAGTTCCGTTGGGACGGCGAAGTCATGAACGGCGGGTTCCTGTATACGAATGGCGGCGGGGGAGCGATCGTGGGGAGCAACGCGACCGCGACGCGGCCGAACTCGCTGGGGCGCCGGCTCCAAACGTTCGACCTGCATCCCGAAGCGATCCGCAACTTCCAGTTGAGTGGCAGCGGTCCGTCACCGCTCGCACACACGACCTACCTGGTGAGCGGCCGCTACTACCACTTCGACGACTGGATCTCCGGCCGCCGGATCTTCGTGCCGACCGACCGCTTGAAGAGCGGGGTCATCCACCCCAGCGGCAATGGCGAGAGCGTGCCGTTGGGCTACAGCCGCGAGTGGTCGGGGATCGCCAAACTGACGAACCGCTCGTTCAAGCGCCTTGAAGTCAGCTACCAGGCAGTGTTCAACCACATCGAGGGGCGCAAGATCGATTGGGCTTGGCGGCTCACGCCGGACGGCGCGAGCAAGCAGCGCACGGTTTCCGTGACGCAGGGGGTCGACCTCACGCACACGCTGGGACCCAAAACGTATTACTCGCTCAGCCTGCGCCAGAACTACTTCGACTACCGGGACCGCCTCTACGACGACTTGTTTGATCCGCGCTATGACGCCGCAGGGCAGCCGCAGTCCAACGCGAATTATGAAAACGGCGCCATCGTGACGGGCGTTTCGTCCACGCGCTTCGGGCAGCGGACCAATTCACTCGTCGCCAAGCTGTCCTACGTTTCCCAGTACCGGCGGGACCAGCAATTCAAGGCAGGCGCCGAGTACCAGTGGCCCGTCATGCGATTCGGCGCGACCGGCTACATCCAGGCACGACCGGGCGGACTCTTCGAACACTTCGAAAGCAAGCCACCGACCTCCCCGGGTTCGACGGTGTTCAAGCCGCAGATGGGCGGCGCGTTCGTCCAGAATGACGGCGAGTGGAACGACTTGCGCATTCGTTCCGGTGTGCGGGTCGAGGTGTTCCGGCCCAATGCGACATTGCCGACCAACTTGAAGAACCCCGCGAACGCATTGCCGTTGCCGGCGCCGCAATCTGAGCAGCGGGAGGCCACCACGAAGATATCAGTCGCGCCGCGCCTGGGCGTGTCCTACCCGGTCACGCGCGATGCCGCGCTGTTCTTCGCCTATGGTCACTTCTACCAGATGCCCGCGCTGGGCACCGCTTACAACAATGCGGATTATCGCATTCTTTCGAAGCTGTCAGCCGGCAGGGCGGACTACCAGGTGCTGGGCAATCCTGACATCCGTCCGGAGCGGACGGTGCAATACCAGTTCGGTTACAAGCAGGCGATCACGCCGGATCTGGGGCTCGAGGTGAGTACCTTCTACAAGGACATTCGCGACCTGCTCGGGGTCGAGATTCTGACGACCTACAACGACGCCGTGTATGCCCGCCTCACCAATGTCGACTTCGGCAATGTTGTCGGCTTCACCCTGTCGCTCGACCAGCGCGGCAAGGGGCTGCTGAGCAGCACCATCGACTACACCTGGCAACTCGCGCAGGGTAACTCGAGCGACCCCAATGAAACCGCCACGCGCGCCCAGGCCCAGGAAGATCCCCGCCCACGGCAGGTGCCGTTCAACTGGGACCAGCGCCACACGCTGAACATCACCGAGGTGCTGTCGCGTCCTGACCATTTCAATGTCAGCACGATCATTCGTCTCGCGAGTGGCCAGCCCTATACGCCCACCGTGTCGAGCGGGTTCACGGGCCAACTCGAGTCGAACTCGGGCCGCCGTCCCGCGGCGATTACCGTCGACCTGCGAGGGGAGAAGCAAGTGAGCATGGGCCACTGGCCGGCAACGGCGTTCCTGCGCGTGTTCAATCTCGCCGATACGCGCTATTCCAACGGCTTCGTGTTCCAGAGCTCGGGCAGCCCCTACTACTCGATCGATCCCGCGACGGATCGTGGCGTCCTCACGGATCCCACGCGTTACTTCAGCCCGCGCCGTATCGAACTGGGACTGTCGCTGCGCGGGGGGGAGGAACAGTGACCGGACCCGTGACACTGCAGGCTGCTCGGCGAGTCCCCGTGACCCGGACCTGCGTGTGGGCTGCCGTGCTGGCGTGCGCGTTCACGTTGCTACCACTCATCGCCCTTGCCGAAATCACGCGCTGCACTCCGGTCGACAGCCTCGGCGACTTCCGCTGGGAGCGCCAGGGAACGCACGATGCCGCGAACATCCGTACGGTGTTCTGGAACTTCGGCATGGTCGGCGACTACCCGCGCGACCCGGTCGGTGTGGACTTGACGACCTTCCACTCTGTGGAAGCACCCCGTGGCAGCGGCATGAACTACAGCGACGGCATCACGCCGTTCGTGCTCGCGAAGGTGAACTCGGAGGGCCGCGACCAGTACATCATGGAGACGGGCTATCGCGAGCGGCAGGCGAAGAGCGCGCGCCCTGGCGAACTGGACATG
>JANLOX010000208.1:0-37538 GCA_031366795.1 Candidatus Eiseniibacteriota bacterium | reverse complement strand
CCTGCCTACTTCGTACTTCGACCGGCTCGGCGTTCCGCGCCTTGCCCGTCGTTGAACCATCGAACCGCCGGATGCGGACCCGCCTGTCCGGTGGGGTGGGAGGGGCATAGCGGGACGAGCCCGCTACCCCCTATCCCGATTGGTGCTCGACTCCTGGGACTACTCGCTACGCCCGAGCACCGAGATCCGTGACGCCAGTACCTTGCCGGGCACGCGATAGCGGACGAAGTAGAGTCCCGCGCCCGCGCGGCGGCCGTCCACGAGGCCGTTCCAGCGGGCGCGATGGGTGCCCGCGCTCTGCAGCCCATCCGCCAGCACCGCGACTTCGCGACCCTGCAGGTCAAGGATGCTCAGGCGGACCGGTGCTGCGTACGGCACCGTGAAGTCCACGTTGACGCTGCCGGGAGCAGGGTTGGGCCAGGTGCGCACGATCGCGAACGACGCCGGGATGCCGCTGAACGTCAGCAACGATTCGCCCGCGGCGACACCGCCGGGGCTCGAGGTGGCGGGATCGGTGATGGCGAAGGCGCCGCTGGTTGTCGCCCCCATGTTGCCCGACATGTCCATCACCGAAACCCGGCAAGAGAAATTGCGCGTGGCGCCCGAGTTGGTGCCCGGGCCCTCGACGGTCCAGGTGTAGGAGCCGGAATTCGGGACATCGATCGCGATGGGGATCCAGATGGGCGGTGCGAGCTGGCGCGAGACCCAGATCCACACCTTGTCCACGGGCGTATCGCCGATGACCGTCCAGCGGATCGTCGCCGGGGCGCCCACCTGCAGCTCCTCACCGGCGGCGGGGCTGGTCATGACCATGCGCGGATCGTTGAAGCCGTTTACCACTTGAAGGTAGGGCGCGGAGTTGGTGGGAAGATAGCCACCGCCACCATTAAACTGGGCGACGATGCTGTGAGCGCCGATCGCCAGCGCATTGGTCATGACGCTGGCTGCGCCGTTGGTCACAGTGCCGAACCCCAGTGGCCTATTGCCTTCGTAGAAACTCACGCTGCCGTTGGACGGGGGGGGATCAATGGTCGCGGTAAGGGTGATCCACTCGTGGATGGTGGACGGGTTGGAGTTCGAGGTGATCGTGACCCCGGCGGGCTGCCCCGGGCGAATGGTCTCGTCAAACGAGGCGCTGGAGTTCGAGTACGCCGAGGTGCCGTCGTAGAGTGCGCGGAATGAGATCGTCGGCACGTCCAATCCCAGATTGGCCGGGACCTGGTAGCCCATGCTGGCGACGCCGTTGATGAGCGGCGCAGCGGGCAGCTCCGTCGCGCCAGCGTAGAACCTGATGCTGCCCGGGGCCTGCACCGGGGTGATCCGCGCGGTGAGCAGGATGCTCTGCCCGCGCGCCACAGGGTTGATATCGGTCCCCAGGCTGAGCGTGGTGGTCGAGAAGCCGATCAGCACCTGCGTGAACGAGGCGACGCTCGGAGCGGTCAGCGTGTCTCCGCTGTAAGTGGCGGTGATCTCATGCGAGCAACAGGTACTCGCGAGGTAATCGATTTCCGCCACTCTAGCCACGACCCGCGAAGATCCCAACGTGCGGCCGTCCTCGCGGAATATCACGTTCCCGGTCGCATTGCTCGGCGTGATCGTCGCGGTGAGGCGCACGCTCGTGCCGAGCGGCGCCGGGTTCTGGCTCGAAACCAGCGCCACGTTGCTGGCACGGCGCGTGTCCAGGATGGACTGGGTAATGTGAGCAACCGATCCCGTGAGGCTGGAGTCGCCCGCGTAGCTGGCGGCGATATCGTGCGAGCAGCAGGATCTCGGGAAATAGTTGATGCGCGCCGTACCGCTGATGAGCAGAGCGGAGCCGAGGGGATTGCCGTCCTCTGAAAATTGCACGCTGCCCGTAGCGGAGAGCGGATTGAGGCTCGCGGTGAGTACCACCGTGTCCCCGACTGCCGCCGGATGCTTGCTCGTTGTGAGCGCGATCGAGCTGGGAGGCGCAGGCGTGAGCGGCAGCGACAACTGGGCGCTGCTCCCAGTCCAGATTGAGTCGGAGTCGAACGTCGCGCGGATCAAGCGCGGACCCGTGTAGGGCGCGTTGTAAGGCAACGTTGCGATCCCATTGACCAGCGGCGCATCGCCGATGCTGCGGTCCTGGTCCGCGAAGTGCACCAGTCCGGTCACATAGGATGGCGTGATTGCGGCCGTGAGCGTCACCGGGCGGCCACGCGGTGCGGGGTTGGCACTACTGGAAAGTGCCAGCGTGGTCGCCGGGCCCGTGGAGAAGACATTGACGCCGGCCGCGCACGGCTCGTGCGTCGCGTCCCCCGCATAGTTGGCGATGATGCCGCGCACGCCGATCGTGGGCGCGTGATAAGTCCGGGTGGCCGAACCGTCCGGGCCCAATGCGATCGTCCGCGGGTTTTCGATGTTGACGTCGATGGTCCCCGTCGTCCCGATGGGGAACAACTGGAAGCGCAGCGAAAAGTTGCCTGCCCCCTGCAGCAAGGTGGGCGTGATCGTCAGGTGCGTGATGATGCCGTTCTGGATGAATGCGAGGGACTGCACCGCGGGGACGAGTTGCGCGTCGCCGGGGAACTCCGCGACGACCTCGTGGTTGCCAAGGGCGAGGTTGCTCAACAGGAGCGTCGCGACGCCATCGGTGATCGGGGTCGCGCCTGCCGAGACGCCGTCCAAGGTCCATGTCATGTTGCCATGGGATCCCGGTACCGGCGTATCGTGCGAGCGCAAGGCGGCGCGAATCGTCAGCGGCGTGCCGATCTCCGGGAGCGCGGGGGTGCTGCTCATGACAATCGAGACCACGCCGGCATCGATGGTGACCAAGGTCAACTGTGCGGAGGCTGCCGCGAGTGCCGAGTCACCCGAGAACACCGCTTCGAGATTGTGCGAGCAGCAGGTCAGCGGCCGGTAGTCGCACCGCGCGACCCCCGCCACGATCGCGTTTGTCGCGATCAATTGGTGGTCGGAGAAGAAGTCCACGCTCCCGGACGCCGTCGCCGGGGTCATCGCAGCGCTCAGGTGCGTCAGCGCCCCCAGCAACACCGGATTGGCGTCCGCCGTCAATTGGACCGTGCTGGCAGCGGGCGGCACGATGGGCAGCGTCAGTTGTGCGCTCGCGCCCTGCCACAACGAATCAGGGTCGAACGTCGCGCGCAGCGGGCGGGTTCCTGAGTAGGGCACGTTGTAGCTGAGCGTCGCGACTCCTCCCACCAGTGGCGCATCCGCCAGGGCGACGTCGGCGTCGAAGAAGTGGATGAAGCCCGTCACCCCCGGCGGCGAGATCGTTGCGCTCAACAGCACAGGGCGCCCACGCGGCGCGGGCGAGGCGCTGCTGCTGAGACTCAATGACGTGATCGCGCCGCGGAATTCGAGATCGAGCGAGGCGACGCTGGATTCGTGCGTCGCGTCGCCTGAGTACTGGGCGGTGATGCCACGAGTCCCGAGCACGGGCGCGTGATAACTGATCGTCACCGAGCCGTCGGGGCCGAGCGGCACGCGAACGGGGTTGGCGACGTTGATGTCGAGTGTCCCCGTGACTCCCGCCGGAGATACCTGGAATCGCAGGCTCACATCGCGGCCGAGCACGGGACTTTGAGCCGGGGTGATCGTGATGTGCGTGGCGATCGCGTGCTGGGTGAACACCAATGTCTGCGATGCCGCCGCCAGCAACGAGTCGCCGGGGAAGTTGGCCTGCACCGTGTGGCCGGCAATCGGAAGGCTGTCTGCACGCAGCGTGGCGAGACCGTTGACGATGGGCGTGCTGCCCGCCGCCACACCATCCATCAACCAGTTCGTCACGCCACGCATACCTGGAACCGGCACGCCGCCGGTGAGCAGCGTGGCGCGAATCGTCAGCGGGGTGCCGTATTCGGGGCGAGCCGGGTCGGTGGTGAGCAGGATCGTCACGCTCGCCGGCTGCACCGTGAGTTGCGTGAGGCTCGCGCCGGAGCCGGAAAACGTGGAGTCGCCCGAGTAACTGGCCACGATGCCGTGCGAGCAACACGCGGTGGGACGGTAGTCAAAGATCGCAATGCCGTTCGACACCGCGACGGTCGCCAGTTCGGTCCCGTCGCCCAAGAAGCGCACGCTTCCTGACACGTTCGATGGAGTGATCGTCGCGGTCAGCCGCGTCGTCTCGCCCAGCAGCAGCGGGTTGGCACTCGACACCAACGCGAGGCCCGTGGGTCGCGGCAGCGTCACCGGCAGCGTCAACAGCGCGGTGCTGCCCTGCCAGACGGAGTTGGTGTCCGATTGGAACACGGCGCGCAGCAGACGCGGTCCGGTGAATGGGACCGGGTAGTTGATCGAGGCGATGCCGTGGACGAGCGTCGCATCGCCGATCGCTCCGTCCTGGTCGAAGAAGTGAATGGTGCCCGGGAGGCTGTCCGGATTCATCGCCGCGGTCAGGGTCACCGACTGGCCGCGAGGCGCCGGTGTCACGCTGCTGCGCAGGGTCAGCGTGGGGGTGCCGAGCCCGAACACGAGATCGATCGCGGCCGCCGCGGGAGCATGCGTGGCGTCACCCGGGTAGTTGGCGACAATGCCGCGCTTCCCAAAGCTGGGCGAATGATAGGCCACGGCGGCCGAGCCACTGGAGTTCAGCGGGACAAAGCGGGGATTCGCGACGCCGATGTTGAGCGAGCCCGTCGCGTCCGGCGGCAACACCTGGAAATTCAAGATCACGTCCTTGCCCACCACCGGAGATTGCGAGGGCGTGATCGTGATGGTGGTGGCCGTGGGATTCACGATGAATTCGATCGAGTCTGCGGATGCTGCCAATGACGTATCGCCCGCGAACACGGCGCGCACGACGTGGTCACCGAGGGCCAAGCTGTTCTCGATCAGCGTCGCGGTGGACCCGATGATCGGGGTGTTGCCCACCGCTGCGCCGTCGAGAAACCAATTTATGGGTCCGTGCGGTCCGCTGACCGGTGTGCCGTTCGCGAACAGCTTCGCCGCGATTGCGAGCGGCGTTCCGTAGCGCGCCAGTTCGGGCTGCAATGTGATCGTTATCGAGGTGGGGATCGCGGCTGCGGTTGAGCTGGCAGCCTGGGTCGCGTGCCTCACCGCAGGCGCAGCGTCCGCCTGCACCGCACACGACAGCGCGAGGGCAGCGACGAGCCCGGCGGCCAGCAGGTGACTCCGAGTCTGCATGCTCGCACGGCCGATGTGCGGAAACGTGCGGCGGGGTGTCAGTTCGTGCGTGCTCAGGATTCGCATGGGGACCTCGGGGCCGAACCGCAAGGGTTTCCAGTATTGTAGTACTTCACGACGGGCGAGCGGTTGTTCGATTCTGAGTGGCCGCCCGAGCGCGCCGTGGGATAGGCTCCCTACCCCGGCATGGAGCGCTCAGTTGGTGTGCCGCGGGGGCCGCCCCAGGTCCGGGCAATAGGGACGGGGCGTGCGCAGGCGCGAGGGGCAGGAGTGTTGCACCGAGGAGGAGCTGGCTTGGGTGTCTCGATCACGCGAATCACGAGAGCCGTCGCGCTGGCGTTGCTGCTTTCTGGCTGCTCCGCCGGCACCTCGAACATGCCTGCCGCCATGCGCCAGCGGATCGAGGCGGACGGCATCGTGCGCCGCGAGGATGACGCGCGGATCCGCTACACGCGGGGCGCGATTCGCAAGCAGTGGGATGAAGGCGTCGCCTCGATCGTGCTGACGCGCCAGGGCTTCCTGATCCACAAGAATGATCGCGTGTTGTTCGAGATCACGCCACTCAACCGCTCGCGCTACAAGGTGCGCCGCGACCACGATCGCATCGCGGTGGCGAGCGCCGTGGTCTCGTCGCACGCCAGTTGGACATGGCGCCCCAAGGATGGGGATGCCGAAGGCTGGGCGAAGGACCTGCGCACAACTTTGCGCGGCAAATCGGAAGCGGGTGACGACGCGGCCGCGGACCGCGACACGACGAGCGAATAGGCTGCGGCGGGCGCTGCGGGATTCGCGGACCTTCCGATGCGGGGAGGTTTTTTCCTGCGCTTGCCCGCATGCGCTAGATTCACCGCAATGGCTCTCACTCCCGGCACCCGTCTCGGCCCCTACCTGATCGTCGCGCAACTGGGCGCGGGTGGTATGGGCGAGGTGTACCGCGCGCGGGATCCGCGACTCGACCGCGAAGTGGCGCTTAAGGTGTTGCCCGAGGCGTTCGCGCGCGATGCCGACCGCCTGGCGCGCTTCGAGCGCGAGGGCAAGACGGTCGCGGGGCTCAACCACCCGAATATCGTCACGTTGTTCTCGATCGAAGAGGTCGATGGTGTCCGCTTCCTGACCATGGAACTGGTCGAGGGCAAGAGTCTCGACAAGCTCGTGGCGCCGGGCGGGTTGCCGCTCGAGCGCGTGCTCGAACTGGCAGTGCCGCTCGCGGAGGCGATGGTCGCGGCGCACGCCAGGGGCATCGTGCATCGCGACTTGAAGCCCGCGAACGTCATGGTCAGCGCGGAAGGCCGCGTGAAGGTGCTGGACTTTGGCCTCGCCAAGCCGCCTCAGGCGTTGGGTGCGACCGATGCAACACAGGCTCTGACGATGGAGTTGCCGCTGTCGGGGACGGGACTCGTGCTCGGCTCGGTGCCCTACATGGCGCCGGAGCAGGTCCGCGGCGAGCCGGTCGATGCGCGCACCGACGTGTTCGCGTTCGGCGTGATGCTCTACGAATTGCTCACCGGGCAACGCCCCTTCAAGGGCGCCACGTTCGCGGATGTGAGCTCGTCGATTCTGCGGGATGCTCCGCTCACGGTGTCGAGTGCTCGCGCCGGGCTGCCCCTGGATATCGACCGCATCGTCGGGCGCTGTCTCGAGAAGTCGCCGCGCGACCGCTACCAGAGCGCCTCCGACGCGCACAGCGAACTGCGCATGCTGCAGCGGATGCTGGAGGGGGGAGCGTCGGGGGCATCCAAGGACGCACGTCCGGATGCGCCGTCGATAGCGGTGCTGCCCTTCAGCAACATGAGCGCGGACCCCGAGAACGAGTACTTTTCGGATGGCCTGACCGAAGAGTTGCTCAACGTGCTGGCGAAGAACCCGGGACTCAAGGTGACGGGACGCACCTCCTCGTTTGCCTTCAAGGGCAAGCACGAGGACCTGCGCGAGATCGGGCACAAGCTCGGCGTCGGCACGCTGCTCGAGGGCAGCGTGCGCCGCGCCGGCAACCGTGTGCGGATCACCGCGCAGTTGATCAAGGTGGCTGACGGTTTCCATCTGTGGTCCGAGACCTATGACCGCGTGCTCGACGACATCTTCGCCGTGCAGGATGACATCGCAAGCTCGGTCGCCACGGCGATGCACGTGACGCTGCTCGGCAAGTCCGCCGCCGTGGCGACGAAGACGGATGGCAAGACGTACGAGCTGCTGCTGCAGGCTAACAATTTCGTGAACCAGAGCACTGGTCCGGCGCTGGCGAGAGCCGTCGTCCTGTACCAGCAGGTGCTCGAAGTCAATCCGAACGAAGCGCGCGCATGGGCAGGCCTGGCGAGCGCCTATGTGACCCAGTGTTTTTATGGCCATGGTCCTACCCAGGAGACGCACGCGCTCGGGCGCAAGGCCGCCGAGCGGGCGCTCGCGCTCGATGACAGTCTCTCCGAGGCGCATGAGGTATTGGGTTGGATTCTGGCCTCGCTGGAATTTCGCTGGCAGGAGAGTCTCGACGCCTTCCGCAGGGCGAGCGCTTTGGCGCCTGGGGCGGCCCGTCCTATCGGTTCGCTCGGCGTGTATCTCGCGGTGTTTGGCCAGGCGGAGCAGGGCCTGGAGCTGCTGAAGAAGGCCGAGGAGATCGATCCGCTGAATCCGCACACGCACATCAACCGCGCGCGCGTGGAGGGGATGCGGGGTAACCCACAGGGCGCGGTGGACGCCTACCTCAGAGCCCGCGACCTGAGCCCCAGCATGTCGCCGATCCAGTCTTCGCTCGGCCTCGCCTATTTGCGGCTCGGGCAGGCCGAGCAGGCCGTCGCTGAGATCCAGAAAGACACATCACCCGGCTACCGTGACTACGCGCTCGCCATTGCCTACCACGTCATGGGCCGGCCGGCGGATTCGGACGCGGCGGTGGCAAGGATGCACACACTGGAAGAACAGTGGGCGTTCCAGTTCGCCGCTGCGCATGCCATGCGCAACGAAACGGATGAGGCCTTCCGCTGGCTCGATCGTGCGCTTGAGCTGCATGACTCCGGGATCGTTCTGTCGCGTTCGAGCGCCTACCTGGTGCCGCTGCACGCCGACCTGCGCTGGCCGGTGTTCCTCGCCAAGCTCAATCTTCCGGGTTCAGGCCCGGGCTCGCCGGCCGCGCCGAGCGCGTGAAGGTGGCCGAGTTCCAGTAGCGCGCGAACGCGCCGCCGGAACCGTCTCCGCCGCGTTCTCGATCTCGGGTGCGCGAGCCTCAACCAGTGTCTGGGTCTCGACGCGCGCCACGCGCGGCGATCGCCGCCCCGTAGCAACCCGCTCGCTCGCGACACCGGTCACCACGTAGGTGCCACTGCGTTCACCCTTGCGCAGGGTGACGATGCCCTGGTCCTGCGCATCCTCGAGCAATTCACTGAAGCTGCCGAAGCCGAGTGCCGCCTCGCTGAACGCCGGGCGCTTGCGCTTCATGGTGTCCTTCACCAGCGAGGCCTGCATGACCTCGAAGTTCTCGCGCTGCAGCGCGCGCACGGTGTCGGCCAGCAGGCGGAAGGCGCCCGCCTTGTCGTGCGCTGGGCGCGAGCGGTCGCCCTGCGGCTCGGGCTCGGCGCCGCGTTCGAGATCTTCGTAGTAGATGAACTCGTCGCAGCTGTTCGCCAGCAGCGGCGAGGTCGAGGCCTTCATGCCCAGCCCGATCACGTACTTGCCGTTTTCCTTGAGTTTGGAGACGAGCGGCGAGAAGTCGCTGTCGCCCGAGACGACCACGAACGTATCGATGTGGCCCTTGCTCCAGCTCAGGTCCATGGCGTCGACCACCAGGCGGATGTCGGCGGAGTTCTTGCCCGTGGATTCGCGGCGCGGGATCTCGATCAACTCGATGCCGTGCTCATGCAGGCTCGTGGTGTAGCTGCGGAAGCGGTTCCAGTCGGCGTAGGCGACCTTCACCATGACCTTGCCCTTCTCGAGCAGGCGGTCGAGAATACGTCCGATCTCGAAGGTCGCATGGGAATCACGAAGCCCAAGCGCGATGTTCTCGAAGTCTATGAACACGGCGATCTGCAGCTGGGGTCCGGCGGTCGTTGACGGGACGGGCATGAGAGGATCCTTCCTCGAGAAGGGGAGTGGCGTTTGCCGCCCGGCGGCCATAACTGAAGGCGAAAGGTCCGGTGGTTCATGCTTGCGACAGTTGAAGAGTACATGAAGTTGCCGCAGGCGAAAGCAGAGCATCGGTTCACCTACGGCAAGGACTCGCAGCAGTTTGGCGACTTGTTCCTGCCGGCATCGCCCGGCCCCCATCCGGTGGTGATCGCCCTGCATGGCGGTTGCTGGTTCGCGGATTACGACCTGCTCCCCTTGAGCGCCCTGTGCCGCGCGATCGCGGGCGAGGGGTTCGCGGTGTGGAGCCTCGAGTACCGGCGTCTCGGCAATGGTGGCGGCTGGCCGGATACCTTCCGCGACGCCGGCGCCGGCGCAGATCACCTGCGCGCGCTGGCGCCCAGGCACGCGCTCGACCTCAAGCGCGTGATGGCGCTGGGGCACTCCGCCGGAGGAATGCTCGCGTTGTGGCTGGGCGCGCGCCTGCGCGTGCCGCACGGCAGCGCAATCTCGGTCGCGCATCCGCTCGGCGTTCACGCCGTGGTTTCGCTCGCGGGAGTCGCCGATCTCGCCGAGGGTGCGCGTCGCAACCTGTGCGGCACCGCGTGCGCCGACCTGCTGGGCGGTACCCCCGCGCAGCATCCCGACCGCTTCCGCGCAGCCTCGCCCGTGGAGCTGTTGCCGCTGGGCGTGCCGCAGCGGCACATCGTCGGCCGTCACGACACGATCGTGCCCGTCGATTATCTCGAGCACTACATCGCGCGCGCCTCACGCCATGACGACGCAACGCTGACCGTGGTCGAGGACGCCGGGCACTTCGAGCCCGTGATGCCCGGATCGGTCGCGTGGGGAACGGTGCGCAAGGCGCTGGGCGAGTTCCGCTAGCCGCAGGTGTCCGTGCGGACACTTGGCATGACCGCGACTGAACACGGGACATGCCCCGCGGCTTGTTGGCGCGTACGCTTCGCCAAAGGCCGCGACTTGGACAGGCTCCTAGGCGGAGCGCTCGCCACGTTCGGCTTCCGGTTCCCCATCGCTTGCCGACTCGACTCGCGGTGGACGCGCGACCAGCAGCATCAGCCCTGCGATCACGGCGAGCGCCAGCATCCACGACAGCAACCGCGAGTCCGGTGAGCGCGAGAGCACCGCTTCCGAAGGGTGCCACGGATTGAACCATGCGGCGACGGTCGTTCCGGGGGAGTAGGGCGGTGCCAGGCGCGAGGAGCTTCCCTGGTCCGATGGTGCCGAAGCCGGCGGAAGCTGCGAGCCCACATAGGTCTGCCCATCGACTTCGTAACTGAAGTGGGTCTCCGCACCCTCCCCGGCCACCACCAGGGCCGCCATTGGCCGGTAGGCGAGGAACGGCTCGACCTCGTGCCAGCCGCGCACGGTGACGGCGAGCAGCAGAGCCGTGGCCAGCACGCTCAGCAGGGGGTGGGGTGGTCGGGGCGGGGGGGTGCTTCGGGGCGGCTGGCAGGCTGCCCATTCCTGGTAGATCGGGGAGCTCATTACGGGGGGTAATCGGCAGGGTTGGGGGCTGTCTCCAGCCCGGGGTTGGGGGCCGTCCCAACCCTTACGAGCGACTCAACTCCCGCCCCACTCCCGCCGATAACCCGTTCCGAAGACACCCGCTGTCATGAGCGGGCGATGTTGCGCACGGGCGTTGCCGCGAGACCGCGGTTTCGGAGCCGGACGGGGCAGGTGAAGCTCGGACCTCCACGCCATTTGCCACGACCTATTGGACCTCATCGGGGCACTCACAGATGCGACGCAAGACCGACCATAACGCCATGAGCGGATCGTTCACTCCCGCGCCAATCGGATTGCGCGATGTGCTGTCCGGTGCGCCGGATGTCGTCTTCTGTTGTGACAACGACGGCCGCTGGGTGTGGGTCAGTCCGTCCATCGAACAACTGGTCGGGCACAAGCCGTCCGAACTGATCGGCCAGTCGGCGGTGGCGCTGATCGCCTCGTTCGAGCGGATTTCCTCGATGCGTACGCTGTTGCGCTTGCGCAGTGCTGCGCAGGACGCCTCCTCTGAATACGAATGCTCCGTGATGTCGCTGGCCGGGAACGCGGTGCGGGTGGCATTCAAGGTCAACCGGATCAAGCACAACAATGGCGAGACCGCCTTCGTCGGGATCGCCCGCCGGGGGGCGACGGCGCGTACGGGTTTCCGCTCGCTGAAGCCCGATGAGTCCGAGGAATTGTTGGGTTCGACGTCGGGGTCCCCGCGCGCGCCGCAACTCGTGAACCTTCCAGGCATCCGCCCTGGGGCGCAGGAGTGGACGCCCGCGAGCTACAACGACATCGCCGATCGCATGATGAACACGGCCGCGGAGGGCAACCCGTTGGACGCGGCCAGTGCCGCCGAGGCCTCCGCCGCCACGGCCGCGGCCGTCGCCGTCGCGGAAGAGGCGCGCGCCGAAGCAGAGCTGGCGCGCACGCAACTCAATGAGGCGCTCGAAGCCACACTGCGCGCCGAGGAACTTCGCCTGGAGGCCGAAACGGCGACGCAGGCCGCAATCGTGCGCGCGAACCGTGCCGAGGGGGACCTGGCTGACTTCCGCCGCCTGCAGGGCACCGTCACCAACGAGATCACCTCGGCCAATCAGGCACTCGCCGCCGCGCGAGCGGAGACGGCCGAGGTGAAGCGCGAGCAGGGACTGACGAAGCAGGTGATCACGCAGCTCGAAGCGGAACTCGAGGCGCAGCGGAACCGCGATGTCAACGCGGACCTGCGCAACCAGCACGAAACGTTGAAGACCGAATTCGACGCGCTGCGCAGCGAACGGGACAGCGCGCGTCACGACAGCGAACAGTCGCTGCGTGAGTGCAAGGAGCTGGTGCGCCAGCGCGAGGCGGCGCGCGAGGAAGTCGACGACGCCCGGCGTTCCTTGCGTGACCGCAGCGATCACTTCGCCAGCGTGTCGCACGAGATCCGCACGCCGATGAACGGCATCATCGGGATGGCTCAACTGCTGCTCGAGTCCACCCTCGAGGCCGAGCATCGCGAGATGATCGAAGTGATCCGCGGCTCGGGACACTCGCTGCTCGCCATCATCAACGACGCGCTGGAGTTCTCCCGCATCGATGCGGGCCGTATCGAGATCGAGGCGATGGACTTCGACCTGCGCGTCACGGTCGAACAGGTCGCGGCGCTGTTGGCGCCGATCGCGGGCGACAAGAATCTGCGGTTCGAGGTACAGGTCGGTCCCGATGTGCCCTCAAAGGTCAAGGGCGATCCGGGCAGGCTGCGCCAGGTGCTGTTGAACCTCGCGACCAACGCCTTCAAGTATACGGACAAGGGAGCGGTGCGCGTCCGTGTGGAGCGCGTCAACGAGCGCGACGACACGGTCTCGCTGCGCTTCACCGTGGCCAGCATCGGGCCGGGCTTCAAGCCCGAGCACTTGAGTGGGGTGCTGCAGAGCTTCGCCCAGGCCGATCCGGCCACCGCGCGTCGCTACGGAGGCGTGGGGCTCGGGCTGTACGTGTCCCGCCGCCTCGTCACGTTGATGCAGGGCGGAGTCGGCATCGACACCGGCGAGAACGGTCACGGCGCGCTGTGGTTCGAGCTGTCGCTGCAGAAGCAGGTGGGCGTGCAGGCACCGCTGGCGGAACTGGCCTCCGTCGATCTCGGCGGCGTGCGCGTGCTGCTGGTGGACCCCGCCTCAGCGCTGCGCCAGTCGATGGCGGAGATGCTCGAGGCATGGGGAGCCCATGTCGACCAGGCTTCGAATCACGACGACGCGCTGAACAAGTTGCGCCTCGCCGCCGATTCGGGCGAGCCCGTGCAGGTGGCGCTGATCGATATCCAGTTGGGCTGGATCTCGGGCGAGTCGCTGGGCCTCGAGATTCGCCGCGACCCGAAGTTGCAGGGCACGCGTACGATGCTGCTCACCAGTGTCGGCCGCAAGGGCGATGCGCAGTTGGCGATGCGCGCAGGCTTCTCGGCCTACCTGATCAAGCCGGTGCCGTGGTCGGAACTCTACGACGCGCTCGTCGAGGTGATGCGCCGCCCGGCGTCGCCGCTCGAGACGACGGAGGGGCCGCTGGTGACGCGTCACTCACTGGCTGAAGCGCGTCGTGGCCGCTTCCGCGTGCTGCTCGTCGAGGATGATCCGGTCAATCGTCTGGTCACCGAATGGTCGTTGCGCCGTCATGGCTATGCGTTCGATTCGGTCGAGCGAGCTTCGGAAGCGCTCGAGTTGAGCAGCCGCACGCGTTACGACCTCGTATTGATGGACCTGCACATGCCGGACATGGATGGCTACCGCGCGACCAGCGCGCTCCGCGCCCGTGAACGGGGCGGCTCGCGGACACCCATCGTCGCCATGACGGGAAATACTCAGCCGGGCGAACGGGAACGCTGTCTCGCGGCGGGCATGGACGATTACCTCAGCAAGCCGATCGACCTGGGGCTGCTCGTCGAATCGGTCGAGCGTTGGACGCACGGCCGCCAGCCGGAATCCGCCGGCGTACGCGCCGCCACGGGCACCGTCGCCGAGTCGACCTCGGCCGAGTCGCCGTCCTCGCATGCCAGCAGTGCCATCATGCCAGAAGCGCGGTTGACCGAATCGGCTCGCGGACTGGTGTCGAGTTCGCCCGCGCCGCGCATCTCCATCGTGGGCCGTGCGGAATACGACCGTATGCGCATGCCGGAGGCTTCACCGCCCGAAGCCCTCCACGAGGGAACACCCGAGTGGGCGGAGCCCACGGCCGGGGACCCGATCGATTTTGAACGGCTCAACGACACCTCGATGGGCATCCCGGGGTTGCGCGAAGCGTTGCTCAACACCTTCCTCGGCGATGTCAGCGATCGCGTCGAGCGGCTCTCCGACGCCATCGCCGCACGCGATGCCCGCCGCGTCGAATTCGAGGCGCACGGGCTCAAGGGCATGGCTGCCACCATCGGTGCGCGGCATTGCGTCGGCGCCTTCACCGAGTTGGAGCGTTGTGGTCGAGACAACGACCTTGGCGTCGCGCAACCGCCGCTCGAGCGGGCGCGCATCGAGGTGGAACGAGTGAGGGTCTACATCGAAGGGCTCAACGGCCAGTCCACCCGACTCGCCGCCTAGCGGGCGTCGCGAACAGGCGGCAGGCAAACATGTGGGCGGCGGAGCCGGTGCTCCGTCGCCTTAGTCTTTAAGGGCGCGGATCGAGTGTCCCGTGGCGTTGACAGCGTTCGGTTCGCGTTTCATGGTAAGCAGGGATGCTGGATAGCAGTTTCGACTCGCACAGGGAGGGCGAATGGAACTCGGAATGGTCGGCCTGGGCCGCATGGGTCTGAACATGACGTACCGCTTGCTGCGAGGCGGCCACACGGTGGTGGCTTCTGACCGCGGCAGCGCGCCGATCGCCGAAGCGGTCGCCAAGGGCGCCAAGGGTGCGGCGACGATCGCCGAAGTCGTCCAAACGCTGAAGGGCCCGCGCGTCGTGTGGCTGATGATCCCCTCGGGAGCCCCGGTGGACGAGGCGATCGACCAGTTGACGCCCATGCTGTCGCCCGGCGATCTGATCGTCGATGGCGGCAACTCCAATTGGCGGGATTCGCGCCGTCGTGGCAAGGCGCTTGAGGCACACGGCATCCTGTTCGTCGACTGCGGCACTTCGGGCGGCATCTGGGGGCTCGAGAACGGCTACTGCATGATGCTCGGGGGAACGGCCGAAGCCATCGCGATCCTCAAGCCGGGGCTCGATACGCTGGCGCCACCGGACGGCTGGATGCACGTCGGGCCGGCGGGAGCGGGACACTACTCGAAGATGATTCACAATGGCATCGAGTACGGCATGATGCAGTCGTACGCCGAAGGCTTCGAATTGCTGCAGGCGAGTCCGTTCGCCTATGACCTCGCCAAGCTGTCGCACTTGTGGAACCAGGGCAGCGTGGTGCGTTCGTGGCTGCTCGAGCTGGCCGAACGCGCCTTCGAGAAGGATCCGGGGCTGCACAAGATCAAAGGCTACGTCGAGGATTCGGGCGAGGGCCGCTGGACGATCCAGGAAGCGATCGAGCTCGGGGTCCCCGCCGAAGTTTTGGCGGCGTCGCTGTTCGCGCGGTTTCGCTCGCGGCAGGAGGATTCGTTCCGCGACCGTGTGCTGGCCGCCCTGCGCAATGAATTCGGCGGACATGCCGTGAAGGAGCGTTAGTCATGACCAGCACGTCGCACGTCGAGGCAAAGCGCCCCGAGGGCGCTGCGGTGCCACAAGCGCGCATGGCGCCCCCGTGCGCGTTCGTGGTGTTCGGCGCCAGCGGTGACCTGACACACCGCAAGTTGATGCCGGCGATCGCGCGGCTGATCCACTACGGCGCCATCCAGGACAACTTCTCGGTCATCGGAGTCGCCCGTCGTCCCCAGAGCGCGCAGCAATTCGGCGACGGCGTGATCAGCGCACTGGCCGAGTTCGCCCCCGGGGCGGCGGGGGATGCGGAGCACTCGGCGGCATTCGCGAAGCGGCTCGACTACGTCGCGGGAGAGTTCAGCGATCCGGCGACCTATGCCCAGTTGAAGGTCAGGCTCGAGCGTCATGAGATCGACCACGGCACGCAGGGCAACCGCCTATTCTACCTCGCGGTTCCGCCTTCCGAGTTCGAGACCATCCTGACCCAGCTCAAGGCCGCGGGGCTGATCACGCCGGCCAAGCGCGAGCCGTGGACGCGTGTGGTGATCGAGAAGCCGTTCGGTCACGATTTGGCTTCGGCGTTCGAGCTTAATCACGTGGTCGCGAGTGTGCTCGATGAATCCCAGACGTTCCGCATCGACCACTACCTGGGCAAGGAAACGGTCCAGAACATTCTTGTGTTCCGCTTTGCCAACAGCATGTTCGAGCCGCTGTGGAACCGGAAGTACATCGATCGCGTCGAGATCTGCGCGGCCGAGACGGTGGGCGTCGGCACGCGCGGCAAGTTCTACGAGCAGACCGGCGTGCTGCGGGACATCGTCCAGAACCACCTGCTCGAAGTGTTGGCGCTGGTGGCCATGGAACCGCCGAACACCGCGGACGCGGATGACATCCGCGGCGAGAAGCTGAAGGTGCTGCGCGCGCTTCGCCAGCCGTGGGCCGACACGATCGTGCGCGACGTCGTGCTCGGCCAGTACAAGGGCTACCGTCAGGAGCCGGATGTCGCGCCCGACTCCGTGACGCCGACCTACGCGGCCCTGCGCGTGTTCATCGACAATTGGCGCTGGCAGGGGGTGCCGTTCTACCTGCGCGCGGGCAAGAAGATGGCCAAGCGTGTGACCGAAGTATCATTCCACATGCAGAGCGTGCCGCTGTCGCTGTTCGGCCGCGAGGATGTGTGCGAGCACTTGGAGCCTAACGTCCTGACCTTGCGCATCCAGCCCGACGAGGGTATCCGCTTGAGCTTCGCCTCGAAGATCCCCGGTTTCGACAACATGGTCGGTAACGTGGCGATGGACATGAATTACGTCGAGGCGTTCGGGGGCGAGCCGCCCGAAGCCTACGAGCGCCTGCTGCTCGATGCCATGCGCGGTGACGCGACGCTGTTCTCGCGACGCGACGCCGTAGAGGCGTCGTGGCGTTGGATCACGCCGATCCTCGAGCACATCCAGAGCGAGCCGCCGACGGACTTCCCGAACTACGAACCCGGTTCGTGGGGACCCGAGACCGCCAAGGCATTGCCGCGGCGCGGCGGGCATGCCTGGCGCAACCTGTGATCCGCGTCTTCGCCGACTCCGCGGGTGCTGTCGCGGCGCTGGCGGAGCGGATGGTCTTAGCCGCGCACGAGGCCATCGCTGAACGCGGCGAGTTTCGCGTCGCGTTGTCGGGAGGCGAGACGCCGGTGACGTTGTACCGGCTGCTCGCCTCCGCAGCGTGGCGCGAGCGCATCGGGTGGCGACGTTGCGTGCTGCTGCTGGCCGACGAGCGCGCGGTGCCGGTGGGGGACGCGGCGCGCACCGACCGCCTCGTGCGTGAAACCTTGCTCGAGCCGCTGGGGCTCGCGGCGACGGCGCTGCGCTCGATGCGGGCCGAGGCCGCAGATCTCGATGAGGCGGCACGGGAATACGAGACTCACCTGGCTGTGCCCATCGACCTGTTGCTGCTGGGGACGGGGCCGGACGGCCACATCGCCTCGCTGTTCCCGCATGCGGCCGCGGTGATGGAGAGCGAGCGGCGGGTGGTCGCGATCCACGACAGCCCGAAGCCGCCACCGGAGCGGCTCACCGTGACGCCACGCGTGCTGGCCGAGGCCCGCGCGGTCTGCGTGCTGACGGCAGGTGAGGGCAAGGCTGCCGCGGTCGCGCGCGCTCTCGACCCCAGGACCCGGGCGGAGGATTGCCCCGCGGCGCTGGTGCGGGAGGGCGAGTGGTACATCGACCTCGCCGCCGCCTCGCGCTTGAGCGCGCAACCGCTGAGCTGAACCTCCAGCCGCACTAGCAAAGTGCGCGGCCCCGGAGTACCAGAACCGCGCACGAATTTCATGTCACCTGAGCGGCTCGTGTGGTGACGCGCCGTGAACCTGAAGCTCGTTAGACTTTCTGGCTGCGCTTGCGGCCAGGTCCCGGCGAGAACAGCGTGTTCAGGTACGAGTTCACTTCCAAGCGCACGATCTCGGGGAGGATCTGGCGCACGCGGTTCTGGACTTCGGCACGCAGCTGGCTGCCGATGTTGCTGCCACCGCTCGAGGCGGCGACGCGGGCAACACCCACCGTCGTCTTGCCACCGCGCTTGCGCACGGCGCCCGTCTTCTTGCGCCACGAGTAGTAGGTGACCGGTGTCACGCCGAACTTCTTCTTCACCTGGATTGCCGTCAGATTGTCGCGGGTCGCGGTGGCGAGAATTTCGGCGCGCTGCTCGTCGGAGTACGACTGGCGCTTCTTGCGAGTCTTGGCCATGGAAGGTACCTCCCAATATGGGGCGTGAAGTAGAGGTGGTCCCCCGAGGAGGGGCTACTGCAACACTGCGAGCGTTGCCTATTTCTTATACAGGAATTCAATCGTCGCGGGCAATCAAGTACCAACGCAGAATGTGATCTGGAACCTTACTTGACAAGAGTTTCACGCAAACGCTTCAGGGGCGGGCGGTTGGCGCGCTCACGCGGCGAGGTTTACACTCCGGCTGATTTTACCGATGGGTTTCGATTCCCGCGCCGTGGAAGGACATTTCCGCATGGCCAACTCTGCCACCCTGACCCTCGTCGAGCCGTCCGGTGATGGGCTCCGCTTCGATTGCCTCGCCGCCAGCGGCAAACGCTTCAGCATCGACAGCGGCCCGCAGTTGATTGCCCCCAGCCCGGTTGAAGCGTTGCTGATCGCCCTGGCCGGCTGCACGGCCATGGATGTCATTTCCATCCTGCGCAAGAAACGCCAGCATGTGACGGCCTACACGGTCGACATCCAGGGGGAGCGGCGCACCGAACACCCGAAGGGCTACACGAGCATCCATCTCCTGCACCGCTTCCGTGGCCGCGCGCTGGACGCGGGAGCGATCGCCCATGCGATCGAATTGAGCCACACGAAGTACTGTTCCGTGCAGGCTTCGCTGGATCCTGCGATCCCTGTCGTCAACGAGTTCGAAATCACGCCGGAGCCGGCCTGACCTCGCAGCGCGGGCGCCCCAAGGAGTAATTCATGAGCACCACCGAGTTCCGGGTCGAGAAGGACAGCATGGGCGAGATGCAGGTCCCCGCCGACGCCCTGTACGGGCCGCAGACGCAGCGTGCAGTGGACAATTTCCCCGTTTCGGGCCAGCCGATGCCCGCGAAATTCATCCACGCCATGGGGCTCATCAAGGCCGCCGCGGCGCGGGTGAATGCGGAATTGGGGCTGATGGAGCGGCCGATGGCGGCGGCGATCGAGAAGTCGGCGCTCGAAGTCGCCGGCGGCGCCTGGGACGCGCAGTTTCCCATTGATGTATTCCAGACGGGTAGCGGCACCAGCACCAACATGAATGCCAACGAGGTGATCGCGCGACTGGCTGCGCGCGATTCCGGGCTCAAGGTGCATCCCAACGATCACGTCAATTTCGGCCAGAGCAGCAACGACGTCATTCCGACGGCACTGCACGTCTCGGCGGTGCTCGAGATCGAACGCGAGTTGCTGCCCGCGCTGGCGAAGTTGTGGCAGGCGTTCGATGAAAAGGCCAAGGCGTGGGACGGCGTCATCAAGACGGGGCGCACGCACCTGATGGACGCCACGCCGATCCGGCTGGGACAGGAATTCGGCGGCTACGCCTCGCAGGTGCACCATTCGATCGAGCGCATCAAGGCGACGCTGCCCGACCTGCGTGAGCTGGCGATCGGCGGCACGGCGGTCGGCACCGGGCTCAACACCCACACCGAATTCGGCCGGCGCATGGCGGCCGAATTGGGCAAGTTGACGGGCTCCAGTTTCGCGGAAGCGCGCAACCACTTCGAGGCGCAAGGCGCGCAGGACGCGGCGGCGTGGGCGAGCGGCGCCCTCAACGCGACGGCGGCGAGCCTGATGAAGATCGCCAACGACGTGCGCCTGATGAGCAGCGGTCCGTGCTGCGGACTCGCCGAGATCACGCTGCCCTCCGTGCAGCCGGGCTCGAGCATCATGCCTGGCAAGGTGAATCCCGTCATGTGCGAAGCGGTGGTGCAGGTCGGGGCGCAGGTGATGGGGAACCACGTCGCCTGTACGCTGGGCGCCCAGTGGGGGCAGCTCGACTTGAACACCATGCTGCCGATGATCGCGCGCAATTTACTCGAGAGCATCCACCTGCTGGCGCGCGTGTCGCGCGTGTTCGCCGAGAAGGCGATCGTGGGTGCGATCGCCAACGTCGAGGCGTGCGAGAGCTACGTCGAGATTTCGCCCAGCATGGCGACCGCGCTCAATCCGCTGATCGGCTACGACAAGGCGGCGGAGATCGCCAAGCGCTCGTTCAAGGATCGCCGCCCGGTGCGGGCACTCGCGAAAGAGATGACGAATCTCAGCGAAGCCGACATCACGCGCGCGCTCGATCCGCGGCGCCAGACGGAGCCGGGGCTCGAACTGGGAGGCGGCTCCGGCGGATGAGGCCGGCCGAAGCACCCGAGGAGGTCGCGGGCTGGGCGCGCCGCATCGGTGAGGCGCGCGCCCGGCTCGAGGGCGTCGCGCTCCGCACGCCGGTGATGACGTCGCGCACACTGGATGCGCGCGTGGCCGGGCGCGTGTTCCTCAAGTGCGAGAACTTCCAGCGCATGGGGGCGTTCAAGTTTCGGGGCGCCTGGAACACTATTTCCCAGCTCGAGGGTGAAGCGCGCCGCGGTGTCGTGGCGTTCTCCTCGGGCAACCACGCGCAGGCCGTGGCACTCGCCTGCCGCGAACGGGGTATTCCCTGCGTGATCGTGATGCCGAGCACGGCTTCCGCGCCCAAGCTGGCCGCCACGCTCGGTTACGGCGCGGAAATAGTGCATCCCGACCTGCTCGGGGAGGATCGCGAGAGACTCGCGGCGCGGCTCGCCGTCGAGCGCGGGCTGACGCTGGTGCCGCCATTCGACCATCCCGATATCGTAGCGGGTGCAGCCACCGCCGCTGCGGAACTGATCGAGGAGACCGGGCCGCTCGACCTGCTGGTGGCGCCACTGGGCGGCGGCGGGTTGCTCTCGGGCACAGCGCTCGCGGCCGCCGCGTTGTCGCCGGGTTGCCGCATGATGGGCGTCGAGCCTTCCGCGGGAGACGACGGTTGCCGCTCGTTCCGCGAGGGCCGTATCGTCACCATCGCGCCGCCGGACACGATCGCGGATGGGGCGCGCACTCCCGCATTGGGCGCGCTGACGTTCTCGATCATTCGCCGCCATGTGGCAGGCGTGACGAGCGTCGAGGATCCGGCGCTGATCGACGCCATGCGCTTCGCCTACGAGCGGCTCAAGCTGGTGATCGAGCCGACCGGCGCGCTGGGGCTGGCCGCACTGCTCACCGGCGTGGTCGCGGCAGCAGGGCTGCGTACCGGTGTGATCCTCTCGGGCGGCAATGTCGATGCAGCGCTCGCCGCCCGCTGGATGGCCAGCGGTGCTGCGAGCAGTTAGTCCGGACGATTCATCGGGGCTAAGGCCCGAAGGCGCGATCCGCGCTATTCCAGTCCCGCCGCCTCAAGCATGGAGCGCAACTCGGCTTCCTCGCGCAATCCCACCTTGTAAGCGGAGACCTTGCCGGTCTTGTCGATGACGACCAGCGTGGGAATGGAGTTGGCGGAGTAGCGCTGCGACACTTCGCTGTCGCTGTCCAACCACACCGGGAGCTCGAAGGCGTTCTTGCGCAGGAAGGCGTTTACGCTGGCCAGCGGTTCGCCGACGTTGACCGCCACGACGGCGAGGCCCTTGTCGGCCAGTTCCTTGTGCAGCTTCGCGATCGTGGGCAGTTCGCGACGGCACGGCCCGCACCACGTGGCCCAGAAGTCGAGCAGCACGACCTTGCCCTTGAGCGAGCTCAGGCTCTGCTTCTTGCCATCGAGGTCCTTGAGCGAGAAGTCGGAGGCCGGCTTGCCGACCAGCGGTGACACGGTCTCCTGCATGCCCTGTTGCTGGAACGACTCGACCTTCTTCGCGGTCGCCGGCGGATGGAACGCGAACATCGTGTCGGGCAGCACATGGTTGATGTCGAGACGGTTGAACGTGGTGAGCGTCGACATCTCGACCGGCTCGCCGTTGGGACCGCTCATCTTGACGAGCAGTGAATCGCGCATGACCAGCCGCCGCGCGCGATCGATCCAGAAGCGGTTGGGGGACAGCTTGAAGCGCGTGCTGTCGGGGGTTGCGTATTGCGCATCGACAACGACGCAGCGCACGGAAGCGCCCACGACGGTGATCGTCTGCTCGCCCACCACGCGCGCGGAGATGAGTCCCTCATGCGCCGACAGGTAGCGCTGCAGCGGGGTGCCCGCGGCGAGCGCGTTGCCGATGTCGCCCTCGGAGGCGCCGGTGCTGCTGAGCGGGGCCGCGTCCTTCTCCGTGTACTGGCCCGCCCCGGGCAGGAAGACCCAGGTCTTGGAGCCGTCCGAGACCGTGACGTTCGGCATGATGGGATTCATGATCTCATTGCGCAGTCGCGACGGCTTGGCCGCGGCGAGACGAAACGGCACCTCGATGACCTGCTGCTGGCCGCTGACCCTGACCACCATGTGCGAATTGCCCTGGAAGTCGTAGCTCGTGAGCCCGCGGTAGTTCGTGTTGATCGCGGCAATCAGCGCTTCCGCCTCGGGCGAGATTCTGCCGGCGGCCGAGGCGCCCTGCGGACTGCGTGTCGCGCGCGCAGCGGCGGGCTTGCTCCGGGTGGCCGGCGCCTTCGCGGCCCCGGGTGCGGCGGCAGGTGCGGCATGGACGGCCGGGGCGGTCACCAGCAACAGCGCGAGCCCGGCGAGCGAAACAATGCGTTGAAGTCGCGACATGGATGCGGGTGACCTTTCGGGGCGATGGCCTGCCGGGGAGTTCGAGGGAGCTGCAACTGTTCGGATACGAGTTTCCCCCGGCGGGTGCCGGAATCGCAACCCGCCGGGAAGGGGACTGCTCGCGAAGAGGTTACACGTCCGCGGTCTGGAACGCCTCGATGAGCTCGCCCAGCGCGCGCTCGGGCTGGTTGCCGAGGTGCACACGGACGACGCGCCGGCCCCGGCGCTCGAGCACGTCGAAGTCGCCCCACGCCTGCGCCGCGATCAACGTGGCGAAGCCGAACGGCTTGCCTGGAATCGCGACATCCGCGCCCTCATCCGCCGTCAACTGCAGGAATACGCCCGTCGCTGGGCCACCCTTGTGGAGTTGGCCGGTGGAGTGGAGGAAGCGGGGACCGTAGCCCACCGTCGTCGCCACTCCCGTGGCGTTGCGCGCCGCGAGCCGCAGTTTCTCGAGCTGCTTGTCGCGTTCGGGGGTCGCCTGGAGATACGCGAGGATCGCGAAGTAGTCGCCCGGCGTGGCGAGCGAGGTCAGTGCCGCCGCCCAGCGCGCGGGGTCGGCATCCGCGGCGAGCCGCGGCCGCAGCGCATCGATGACGGTGCGCGGCGCTTCGGCCCGCACCGTGTCGCGCGTTGCGACGACTTCGCGCGTGGGGAACTTGCCGCTGGCGACCGCCTGCTCGAGCACAGCCTGCGAGGCCTGCTTCGCTTCGGTCACGTTCGGTTCATCGAATGAATCGACGCCGAGGATGCTCGACGCGACGGCGGTGGCGATTTCCCAGCGCAGGAATTCCTCGCCGAGTCCCGCGAGCGAGGGCGCGCGCCACTCGATCACCGGATGCCCCGCCTGCTGCAGCATCTCGAGTGCGTGGTGCGTATGGCTCGGCAACGGGTTGACGGACAGCGCCACGAACACGCGATCCTGCCCGTAGTGCTCGGGCGTGCCCAGCGGCTCGCCGACGACCGGGACGATGCCGCGTCCGTCCTTGCCGGTGCTCTCGGCGACCAACTGCTCGATCCAGCTGCCGAACGCGGCGATCTCCTTGCCGAGCACCAGGGTCAGCTTGTCGCGGCCGCGTAGCGCGAATTCCCCCAGTGCGGCGCCGAGCACAAGCCCCGGCTGCTGCATCGGCGAGCCGCCCGGCTGGTTGCGCCGGACTTCCGCCTCGGTGTGCGCCAGCAACGCTGCCACGTCGATCCCCATGAGTGCCGCGGGGACGAGACCGAAATAGGACAGCGCCGAGTAGCGGCCACCGATGTCGGCGGGATTCTCGAACACGCGACGGTAGCCGCGCCTGGCCGCGAGGGCGCCGAGCGAGGTGCCGGGATCCGAGATGGCGACGAACGAACGGCCCGCCTGGTCGCCCCGGGCGGCGCTCACCCATTCCCAGGCACGCGCTTCGAAGGAGACGACTTCGAGCGTGCCGCCCGACTTGGACGACACGATGAACAACGTCTTCGCCGGGTCGCGCGACTCGAGCATGTGGCGCACCGCGGCGGGCGACGTGCTGTCGAGCACTGACAGGTCGAGGCTGCCGGGCTTGACGCCAAACGTCAGGCGCAGCACTTCGGGGGCGAGGCTCGAGCCGCCCATGCCGAGCAACACGGCGTGCGTGTAACCCTCGGCCGCGACTTCGGCGGCGAAGGCGGCGAGGTCGCCGGTCTCGTTGGCCATCCGTCCCGCTACATCGAGCCAGCCGAGCCGGTTGCGCGCCACGGCCTGGTGCGCCGGATCGGCGCTCCACAGGCCCGGGTCGTGCGCCCACAACCGTTGCATGAAACCCTGCTCGTCGAGTGAAGTGATGCGGGCATGGACGCGTTCGCGATTGGCAGGATCGAGCTTGAACAGGTTCATCGTGCGCTCCCCATCAGATCGCGCCGGCGCGAACGAATGCCGTCGATCAGGTCAGCGTAGGATTTGGAGAACGAGGTCACGCCCTCGGGCTCCAGCTCGTCGATCAACTGCATGGCGGGTATACCCAGCGCTTGCAGCCGCGGGAACAACTGCCGTGCCGCGGCGAGATCGTGGGTGATGCGCACTTCCGCGTGGCCGTGGTCGTTAAACGCCTTGAGCGTCTGCGGCGGCACGGTGTTGACGGTGTCGGGCCCGATCAATTCGTCCACATACATCGTGTCGGGCAGGTTTGGGTTCTTGGTGCTGGTCGAGGCCCACAGCGGGCGCTGCACGCGGGCGCCGCGCGCCTTGAGCGGCGCGAAGCGCGGCGAGTTGAACACTTCGCCGAAGCGCGAGTACGCGAGCCGCGCGTTGGCGACCGCCGCCTTGCTGCGCAGGCCCTCGAGCTCCGCGCGACGGGCGTCGCCGGCGGGGAGTGCTGCGATGGCGGCATCGATGGCTTTGTCGATCTTCGAATCCACGCGCGACACGAAGAACGACGCCACCGAGTGCAATGGTTCGAGCGGTAGGTTCGCCGTGGCGCGGCGCTCGAGGCCTGAGAGATAGGCGTCCATCACTTGTTCATAGCGCGCGAGCGAGAAGATCAAGGTGACGTTGATGCAGATACCGTCGGCGATCCCCTGCGCGATGGCGGGAATGCCGGCCTCCGTCGCGGGGATCTTGATCATCACATTGTCGCGGGCGACCAGCGCGTGGAGCCGTCGCGCCTCGGCGATCGTGCCGTCGGTGTCGTGTGCCAATTGTGGACCGACTTCTATGCTGACGCGGCCGTCGATGCCGTGCGTGCGCTCCCAGACAGGGCGCAGCCGGTCGCACGCCATCTGGATGTCTTCCACCGACAACCGGTCGAAGATGGCCTCGGGCTCGAGGCCTTCCGTGACGAGTGCGCGAAGGGCGTCGTCGTAGTCGTCGCTCTGCGTGATGGCCTGCTGGAAGATGGTCGGATTGGAAGTCACGCCGACGACGCCCGCATCGCGGACGAGCGCATCGAATTCGCCGGAAACCAGCGGTCCGCGGCGAATGAAGTCGAGCCAGATACTCTGGCCGAGGGCGAAGATCTGTTCGGCGCGCGAGGGCATCGGGAAAGTCCTCCAGAACGGCACGACAGGGTGGGAGCGCGGTGGCTCGGGAAAGGCACTGTGGTCCGCGACAATGTGCGCCTTCAAAGGGGCTGGCCGCAACCGCGCGCGGGGCCTTGCGCAGGGTGTCGCGCAGGCCCCGCGTGCGGGGACTGGCGCAGGGTGTCGCAGGCCTCGCGCGCGGGCGCGTGCCTTGTCATGCCGCGGTCACGGGGGGGCTGGCTTGAACGTCTCCGCCCGCTGGCCTACGATTGTTTCAACGTGTTTTCCGTCCCCGAGTGCCGTGCGCGCGATGATGCGTGTAGGAATCCGCGTGGCCCGTTTTACGGACTAGTGCCGCAGTTCGGACTGCGCCCCGGAAAGGCTTTTCATGACGAAGCATCCGCAGCTCGAAGCCTGGGTCAATGAGACCGCAGCATTGTGCCAGCCCGAGCAGGTCGTGTGGTGTGACGGCAGTCCAGCGGAATACCAGGCCATGCTGCAGCGGTTGGTGGACGCCGGTTCCGCGATGTGGCTCGACCGCCAGAAGCGGCCGAACAGCATCTTCGTGCGCTCGGATCCCGCCGATGTCGCGCGCGTCGAAGAGTTCACGTTCATCTGCTCGAAGCATCAGGGCGACGCAGGCCCGACGAACAACTGGCGCGACCCGGGTGAGATGAAGGCCGCGCTCAGGGAGTTGTTCACGGGCAGCATGAAGGGCCGCACGATGTTCGTGATTCCCTACAGCATGGGTCCTGTCGGCTCGCCCATCGCGAAGATCGGCGTCGAGATCACCGACTCGGCGTATGTTGTGGCGAACATGCACTTGATGGCGCGCGTCGGCACGAAGGTGCTCGAAGTGCTGGGCACGAACGGCGAGTTCGTGAAGGGGCTGCACTCGATCGGCGCGCCGCTCGCGGACAATCAGGCCGACTCGCCGTGGCCGTGCAATGCGAAGACCAAGTACATTTGCCACTTCCCCGAAGCGCGCGAAATCATGTCGTACGGCTCGGGCTACGGGGGCAACGCGCTGCTCGGCAAGAAGTGCCACGCCTTGCGTATCGCCTCGGCGCAGGCGCGCGATGAGGGCTGGCTCGCCGAGCACATGTTGATTCTCGGCATCACCAACCCGCAGGGCGAGAAGATCTATATCGCCGCCGCATTCCCCTCGGCCTGTGGCAAGACGAACCTCGCGATGCTGACCCCGACGCTGCCGGGCTGGAAGGTCGAGACGGTCGGCGACGATATTGCCTGGATGAAGTTTGGTGCGGATGGCCGGCTCTATGCGATCAATCCCGAGGCTGGCTTCTTCGGTGTGGCGCCGGGGACGAGCATGAAGAGCAACCCGAACGCCATGCGCACCTGCGAGAAGAACTCGATCTTCACCAACTGCGCGCTGACGCCGGATGGCGACGTGTGGTGGGAGGAGATGAGCGATGCGCCGCCGCAGCTGACCGATTGGCTACGCAGGCCGTGGACGCCACACAGCGGCCGCAAGGCCGCGCACCCCAATGCGCGGTTCACCACGCCGGCCCGCCAGTGCCCTGTGATCTCGCCCGACTGGGAGAATCCTTCCGGCGTGCCGATCTCGGCGATCCTGTTCGGTGGACGGCGCGGCTCCGTGGTGCCGCTGATCAATGAGGCGCTGTCGTGGCAGCACGGCACGTTCATGGGCTCGATCATGAGCAGCGAGACCACGGCCGCGGCGACGGGGGCGGTGGGCCAGTTGCGCTTCGACCCCTTCGCCATGCTGCCGTTCTGCGGCTATCACATGGGCGACTACTTCGCGCATTGGCTCGCGATCGGCGCCAGGGCCGACGCCAAAAAGCTGCCGGGCATCTACTACGTGAACTGGTTCCGCAAGGGCGCGGACGGCAAATTCATGTGGCCGGGCTACGGCGAGAATAGCCGCGTGCTGCGCTGGGTGTTCGAGCGAGTCAGCGGAACGGGCAAGGCCATTGAGACGCCGATCGGCCGCCTACCCGCGCCGGGAGCGATCGACCTGACGGGGCTCAAGGTGTCCGACGCCGACATGGCCGAGCTGACGCGCGCCGATGTCGAGGCGTGGACGCGCGAACTGCCCGCGATCCGCGCACACTACGAGAAGTTCGGCGACCGCCTGCCGAAAGGGCTGCGCGATGAACTCGTGGCGCTCGAGAAGCGGCTGGAGTCAGGTGCCGTGGGGGCGAGCCTCTAGCCGCGCTTCGCCCACTCCGTGATGCGCGCTGCGAGCTTCGCGGGGGTGAGCCCGAAATGATCCTGGAGATCCGCCAGTGGCGCGGATTCTCCGTAGGTGTCGATGCCGATCGTCAGTCCCTGCGGGCCGACGAAGCGGTGCCAGTAGTCGGTGATTCCCGCCTCGATCGAGACGCAGCGTCCCCCGGGCGGCAGCACCGCGTCGCGCCACGCGGCATCCTGCTGCAGGAACAACTGCGGCGCCGGCATGCTGACGACGCGCACGGCGACTCCATCGGCGGCGAGCAGCTTCGACGCCTCGATGGCCGGGCCGACTTCGGAGCCCGTCGCGATCAGCGTGATGGGCTTCGCGGAACCCGCGGCGGCCTCGCGCAGCAGGTAGCCGCCGCGCTTGAGTTCGGATTCGTTGACGCGCGGCCGCTCGATCGCGGCCGTCGTCTGGCGCGACAACGCGAGCAGCGTGGGTCCGCCGCGCCGCTCGAGCGCGAGCGCCCACGCCGCGGCGGTCTCGATGCCGTCGGCGGGGCGCACCACCAGCAGGTTCGGGATGGCGCGCAGGGCGGTCAGGTGCTCAATCGGCTGGTGTGTCGGTCCATCCTCGCCGAGGAACACGCTGTCGTGCGTGAACACCCAGATCACGCGCTGGCGCATCAAGGCCGACAACCGCAGCGAAGGACGCGCGTAGTCGGTGAATACGAGGAACGACGCCCCGTAGGGAATGAAGCCGCCCGCGAGGGCGAGCCCATTGCAGATCGCGGCCATGCCGTGCTCGCGAATGCCGAAGTGGAAATTGCGTCCCGCGAACGCGCCGCGATTCACCGAAGGCGAGTCGTTGATGCGCGTCTTGGTGGAGGGCTCGAGGTCCGCGCTGCCGCCGACGAGTGAAGGCACCAGCGCTGCGGCCTTCTGCAGCACGGCGTTGCCGTGCATGCGCGTGGCCCCCGCAGTGGTCGGGGCGGCTTCGAGCAGGCGCGCCCACAGGTCGGGCGGCGTGGCGCCGGCGATCATCATGTCCCACAACACGGCGCGCGAAGGATCCGCGTCGCGCCACTTCGCGAGTCCCGTGTACCACGTGTCACGCACCGGCTTGAGGGCTGCAGCGCGCTGCGCGAACAGCGCGCGCACTTCGTCGGGCACGAGGAACGTGGGGGACTCGGGCCAGCCCAGCGCGCGCTTGGCCGCTCCCAATTCTTCGGCGCCCAGCGGCTCGCCGTGCGCGTGGCGGGTGTCCTGCTTGTGCGGCGCGCCATAGCCGATATGGCTGCGCGTGATCACCAGCGTGGGCCGCGTAGGGTCGGCGAGCCCGCGGTTGAGGGCGGCCTCGATGCCAGGCCGGTCGTAGGCGTCCGCGCGCTCGATCTGCCAGCCATACGCCTCGAAGCGCAGCGCGACATTCTCGTCGAACGCGAGTGCCGTGTCGCCTTCGATGGTGATGTGGTTGTCGTCGTAGATCAGGATGAGATTGCCCAGACCCCAGTGGCCGGCGAGCGATGCGGCTTCGCTCGCCACGCCCTCCATCAGGTCGCCGTCACCGGCGATGGCGAACACGCGGTAGTCGATGGGGTTGAAGCTCGCGTCGTTGAAGCGCGCGCCGAGCATCCTGCTCGCCAGCGCCATGCCGATGGCATTGCCGACGCCCTGGCCCAGCGGGCCCGTCGTCGTCTCGATGCCCGGCGTCATGCCGTGCTCCGGGTGCCCCGGCGTGCGGCTGCCCAGCTGGCGGAACTGCTTCAAGTCGTCGATCGACAGCCCGAATCCAGTCAGGTGCAGCAGCGAATACAACAGCATCGAGCCGTGCCCTGCCGACAGCACGAAGCGGTCGCGGTTCGGCCACGCCGGATCATTGGGCTGGTAGTTGAGGAAACGCGTCCACACGACGTAGGCCACATCCGCCATGCCCATGGGCAGGCCGGGATGACCGCTGTTCGCCTTCTCGACGCCATCGACGGAGAGGAAGCGAAGGGTGTTGACGGCGAGTTGATCGAGGTCCTGGGCCGTGGCGTTGTCGGCAGGAGTCGTCTTGTTCATCGTGAACCTCCTCAAGGGGCGCTCGCGTCCTGCGGGCGCTCAATCCATTAATTCGTGGCGGTTGGCCCCGATGGCGTTCGATGCGCCATAGCGTAGGCCGCGGCTCCCCACAACGCCGCATGGTCGTCGAGGATCAACTGCACAGGGATGTCCTTGAGCACAGGCGAGAGCCGGCCCTTGTCGCTGAACGACTCGATGAAGGCGCCGCTCGACAGCGCGTCGGCGATGCGCGGACCGATGCCGCCGCCGATGAACAAGCCATTCACCGCCATGGCCTTGAGAGCAAGGTTGCCGGCTTCGGCGCCGTAGATGCGTACGAAGTGGTCGAGCGCCATGACCGCTCGCTCGCACGAGCCATCGAGGCCGGCAGCCGAAACGACGGCCGCGGGGTCCTGGGCGCCGGCGAAGCGCTCCGCCATCTCCGCGGACTCCGCACCACGGGATGTCGCGGACAGGAAGCGGTAGAGGTCGGCGAGACCGGCGCCGGCGAGCACCCGCTCGTAGCTCACGCGATGGTACTTGGCGCGCAGCCACAGGCTGAGTTCGTCCTCGAGCGCATTGCGCGAAGCGAAATCGACGTGGCCGCCCTCAGAAGCGTTCGGCCGGTGCGTGGTGCCATCCCAGACCAGCAGCGCTTCGCCGAGCCCTGTTCCCGCGGCGATCAGCGCGCGGTTGCCGCGCGAAGGCCTGCCTGCCTGCAGCACGCGCAATTCGGTGGGCGCCAGGTGGACAAGGCCCCAGCCGGTGGCCTCCAGGTCGTTGAGCAGTTGCACGGGTGGCCCGCCGATGTGCTGGCCGAGTGCGAAGCCATTCATCGACCACGGCAGGTTCGTCGTCTCGCAATGGTTCTCGACGACCGGACCGGCGATGCCGATGGCTGCGGCCATCACGTGCGCGCGGTCGTTCCCTAAGAATTCGAGCACGATTGCTTCAAGTGACGGATAGTCGCGACTCGCCACGCGGCTTTCGCGCAGCGGCGAACGCGGCGAGGCGTCGGGTGCGTAGAGGGCAAGGCGGGTCTTGGTGCCGCCAACGTCACCGGCAAGGATCACGAGGCGCACTCTAGTGGACGCTGCCCGTGTTCAGCAATTCCCCCTTGAGGCCGTATGCTGCGCGCGTGAGCCACGACATCAGTCCCCGCGAACTCGCAGCGCGGATGAAGCAGCCTGACTCCCCGTTGCTCGTGGACGTGCGCGAGCCCAGCGAGGCCGCACTCGCGCGCATCGAAGGCGCCCTGCTCATTCCCTTGAAGACGCTGCCCCAACACCTGGACGAACTCGACAAGACACGGGAGATCGTGTTGTGCTGTCACCATGGTGTGCGAAGTCTCATGGCGCTCGGGTTCATGAAGCGCTTAGGGTTCTCGAAACTGCTGAACTTGAAGGGCGGCATCGACGCTTGGTCGCGCGACGTCGACCCCAAGGTGCCGCACTATTGATGCTGCTATGGAGTCGCCTGGTCCCCAGCGCCCGGTGTCAGGGTCGAAGGAGGAACGCATGATGAAATGGGCACGCATTGCCGCCATCGCGGCGTGGGTCGCGCTGTCCGCTCTGGCCAGCGGTTGCGCCACGAACCCGGTCACCGGCAAGAGCCAGTTCTCGCTCGTCTCGGCCCAGCAGGAGCTGGCAATCGGCAAGGACGGCTACCCAGCCATGCTCAGCGAGTATGGCGCCTACGACGATCCGCGTGCCGCGGCGTACGTCGACAGCGTGGGGCAGAAGCTCGCCGCGGTATCGCAACTGCCGAACCTCGACTGGCACTTCACGGTGCTGGATGACCCGGTGGTCAATGCCTTCGCCATGCCGGGCGGCTACATTTACATTACCCGCGGCATCCTCGCGCACCTGAATTCGGAAGCGCAGCTGGCGGGTGTCTTGGGCCACGAGATCGGCCACGTCACCGCGCGCCACACCGCCGCGCAGATCACCAAGCAGCAGATCGCGGGCCTCACCCTGGGCCTCGCATCGGCGATGTCGGGGACGTTCCAGCGGTACAGCGGTGCGGCCCAGCAAGCCATGGGGCTGCTGTTCCTCAAATATTCGCGTGACAACGAAACACAGGCCGACGAACTCGGCGTCGGTTATGCCACCAAGGCGGGCTATGACCCGCGCGAGATTCCGCTGACCTACGTCATGCTGGCCCGGATCGGCGAGCAGTCGGGCCAGAGCATGCCGGCGTTCATGTCGACGCATCCCGACCCGGGCAATCGCGAAGCGCGCACTCGCGAGCTGGCGAAGACGGCGGCCACGGGCAAGAGCGGCCTGGTGATCCGCAATCGCGATTTCGTGCGTCGCGTGGATGGACTCGTATACGGCAACGACCCGCGACAGGGTTGGTTCGAGGGCACGAAGTTCACCCAGCCCCAATTGGGCTTCGAACTCACCTTCCCCGCGGGCTGGCAGACCCAGAACACGCGTTCCTCGGTCGCCGCGGGCTCGACGGACCAGACAGGCGCCATGCAATTGACGCTGGCCGAGGCCAAGGATCGTTCCGCGGTCGAGTTCGTTCAGCAACTCGCCACGGGCGGCCAGATCGCCAGCTTCAACGGCCAGCGCGAGACGATCGGCGGCCTCGATGCGTGGATCGGTCACATCTCGACCACCAAGACCGACGGCACCGCGGCTTCGCTGTGCGCGACGTTCCTGCGCGACGGCACGCAGATGTACCAGCTGCTGGGCCAGAGTTCGACAGCAGAGGCGCCCATCTTTGCCTCGATGCGCACCTTCAGGAAGATCCCCGATGCCGCGCGCCGCACTGTGACGCCCGCGCGCGTCAAGGTCGTGACCGTCGCGAAGACCGGCGCGTTCTCCGCAGTGGCGGCAAGCTTCGGTGCGCAGGAAATCGACGCCAACAGGGAGTCGATCCTGAACAACGTGGAGCCTGAAGAGGCTGTCGCGGCGGGAACTTTGCTCAAACTGGTGCCCAAGGTGACTCGATGAGGAGGGTTGTTTTGCTCGCGATGCATTCGCCATTTGACACGCTAGTGGCAAGTGTTTAGTTTCCCGCGCGTTCTTGCCATGAGACGACTACTCTCGATCCTGCTCATCATCGTGTCGCTCGTTACCGCGAGCGTCGCGTTCACGCAATCGTTCTCGGTTTCGCTGGGCCTGCAGAAGGGTCCCAAGCAACCGATTAATTTTTCGCATAAACTTCATGCTGGCAAACTCGGCATGGACTGCCTCTACTGCCACTACGGCGCGATCAAATCCCCGATCGCCAACATCCCTGCCGTGAGTGTGTGCATGGGCTGCCACAAGATCGCGGTCACCGACCGCCCCGAGATCCAGAAGCTCACGGGTTACTGGACGCGCGGCGAAACAGTGCCGTGGGTCGAAGTCTACAAGCTGCCCACGCACGTGAAGTTCAATCACAAGCGCCACGTGCTGGCGAATGTGGCCTGCACCACCTGCCACGGCCCAGTGCAGCAGACCGACGTCATGTACCAGTACTCGTCGTTGAAGATGGGATGGTGCATCAGCTGTCACCGCAACAACTTGAACAACGCTAATTTCCCGGCCAGCATGGATTGCTTGATATGCCACCACTGATGAGCGCGAAATGAGCGAATCGTTCACGTTTAAGCGCCGCGATTTCCTGAAGCTGGTCGGCATCGGCCTGGCGGGCACTGCCGCCGGTTGCGCCGAGGCTCCTTCCAACAAGCTGATCCCGTACCTGGTTGCGCCGCAGGACATCCTGCCCGGCATCCCGTACTTCTACGCCAGCACCTGCCGCGAATGTCCCGCCGGGTGCGGCACGCTGGTCAAGACGCGCGAAGGCCGCGCCATCAAGATCGAGGGCAATCCCGAGCACCCGGTCAACCGTGGCGCTTTGTGCGCGCGGGGACAGGCGTCCTTGCAGGGGTTCTACGATGCGGACCGCATCAAGGGCCCGATGGTGCGCGAGGGTGGCAGCTGGAAGCCCGTGACGTGGGACGAAGGCATCAAGCGCGCGGGCGAGGGGCTCAAGGCCGCGAAGTCCGCGGGCAAGCGTATCGCGCTCATCAGCGAGCATGCGCCCGGGTCTTTCGAGACGCTGGCCCGCCAGTGGGCACAGGCGGCGGGCGGTTCGTACATGGCGTTCGAAGCGTTCCATCCGCACGCTCAGCGTGAAGCCAACCGCCGCACGTTTGGTGTGGCGGCCATTCCACAGGCCGACATCGGCCGCGCCAACTTCCTGGTTTCCTTCGGCGCCGACTTCCTCGAGACATGGGGCGCGCCGGTCGGCCAGGCGCGTGGGTTCGCCGCGATGCGCAGCCGCCACGAAGGCGCCTTCGTCGCGGTGGAGCCGCGACTGTCGATGACGGGAGCGAACGCCGACGAATGGGTCGCCATCCGCCCGGGCACCGAGATGGTGCTGGCACTGGGTATGGCGCGGGTGATCATCACCGAAGGGCTTGGCGTCAATGGCGGCGGGCTGGGTGACTTGGTTGCCGCCTACACACCGGAAGCCGTCGAGAAGCAGACCGACGTCGCCGCCGCAACGGTCACGCGGTTGGCGCGCGCATTCGCCGCGGCCAAGCCGAGTCTGGCTTTGGCCGGCGGGATCGCCTCGCAGAGCGAGCAGGCGGTCGCCACGCACGCCGCGGTCAACCTGCTCAACTACGTCGCCGGCAATATCGGCCAGACGGTGCGCTTCGATCGCACGCTCAATGACGAGGCGGTCGCTTCGTTCAAGGAATTCCAGGGCCTCGCTGAGGCGATGGATCATGGCGATGTCGGCGCGCTGGTCGTGCACGGCGCCAACCCCGCGTATGCGACGCCGGCGTGGTCGGGCTTCGCCGCCGCGGCCGCCAAGGTGCCGTTCAAGCTTTCGCTCTCCAACGTGATGGACGAGACCACCGCGTTGTGTGACGTGGTGCTGCCGTCCTCGCATGCGCTCGAGTCGCTCGGCGATTCGTTCGGCGTGCGCGGGGTGTACTCGCTGATCCAGCCGACCATGAGCCCGCTGCCGATGTTCGCCACGAAGCCGGCGGGGGACACGCTGTTGGCGCTCGCCACCGCGGCCGGTTTCAGTGGCGGCATGCCGGCCACCTGGGCCGCTCACATCGAAACGGCGTGGCGCGGGATGCATGGCAAGTTCGGGCAGGGCCGCCCGTGGGAACAGTTCTGGAACGATTCGCTCGCCAAGGGCGGGGTGTGGGAAGACGTCGGATCGCTCGACGTGAAGTGGAGCGGTGCTCCGTCGTTCGCGGTCGCTGAAATGCGCGGCACCGGCGACTTCACCGTGGTGCTGACGCCCTCGCTGGCGCTGCACGACGGTCGTGGCGCCAACAAGCCGTGGCTGCAGGAATTGCCCGACCCGACGACCAAGGCCGTGTGGGGTTCATGGATCGAAATGAACCCCAAGTCCGCGGCAAAGTTGGGCGTGGTCAACGGCGACATGCTCAAGGTCGAGACCGAGGCCGGCAGCGTCGAAGCCCCGGTCTACGTGTACGGCGGCATCCGCGAGGACGTGATCGCGATTCCGTTGGGCCAGGGCCACACCGAATACGGCCGCCACGCCAAGGGCATCGGCGTGAATGCGCTCGTGCTGCTGTCGCCGGCGCAGGACGCGGCATCGGGCTCGGTCGCCTACTTGAGCACCAAGGCCAAGGTAGCCAAGACCGGTCGCGCGGGCGTGCTCGCGCTGACGCAGCGCCAGAAGCAGCAGGCCGATCGCGAGATCGCGCAGATCATTCCGCTGGCTGCGTTGATGGGAACCGTCGGTGGAGCGGCTGAGGGCGTGGCCCACAAGGCGCACGCCGAAGTGTCTGACCCCTCGCAGACCAAGCTCGGCAAGTTCACCGAACCGCTCTACCACCCACAGGGCTACGTGCCGCCGGCGCACTCGGTGTCGGCCGCCGAACCCGAGAAGATCGTGCGCAGTCCCAAGCGCGAGCCGGTCGACCGCGACAGCTACGATGCGAAGCACGCCAAGCATCGCTGGGCGATGGCGATCGATCTCAACACCTGCAACGGCTGCAGCGCCTGTGTGGTCGCCTGCTCGGCCGAGAACAACGTGCCCTATGTCGGCCCCGAACTCGTGCAGCACGGCCGCGAGATGATGTGGATTCGCCTCGAGCGCTACGAAGAGAAGCTGGCGCCGGGCAAGATCGATGTCCGCACCATCCCGATGATGTGCCAGCAGTGCAGCGACGCGCCGTGCGAAACCGTCTGCCCGGTGTACGCGACCTCCCACAACCCGGAAGGGTTGAACGCGCAGGTCTACAACCGCTGCGTGGGCACCCGTTACTGCGCGAACAACTGCCCCTACAAGGTCCGCTCCTTCAACTTCTTCGACTACTCCGCACCCGAGAAGGTGACGTTCGCCTTCCCCGAGCCGCTCAACTGGCAGCTCAACCCGGATGTCACGGTGCGGTCGAAGGGCGTGATGGAAAAGTGCACGTTCTGCGTGCAGCGCATCCTCGAAGGCAAGGGCAACGCGCGCGACGAAAACCGTCCGCTCCGCGATCTCGAGATCAAGACCGCGTGCCAGCAGGGCTGCCCGACGGACGCCATCGTGTTCGGCGACCTGCTCGACCCGGCCAGCAAAGTCGCCAAGCTGTCCACGGAAGGCGACCGCCGCTACTGGGTGTTCAATGACCTCAACACCAAGCCGGGTGTCACGTATCTCAAGAAGATCGACCGTGAGGTCGGCAGCGCTACGTAGGGAGACTGCGGGTGGGGCAAACGATCCTGACACAAAAGACTGAGGCCGCGGCGGAAGCCCACGGCAGCGGCGGCCAAGGAGCCGAAGTCACGCAGAAGTCGATCACCGACGACTGCTTGAAGATGATCGGCATTCCGGGTCCGTTGTGGTGGGCGGTCTTCATCCTCGACCTGTGTGTGCTGTCGCTGGGCCTGATCGCCGAGCGCAACCAGGTGGTGAATGGTGTCGGTGTCGCCGGCCACACGCGCCCCGTCATGTGGGCGAGCTACGTCGCCAACTTCGTGTTCTGGGTCGGTATCGCGCACTGCGGCACGCTGGTTTCGGCCGTGTTGTTCCTGTTCCGGTCGCACTTCCGCCGCGCCGTCTATCGCGTGGCCGAGGCGATGACCGTGTTCGGCGTCATGACGGCCGGGCTGTTTCCCATCATCCACCTGGGCCGTCCGTGGTTCGCCTACTGGCTGTTCCCCTACCCGAACCAGCGCCAGTTGTGGCCGAACTTCCGCTCGCCGCTCGAGTGGGACGTGTTCGCCGTCACCACGTACATGACGGTGTCGACGATCTTCTTCCTCGTGGGCATGATCCCCGACGCCGCCGCCGCGCGGGACCGCGCCAAGCACCCGATCGCCAAGCTGTGGTTCACCATCTTCTCGGCCGGCTGGACGGGCGCCAACTACCAGTGGAAGCACTTCTACTCGGCCTACCTGTTCTTCGCCGCATTCGCCACGCCGCTGGTGTTCTCGGTGCACAGCATCGTGTCGTGGGACTTCGCAATGGCGCAGGTGCCGGGCTGGCACAGCACGATTTTCGCCCCGTACTTCGTCGCTGGCGCCATCTTCTCGGGCGTGGCCATGGTGCTCAATCTGCTGATCCCGATCCGCAAGGCATTCAAACTCGAGCACATCGTCACGGTCGATCACATCGAGAAGCTGACCAAGCTGGTGCTGCTGACCTCGACGATCGTCGGCTACTCGTACCTGACGGAGTTCTTCTTCGCGTGGTATGGACCGAGTAAATACGAGCGGGACATCTTCTGGTGGCGAGCCACTGGGCACTTCGCCTGGGCGTTTTGGACCATGATCACCTGCAACATGATCATTCCACTGTCGCTGTGGTTCAAGCCGGTGCGGCGCAACATGGTGGCGGTGTTCATCATCGCCATCTTCGTG
>JANLOX010000189.1:0-15409 GCA_031366795.1 Candidatus Eiseniibacteriota bacterium | reverse complement strand
CTGAGCCTTGTTCTTCGTGCTTGACCGCGCAGGCTTGACCACCACCTTGTGGGCGATAGCCTTGCCGCCTTCCTCGCGGAAGTACACCGTCACGCGCGCGTCCTTCTCGACGTCACCCGTCATGCTGATTTCGTCGAGCTTCGTGAACACCCGCGTCTCCGGTGACTTGCCGCGCTTCTCGACGGTAATGCTCTGCTTGTCGATGGCGCTGACATAGCCCGTGAACTGCCGCAGTGCGTTCGCCGCGCGCTTGCTGCGCGCCGCATCCGTCTGCGACAGGCGAGTGCTTGCCGTGTTGCCCTGCATCAGCGACGCCGTCTCGCGCAACGTCGCATGAGCCATCAACGGCCATGCGAGCAACGCGATCCCGGCGAGCGCAAGCAGCGTGAAGCGCTGATTCCGACCTTGCCGCATCCTCCTCACCTCCCCTCCCTGCCGCGGGGGCAACGCGCGCGTAACGTAGGTCAGCGGGAGCGCGCAAGCAAGGACAAAATGTCGATTTTGCCCAGTGTTCATGCGGTTGTGAGAGATGTCCACGAGGTGGACACCGACGCGGCGCGCGACCTGGGGGTGGACTGGAGCGCGATCCGCTCGAACGCGTCGGTGGCCTGGCGCGGCGACTACCGCAACGACCCGCAGAACCAGAAAGACGAGAGCGACGGCAATACACACGCCTACGAACGCGGCTCGAAGCTCAAGGCCGGCGCGACCGAGGTGCAACTCATCGGGTCGCTCATGGATGAGCTTCACCTGCTCGAGGAGAAGGGCGCGGCGAGTTACCACGACGCGCCGCGCCTGCTGGCGCTCAACAACCAGCCCGCCACCGTGCTCGACGACTATCGCGTGACGTACGTCAACCGCGCGAACGGCTATGCGAATATCGACCAGAGCGAGACGATGGACGCCGGGCTGCGGCTCGAAGTGGCACCGTCGCTGGGAGAGAGCGGCTACCTAAAGCTGGACCTGGAAGCCGAACTTTCGAATCTCCTGCAGGGGGAGATGAACAACGGCGCCTCCACGTTCCGGGACTACTCCGCAATCTCGGGCAGCCCGATCAAGCACGGGCAGATCCTGCGGAATGCCGTGATGGCGAGGGACGGCGAAACCGTCGTGTTGGCCGGGTTCACGCGGACCGTGGACTCGAAGATCAGCCGGCGCTTCCCCCTGCTCGGCACCATCCTGCCGTTCCTGTGCCCGCGCGAGCTGATCACCCAGCGACACCACGAGAGTCTCATCGTGATCACACCGCGTGTGGTGGACCTTGTCGGCAAGCTCGATGCGCGGGACAAAGGCCTGCTCGAAGGCCGCTAGCCTGCAGTCGTCCGGCTACCGCTCCGCCTTGGCGATGCGCGCGTACATGGCGATGGCGCGATCGCGTTGCGTGGCGTGGTCGACGAGCGGGGCGGGGTAGCTCTCGCCGAGCACGACGCCGGCCGCCGCGAGCTCGAGTGGCGGCGCGTCCCACGGATTGTGGATCCACGGTACCGGCACCCGCGCCAACTCCGGCACCCACCGGCGCACATACGCCCCCTCCGGATCGTAACGCCGCCCCTGCAAGACGGGATTGAAGATGCGAAAGTACGGTTGGGCGTCGGTGCCGGTGGATGCGGCCCATTGCCAGCCGCCGTTATTGCTGGCGAGATCGCCATCGACGAGGTGCGTCATGAAGTGGCGCTCGCCCGGGCGCCAGTCGAGCAGCAGGTCCTTCGTCAGGAAAGACGCCACGACCATGCGCGTGCGGTTGTGCATGTAGCCCGTGGTCGCGAGTTCGCGCATGCCGGCATCGACGATCGGGACGCCGGTCTGGCCCGCCCGCCAGGGCTCGTAGTGCCGCGGGTCGCCGAGCCATTCCATCGCGTCATACTCACGCTTGAACGAGCCGCGCTCGCAGTGCGGGAAGTGATAGAGCACCTGCGTGTAGAAGTCCCGCCAGCGTAGTTCGGCGATGTACTTGTCGGCATCGGCGCGCAACCGCGGCTCCTCCGCCACCGCCGCCTGCACGGCGGCCACGACGGTGCGCGGCGAGAGGGTGCCGAACTTGAGATCGGCGGACAGTCGCGAGGTGCCGGGCTGTGCGGGGATGTCGCGCTGTGAACCGTAGCCTTCGAGTGCATCGGAGACGAAAGTGTCGAGCCGTCGCTGCGCCGCGCTGGCGCCACCGCGCCACGGCTTCTGCGAGGTCGCGAAACCCAACTGTTCGAGCGTCGCGAGCGGGCGAATGGGCAGTGGGTGCGCGGCGAGCTTGGCGATGGAACCGTGCGGCAACGAAATGCCAAGCGCCGCGGCCGAGCGTGCATAGGGCGTATAGACGGTGTAGGGCGTTCCAGCGCCCGTGCGCACCGCGTCGGGCGGCACGAGTGTGCGGTCGTGAAAGCGCCGCACCGTGATGCCGGCCGCGGTGAGCGCGCGTTCGACTGCGTCATCGCGCGTGCGCAACGCCGGCTCGTACTCGTCGTTCCAGTACACGGCGTCCGCCTTCGCCGCGCGAACCGCGCGCAGGACGGTGTCCGCCGCATCGCCATGATCGAGCGCCAAGCGCGAGCCGAGGCGCTCGACGCGCGAGCCCAGGTCGCTGAGCGACTCGAGCACGAAACGCACGCGCGTGGCTGCCATGTCGTCGCGGCCCAGCACGGCGGGCTCGCTGGCGTAGAACGGCACGACATCGCCCGCGGCATCGAGCACGGCTTCACTGAGGGCGGTGTTGTCGTCGAGGCGCAGGTCCTTGCGGAACCAATGGAGGATTCGCATCAGCGAAGTCTCGCCTCGCGTGTGCCGCGACGCAACAGGGTCACGCCTTGATCCGCGCGAGCACGAGCCCCGGGGTGCGCGCGAGGACTTCGAGTGCTCCGAGCCTGGGCTCGTGTGTCGCGACCACCTTGCGCATCTCCGCCTCGTGTGATGGGCGGTAGGCGAGATAAACGTAGCCATCCGTGGCTCGGGGCGTCGCATAGGCGTCCTCGAGCGAGTGCGCCCTCACGCTGGGGTGCCGAGAGAGGAACAGCAGTGAGGCCGGTGCGTCGTCGAACAGCGCCAGCGTCGCGGCAGGTGGCATGCTGCGCTCGATTGCGACGGCAAACGGACGCGCGGTGAGGTAGCCCTCGGCAGCAGGAACGAGCTTGAAGCACGCGATGGGCATACAGACCGCCACCGGCAGCAGCATCAGCAGCGCCGCCAGCCGGAACCGCCCGGTCAGGCCCGCGAGAAACGGCAGCCATGCGGTGGCGAACAGCGCCGTGGCGAGCAGGCGGAACGCCGGTGCCGCGTCACCCGTGCGGCTCGCCACCATCATCAGCAGAATGGCGGCCACGCTGCCGGTCATCGACAGCATCTGCGTGGCGCGAAACACCGGCAGCCCGGCACGCGCCTGGTCTTCGATCACGTGATCAAGCAGGCGTCCGCACAGCGCCGCCAGCGCGGGGAGCGCGGGGAGCACCGCGGTCAGCGGCGCCCGCGGGTAGAATAACAGCGGCACGAGTGCGGCGATCGCACAGGCGATGAACCAATGCGCGGCGCGCTCTTCGTTCAGCTCGCGCGCCAGGGGCGCGAGCGCAGCTTCGGCGGCGATGCTTTCATCCGCGACGTCCGGACCACGACGCGTCCTGCGCCACCACACGGCGGCGTGTTGCAGCGCGCCGGGCAGCATGGCGCTCCAGGGGAAGAATCCCACGATCACGAAACTCACCGTCATGAAGGGCGCGAGGTACCAGGCGCGGTGATCGCTCAGGCCGTACGGAAAGCACAGGGCATGGAGGAGAAATCCCGCGCCGTGGCGTTGCGTCATCACCACGTACCACGGCGTCGCCAGCGCGAGGATGGCCGCGAGCCCCAGCACGGGGCGCAACTCCCGCCACGCATCCCTGCGGCGGGTGAGGCGCTGGTAGATCGCGGCGGCGCCGAGCGGCCACAGGGCGCTCAGCGGTCCCGCCACGGCGGCGGCGCAGGCCAGCGAGGCGTAGCAGATCACGAGCCGGGCGTTGCGCCCGCCGCGCTCCGCGAACCACACGTGCGTGATGCCGTCGACCGCGATCCAGGCAAACAACGCCGCCAGTAACTGGGTGCCGTCGAGGCGCGCGGCGAGCGGCAGCGTGAGCGAGCTGGCCAGCACCGCGGCGGCGCAGATTCCGGCGCGGCCGCCGAGATGGCGTGCCGTGGTGGCGCCGGTGAGCAACACGAGCAGGCAGGCAACGACGACACGCCAGGCGCGCGAGGCAGCCAGGGGCCGAGCCGGTGCTGTGGTCTGGGCGAGCAACTCAGGGGCGTAGGCGAACGGCGGCTTCTCCAGCAGCGACTCGGCGAACAGCGGCGTCGCCGATCCGGTGCGCGCGGCAATCAATTCGCGCGCCACTTCCATGTCACGCGCCTCGAGCGTGTCGAAGGGACCGGTCCCCGTGAGCCCCGGCAGCAAGGCCGCTGCGCACAACAGCACGACGAGTACTACGCCCCACTTCATCGGCTGCGCGAAGCGTGGGGGAGGCGCACCCGCTCAGGCATTGCCGCGGGAGCCATCGATCGAGAAACGACCCGGGCCGAGCAGCGCGATCGCGAGGAATGGAATGGCATAGAGGATCGCCAGCTCGCGCTCGCCGACCGGTTGGCCGCCGCTGACCACGAAGATGATGACGCCGAACAGGATGAGGATCGGCACCACCGCGAAGCGGGTGGCGAGTCCCAGGAACACCGCCGTCCCACACAACACTTCGGCGAAGAGGGTGAGCGCGAGGCTGACCGGGCCGCCGAGATGCAGCGGGTCCGGGAAACGCGAAGCGCGGTCGGCGAAGTGCACCAGCTTTGACCAGCCATGCATGGTGACCAGCATTCCGCTGATTCCCACGCGCAGCGTCAGCAACCCAAGATCCTTCGCGGTATCGCCACCTTTGCCAGCCATTGGGAATCCTTCGTGTATGCGCCTTAGACTGCCGCAGGTTGGGTGTTTGCGTGTGCCAGGGAGGGACTCGGCATGAAGCGGATCGTGATGGTCGCCATTCTAGCGATGTCGTGCGGAGCCTGCTCTTCGGCCAAGACTGAGGAACCTGCCAGCACTCTCACCGAGGCGCAACGTGACAGCGTGTTGGGCCGCTCGGACGTGCCGGGCGCCGGTGCGATCGGGCGCGCTCAGGGTGCAAGCGGCATCGAGGCGAAGCATTCCTCGGGCGTCAATGCGATGGTGGACTCGCTGCCGCGTTAGCGTGGCAGCGAGGGCGCTATGGCGCCGCGGGCGCTCAGGCGTTCGCGGGTCGGGGTCGCGAAAACTTCGCCCACAACAGGGTCAGCAAGCCGGTGACGATGCCGGCGAGCCCGGCGGTGAGTGGGATCGCGACGAGGACCAGCAGCGCCGGGGACAGGCCGCTGGGCAGCACCTTGAACGCGTCGACGGCCTTCGGGTTGTGCGCCAGGTACTGCTTCATGAACACCGCCTGGGTGATCGAGGTCAGCGCGCTGCCGATCGCGCCCGCGAGCAACCCGTGCAGGAAAAACTTGGCCCTCGCCCGAGTCGCCAGCGTGCCCGCCGTGACCAGGGCCACCACGATGCTGAGTGGCGTCTCCCAGCCGGCGTGAACCAGTCCCACGATCGTGGCGCCGGCCACGACGATACCCAGTAGCGCCAGCATGCAGATGAGCCGGAAATTCATGGTGCCCTCCCTCACGCGCAACCTGAATGATGCGGCGAACGTAGCACTCACCACGGCCCGCCGGCTCCGATCATGTCCTGCACGGATTCGCCTCGCACCGCCGAACCCTTTTCGAAACGGTCCCCATGAAACTCTCCATCGAACACGTTGGCAAGCGGTATGGACGGGACGCACTGGCGCTGGACGACTTCAGTCTCGAGCTGAAGCCGGGAGTGCTGGGACTGTTGGGGCCGAATGGGGCCGGAAAGTCCACGCTGATGCGCATTCTCGCAACGGTGACACGGCCCACGGCAGGCCGGGTCACCTGGGACGGCGCCGACATCGCCGCCAACCCCGACCCGCTGCGGGAAGTGCTCGGTTACCTGCCGCAGGACTTCGGCGTCTACCCGAACCTCACGCCGCTCGAGTTCCTCGAGTACCTCGCCGCCGCGCGCGGGCTCGAGGCGCGCACCGCGCGGCGGCGCATCGATGCGCTGCTCGAACTGACGAATCTCGTCGATGTGCGCAAGCGACCGCTCGGTGGGTTCTCCGGCGGCATGCGCCAGCGCGTCGGCATCGCGCAGGCGTTGTTGAATGATCCGCAGTTGTTGATCGTCGATGAGCCGACGGGCGGCCTGGACCCCGAGGAACGCGTGCGCTTTCGCAACCTGCTGTCCGAGTTGTCCGGCGAGCGCATCGTTATCCTCTCGACGCACATCGTCTCCGATATCGAAGCCACCGCCACGGGCATCGCCCTGATCGCGCGCGGCCGGCTCGTTGCGCACGCCTCGCCCGAGGCGCTGTTGCGCGCGGTCGACGGCGGCGTGTGGGAATGGCAGGTGCCCAGCGCCGAGCTGAGCAGGATCCGCCAGGCGTTTCGCGTCAGTGCCATGGCCCGGCGCAGAGATGGCGTGCTGCTGCGCATCGTCTCCGAGACTTCACCCGGACCAGGGGCCACGCCTGTGATGCCGACGCTCGAGGATGCCTACCTGTTCGCCATCGGCCGCGCCGAGAGTGCCGCGCGCGCGCCCGGTGCCGGGCCCGCGGCCGGCCCTGCGGCGATCGCCCCGGCGATCCCCGCGAGCGCGTGATGAACAGCGGTCGCGTGTTGTTCCACGTCATTCGCGCCGACTTCCTCGAGCGCGTTCGCCGCCAGGGCTTTCTCATCACGCTCGGCGCGACCTTATGGGCCGCTTACATTTTCCTGCCGCCCAACGGGGCGAAATACGTGACGCTGCAGGTCGCCCATCACCGGGGGATTTATGGCTCGGCGTGGATTGGGGCCGCGGTGTCGCTGCTCGCGGGGCCGTTTCTCTCGCTGATTGGATTCTACCTCGTCAAGAACACCATCGAGCGCGACCGCCTCACCGGCGTCGGGCAGATTCTCGCGACGACGCCATTGCCGAAGTGGGTGTACACGTTGGGCAAGACGCTGAGCAATTTCGCGGTGCTCGCGACACTGACCGCGTTGCTCGGCGTCGGCGCAATCGGCATGCAATTGCTGCGCGCCGAGGACATGCACCTCGACTTGGTCGCGCTGTTCACACCCCTGGTCGTGGTGACTTTGCCCGCGTTGCTGGTCGTCTCGGCGCTCGCCGTGTTGTTCGAAGCAGTGCGCTGGTTGCGCGGAGGGTTGGGCAACATCGTGTATTTCTTCGTCTGGGCATTGTTGCTGGTGGCCACCCAGCCGCATCGCATGACGGAGATCTCCGGGATTGGCGACTTCGTCGGCGCCTCGATGCTGTTGCCCTCGATCCTGCACGCGACCGCCGCGGCGTTCCCAGGGATCGATCCCAACACCGCCCCGCTGAATATCGGTTTCAACTTCACTCCCAGCATCAGCGGCCGGCACCTGGAACTGTTTTCATGGACCGGGCCACACTGGACCGTGACGGTGCTGGCGCTGCGGCTCGTGTGGGTCGGGCTGGGGTTGTTGCTGGCGTTCGCCGCTTCGATTCCATTCGATCGCTTCGACACCGCTGCCGCGAGCCCGCGCGCGCGCAAGGCAATCGCACCCGCGTTGCCGCAGGCGCCGGCTCAGGGGGCGCTTTATGCGCACGAGGCTCAGTCGGTCGCGCGGCTGCCCGTGGCGGCGCGTTCGCCTTCGCTGTGGCCGTTGCTGCGCGGCGAGTTATTGTTGATGTTGGGCGGCCTGCCCCGTGTCTGGGGTGTGTTGGCACTCGGCCTTGCGGTCGCATGTTGCTTCGCTCCGCTGCGTGTCACGCGCGAGATCCTGCTGCCCATCGCCTGGTTGTGGCCGGCGCTGGCGTGGTCCTCGATGGGCGCTCGTGAACAACTGCACCACACGCAAGCGCTGATGTTCTCCTCGCCGCGACCGCTGGCCCGTCAGCTGGCTGCGTGTTGGGCGGCGGGCGCTCTGCTCGCCATCACCATTGGTATCGGCGCCGGCGCGCGCCTGTTAGCCAGCGGGGATTCCGCGGCCGCGCTCGCATGGCTCATTGGCGCGTTGTTCATTCCCACGCTCGCGCTGGCGTGCGGGGTGTGGACCGGCAATGGCCGGTTGTTCGAGATCACGTTCCTGATGTTGTGGTACGTGGGCCCAATCAATCACGCGCCGCCGCTCGACTTCGCCGCGACGCGCCCCGAGGCGCTGACCGCGGGCGCGCCGCTGACGTTCGCCATCGCGACCCTGGCGCTCGGCGCTCTGGCCGTGCTCGGAAGATTGCGCGGCCTGCGCAGATAGGCCCCGCCGCCCCGGCGGGCAGGGCCGTGCGTCCTGGCCGCCGGGAGGGCGCAAACCCCAAGGAACAACGGGGAGTCGGGCCCTGCCCCCTCACGGGGATCCCAATGTCTCAAGCGCGCCCCCTCCGCCGCCGATAACCCCTGCATTCCAAAGTCTTTCGGTCCGTACCGCAGGGAATGCGCCCCATGGACGTGAAGTCGCATGCCAAGGTTGCGGCTGGTGCCACCGCAGAAACGGTTGAAAACGAACCGTTTGTGCGGGCCGTTGGGGCATGGGTCCAGCAGTTTGCGCGCACGCTCAAGAATTGCCGCCTGTACGACGCCAACAATCCCACGGTGTTGCGCTTCCGCCAGCAGCTCGTCGCGGCGCTCCACCAGGTGATCCGACAATACGGACCGTTCTCGCTGCGCTTCGGCGCTGACGATGTCACCTGTGAAGGCGTGTCGCTGTATCCCGCGAAATCGCGTGACGACAATCTCGCCATGCCATTCTATCGTGACGGCATTCGTGCCGTTGCGTTTTCCGAGGGCGTCGAGCCGCGTGAAATTGACGCGCTCGTCGCGGCGCTGTTGCGTGTCACCGGCCCCGAGGCGTCCGGCGAAGAAGATCTCGTCACCATGTTGTGGGAGTCCCAGCTGCCACACATCGCCATCGACTACATTCCGGCCGAGGGTGACGTCGGCGGCAACGGCACCGAGCAGGAGGGCGAACTCGTGCCCTGGCCGACCGGTGAGGTGCAAGAGCCCGAGCCTGCCCCGGCGGAAGACCCCGCTTCGCGCACCTTGACCGAACCGCCGCCGAGCGAAAACGGGATGCGCCGGTCGGATGACTGGAGCGTGGGTGAGCCCACCGCGGATTTCGAAGCTTCGTATGCCGAGTTGAATGCGGCCGCAACGGACGAAGTCGCGCGCTTCAAGGAAGAGTATGAAGCGGAGCGTGACGCGCCTCCCGTCGCCTCGGCCGTCGCGGTGGCGCGCGCATTCCTCGCGGCGGAGACGACCGAAGCGGACATGCCCGATCTCTCGGCCTACCTGCCGCGCGTGCTGCGCATGGCGATTCATGCCGGGGAATGGCGGGAAGCGGACTCGGCGGTGGGTTTAATGCGGCTTTCGCCGAAGGGCTGGTCGCCGGTCGCGTTCGTCCAGGAATTACAGCAGCCCAGCTCCATCGCGGGCGTGCGGGACCACCTGTTGCGCCAAACCGAACTCGAAGCGCAGGCCTTCACGGAATTCACCGCGCACCTCGGTGAATTCCATGTCGACGTGCTGGGCCAGGTGATGGCCGAGATGAATGGCGCACCGCAATCGAAGCCGCTGATCGACGCGATCACCACGCTGTGCAAGGCCACGCCCGAGCGGCTGGCGCCGTGGATCGCCGACCGCCGTCCCAACGTCGTCCGCAGTGTGGTCCAGATGCTCGGCGCGATCGGCGGCAACGCCATCGTTGGGCCGCTGCAGTCGGCGATCAAGCATCCCGATCCTCGCGTGCGTGCCGAGGTCGTCCAGGCCCTGCGTACGGCCGATGTGCGCATCGTCAAGCCATTGCTGCTGTCGGCGCTGTCGATTCTCGACACGCGTCTGTTCTGCCAGGCGTTGCAGAAGTTGAGTGAAACGCGCGATGTGCAGGTGGCGCAGACGATGCTCCTGTTCATGGTTGCCGCGGAATTCGAAGCGCGCCCCGCGGAGGAGAAGCACGCCATTTACTCGACGCTGGGAGCTACCGGTGGCGACGACGTGGTGCCCGAACTCGAAGCCGAGTTGCTCAAGGGCGGCTGGTTCGAGCGTGTGAACGAGTCGCATCGCCAGACCGTGGCGCGTTGCCTGGCGCGCATCGGCACGCCGATGGCGCGCATGGCCCTCGATAACGGCGCCAAGTCGCGTCGCGCGCAGGTGCGTGATGCCTGCGTGGACATCATCGCCAAGTGGGAGGCTACGCGTGGCTGAGACTGAGCCGGCGCGCGCGGAACGCTCCAGCGGCGGCCAATCGGCGCTGGCATCGGCGATTGGGCCGCAGCTGCTGATTCGCATCGGCGCGTTGATGCGCACCGCCCGCACCTACGACGTGACGAACCAGGCCTTCCAGCGCCAGCTGCAGGACTGCCTCGCGGTCATCCAGAAGCTGCTGGAAGTGGAGTCGGACTTAGCACTCGCCGCCTCGGCCGGCTACTTCTACCTGAACGGCGCGCGCATCCGGGCGTCCTCGTCGTTGTTGCCCGTTTACCACTCGCTCATCCAGGAGTTCGAGCGCCGCGGGCTCGCGGGCATCCGTGTCAGCGAAGGCATCACCGCGCCGGAACTCGAGCGCTTCTTCCAGTTGCTGATCGCGGCGGAAGATCCGCTCGTCGCCGAGCAGGTGTTCGCCGACTTGCATGCCGCAAGCATCGACCACGTCGAGACCATCGCGCTGTCGGAAGTCGGCGAAGATGATGTGTCCACCGAGATGGATGCCGGCAAGGACCCGAACAGCGAGCGCGGCCGGGCGCAGCGTGTGTTCTGGCGCGCGGTGCTCGGCACGAAGAAGATGCTGGTGCGCACGCAGCAGTCGGGGCGCCCCGACATGCGCCATGCCAAGCGGCTGGTGCAGCCGTTCGTCGACCAGATCATGAATCACGAATTCTCGGTCGTCGGGCTCACTGCCATCAAGGACCATGACGAATACACCTACGCGCATTGCGTGAACGTCGCGATCCTGTCGGTGGGGTTGGGGCACGTGTTGGGCCTGTCGCGGCAGGCGCTGGCGGATCTCGGTGTCGGCGCGTTGCTGCATGACATGGGCAAGCTGGCGGTGCCGGGTGACGTGCTGCGCAAACCGGCCAAGCTCGATGCGGACGAATGGAAACTGATGCGTCGCCACCCCATCGAGGGTGTGAAGATGCTGTTCCGGCTGCCGGGACTGTCGCCGCTCACCGTGGATGCCATGCGTTCCTGCATGGAGCATCACATGAACTACGACGGCACCGGCTACCCGCGCGTTTCGGTCGACTGGAGCCAGGCGACGCTGTCGCGCATCGTGGCGATGGCGGATTGCTTCGACGCCATGACCGCTCACCGCGCATACCACAAGCGTCCGTTCACGCCGTACGAGGCACTGCACTACCTGCTCAGCACCGCGAAGGATTCCTTCGATCCGGCGGTGCGCTGGGCGCTGGTGCAAACGGTCGGGCTCTACCCGCCGGGAACGGTGATGATCACCGCGAACAACGCGGCCGTGCTGTCCGTGGCGCCCAACCACGCCGACCTGCGCCGCCCCTCGTGCCGCGTGCTCGTGCAGCCTGACGGCCGCATCGAGCCTGAGGAAGGTGGCGAGTCCTGGAGCCCCATGCCCGAGACGGAAAGTATCGTACGCGTCTTGGCTCCCGAAGACCTTCAGCTCAATATCCAGGAATACTTGGCCGCTTGAGGCGCCCCGGAATCGTGTCCCGGGCGCTCGCCAGTCTTCCCACCGATCAAGGATGGATGACTCCATGCTGGATGCCGTGACGCAGGAACTCTTGTCGCTGACGCAGCGCTTGCTCGATGCGATCGTGAGCGGGGACTGGGAGACCTACCAGTCGCTGTGTGACCCGAGCTTAAGCGCGCACGAGCCCGAGGCACGTGGACTGCTCGTGGAGGGCATGGCCCTTCCATCAATTCTATTTCACGCAGCTACCGCGTTCGGGCGCTCCGCAGGCGACGATCTGCGCGCCCCACGTCCGGCTGCTCGGTGACTCGGCGGCGGTCGTGAGCTACGTGCGGCTCGTGCAATCCGCCGATGCCACGGGAACCCCGCACACGTCGCGAAGTGAAGAGACGCGCGTGTGGCAGCGCCAGGGCAGCCTCTGGAAGCACGTCCACTTTCATCGTTCGTCGACGCCATGAAGGCGACGCTCGAGCGGTTGTTCGACCATCTCGGCTGGCCCGCTCGGGACAACGCATCGCTGAACGCACAAACGGGCGACGTCTTGCGACGCCGCCCGCTGTGTTTCGGTGAGCCCTCTACGCAGCCCTGGACGCTCCCCGTCTCCAGCCGCGCCGGTAAGACTCACACGCTTGTGAACTGTTAGTCGTTGTCGTCGTAATCCCAGCCACCGCGATCGTTGCGGTCGCAGGATACCCAGTGGTCGTCGCGGTAGCGGATCACGTCGACGCAATTCTCGTCACGGTTGTCGATGACCTGCACGACCAACACATGGTCGCCATAACGGCGGGCGTGCGACAGGAACAGGCTGAGCGAGGAGAAGCGCTCGCGGCAGTACGGATCTTCGTAGCTGTAGCGCTCCTCGTCCGCCGCGCAGCGTGGGGGCGGCGGGCAGTAGGTGGGCTGCGGCGGGTAGTACGCCGGTTGCGGCGCGCACGCGGCACGGCTGCTTCCGTGTGACTGGGCAGCGCCCGAGATGATGGCTCCGACGGCGACGCCGCCGAGGAAGCCGGCCATCGATCCGCCACCCGATGAACGGTGGCGGTACTCGACCACACGCTGTGGGTAGACGTTGACGCGCTCGAAGCGCTCCGGACGTTCGAAGCGACGGGACTTGCGGTACGAGTCGTGGCCGTGGCCGGCGAAGGCAGCGGGTGCGAAGCCTGAGATCGCGATGCTGGCGAGCAGCGACACGGCGATGAACCGTTGATGGAGCGGATGCATGGGACCCTCCGGACGAAGTGTGGCGGCGATCTGGTGGGGAGGTAGAGCAGCGACCGTGCCAGCGGTTCGGCCCTGCCGGATTCCAGTGAATTGGCGCTCATTTGCCGGAAAGGGCCCCCTCACGGGTAGACGCGTGTCGCGGGCCGGCTACACGCCGCACGGAGCGGTGTGGCGGATCCGCGTCGCCGGACGCCCCCCCCGGCAAGCCGCGGTGGAGCCACGCAGCACGCGTGCCGATAACGACTTATCGTGCCCTACCCTGACCCAATGACCCGCCCTCAAACCCGCCTCGCGCCGGGATTTCCCGGTCTCAATGGCTCGCATGCCCAACTCGCCATCCTGACGGCGGTGATCGGCGTGGGTGCCCTGCTGCGCGTGCTGCTGCTGGCGTCGCTGCCGCGGTTCTTCGGCCCGGGTGATCCCGCCACCTACTTCGCCATGGCCACCGGCGTGCTCCGCCACGGCGCGCCGCGCGTGGACTTCGTGTGGAACTACACGACGCTGCCGGCCACGATCTCGCACATCGAGAGCTACTACGAGTTCGCCTACGCCTACCTGCTGGCCGGGATGATGGCGGCGTTTGGTTCCTACGCCCTGGTCGGTTGCGTGCTGTCGTTCGTGTGCGGTGTCACGGCCACGTTCCTCACGTATTGGTTCGCCCGGCGCTTCGGGCCGCGCGTGGCCATCGTCGCCGCCGCGATCGTGGCGCTCGAGCCGTGGTCGATCTACTACTCGGGCGTGCTGATGAAGGAGACGTTCATCTCCGTCGTGGCGCTGCTCGCCATCGAAGGCATGCGCCGCGTCATCCTGTCGGATGCGCGCCCCGTGACTGCCGGGCTGCGGGCCGCGGCAATCGTGCTCGGCGCCTCGATGTTCCAGTACGAGATGCTGCCCGTGCTGGCGCTCACCACGGCGATCGTGCTGTTCCTGCTGCGCCGCGAGGCCTTGCCCTGCTACCTCGCCGCGACGATCGCGGTGACCGGCGCTGTGGTGCTGCTGACGCTCGGCACGATAGGTGTTCCGATCAGCGGCAAGTTCGGCTTCTTCATCGGTCACCGTCTGTGGACCACGGAGACGCATGGACCCAGCAGTTACGCCTCACCGCTGGGGCTCGCACGGTTCCTGCCATTGCCTTACGTGTTCGGTGCCCTGCTGATCAAGTGGTACGTACCGATTCTCGCGCTGGCGTGGCTGGGTTCACGCGCTCGGCAGGTGCAGCGTACCGACCTCGTGATACCCGTCTGCTTCAGCTGCACCTACCTGTACTTCCATGGCGTGCCGCACGACCTGTGGGAGCGCGACTTCATTCCATTGTTGCCGATTCTCGCGCCGCTCGCCGCACTCGGTGTGTGTCGCGCGTGGCTGTGGACGATTCCCCTGGGCGATCGCTGGCGCGGCTGGGAGCGCGTGGCGCGCGGCGCGTTTGCCACAGGGTTGATCGGCGGCGCCCTGATTGGCGTGATGCTCACCTACGCGCTGCACATCAAGGGGGTGTTCCCCGCGCGCTGGCTGCCGTGGACCTCGCTCACCATCACCACGGGTGTCGCGGTCGTCATCATCGCCGTGCTGCGGCGCATGTCGTTCATCTTCCGCATGCGCATCGTGCGCCGTGTCATTCCGGCGGTTGCCATGGGAGTGATCTTTGCCGGCTATTCGCAATCGCTGCCGTGGGCGTGGATCTACGCCAACCCGCAATACCCCGGCTATGAACAGCAGCGCGCGGCGCGGGAACAGGGCTGCGCCTTGTTGAACAACGTCGAGGCCGGCGCTGCGGTGATGACCGAATTACCCGCGGAGGTCGAGTTGTACTCGGGCCACCCCGCGGTGCTGCTGCCGATCACGCACGATGTCCCGACCATTCTAACGCTGCGCGAACGTTATGGCGTGGGCTACCTGCTCGCCGCCGACAACGAGATCTCGACGAGCCTGCCGCAGCGTTTGTCGCTGACGCGAGTGTCACACCAGTGGGGCTATGCCCTGTACGCGTTCCCTGCGCAGGGCGCAGCGCCGGCGGCACCGGCATCCGTCCCGCGATGAACGCGCGCCGAGGGCTGCCGGTGGGTCTTGCGCGGCTCGCCTGGGTGCTCGGCTTCGGCGCCGCACTGACGGCGCTCGCCTGGGCGTGATCCCCGTTCATCGCGCAGCACGGAATCATGTACCAATCGTTAAGCGACTCGCGGGCGGCCATTTTGCGCAACGCGCTCCACGATCCCCTGCACCTGCTGCGCCTGCTCATGGGCACGCCGGGCGACATGCTTGACACGCAACTCAAGCGCGAAATGATGCTGCACCTGCTGCACCTGCTGCACCTGCTGCACCTGCTGCACCTGCTGCTGCCGCTGCTGGCGCCCGCTTCGCTGCTGGTGGCTCTGCCGGTGTGGGCTGAGCACCTGTTGTCCGCGCGCCCGCAGCAACACACCCTCGTCTATCACTACAGCGCGCTGCTCCTGCCGGTGCTGGCGTGGTCCGCGATTGA
>JANLOX010000183.1:0-17932 GCA_031366795.1 Candidatus Eiseniibacteriota bacterium | reverse complement strand
CGTCCGCGCCTCTTCCACCGTGATCGTGCCGTCTTTGCCGACCTTGTCGAAGGCGTCGGCGATGAGCGTGCCGATGTAGCTGTCGCCGTTCGCACTGATCGTCGCGACCTGCGCGATTTCCTTGCGGTCGGCCACCGACTTGGACATGCCCTTGAGCTCGGCGACGATGGCCTCGACGGCCTTTTCGATGCCGCGCTTGAGGCCCATCGGGTTCGCCCCGGCGGTCACGTTGCGCAGGCCTTCGCGGAAAATCGCTTCCGCGAGCACCGTGGCGGTGGTGGTGCCGTCGCCGGCGACGTCAGACGTCTTCGAGGCGACTTCGCGCACCATCTGCGCGCCCATGTTCTGGTACGGCTCGTCCAACTCGATCTCCTTGGCGACGGTGACGCCGTCCTTGGTGACCGTGGGGGAGCCCCACTTCTTGTCGATCACAACATTGCGGCCGCGCGGCCCGAGGGTGACCTTGACGGCCTTCGCGAGGATTTCAACACCCTCGAGGATGGCCTGGCGGGCCTGCTCGCTGAAGAGCAACTGCTTGGCTGCCACTGAAACCTCCTTGGAAGAGTCAGGCTCCAGGATTCACGCGATGCGGAACCCCAGTAGCCACAGGATTAGTTACTTTTCGGAAGCCAGCACGCCGAGGACATCGTCCTCGCGCAGGATCACGTACTCCGTACCGTCGATCTTCACATCGGTGCCGCTGTACTTGCCGATCAAGACACGGTCGCCCTTCTTCACTTCCATGGCGATGCGCTTGCCGTCCTCGGTGAAGCGGCCAGGTCCAACGGCCACGACTTCACCCTCCTGCGGCTTTTCCTTGGCGGTGTCGGGGATAATGATTCCGCCCTTCACCGTTTCCTTCTCCTCGATGCGGCGGACCAGAATACGGTCGGCAAGAGGCTTGACGTTCATGCTGCGTTCCCCCTTGATTGAGAGGTTCTCTCGATGGATTCGAATCAAGTCGCGCCATGGCGTTTGCCAACTTGGCACGACTGCATTAGCAGCATCATCGACCGACCGCCAACGGGTCAAGACGCGGGGGTGCCGTATCAATCACGGGAATGTCAGAAATCGAAGATTTCCGACCAGGCGCGTTTCGGAATGAAACGCGGCGCCGCTGCGCGCGCGACTAATTCGTCGCGAAGAGGGCAGGACGGGGGATGCCGTCCAAATACCCGATGCTCACCGAGCCATGCACTTCGGCGTTGGCGCTGGCGGCCGGGCGGCCGCCGCGGGTGAAGACGACGATCGTGTCGCGGCCCTGCAGCAGGTAGTAAGCGTAGCTGCCGCCCACTTCGAAGACGCTGCCGACGCGGCCATGCAGCATCACGGTGTGCCCATCGAATTCCGCCGGATGACTGTGGATGCGACGGATCGAGACACCCGGTTCCTTGACCGAGCGCATGCCCCACACACCCAGCAACAACACGGCGCCGAGGAGCAGGGCGCCGCGCAGCATGGTGTTGGACGAGAGACCAGACCTTGTGCGCTTGGCGTGCGCGCCGAAGCGGTCTTCTTCATCGGGCAGGGAGCCTTCGACCCACGAGAACTTGCCCGTCTTGTCATCGCGAACGTAGCCCATCCCACTCCTCCACCACTGTCGCCTGGTGACGCAAGGATCGTCGGGGGAGGTATCGGCGTGATGGACCACGCGGTTGAGCGGGATGAGCGGACGCCACCGCAAGCCGCGTGGATCGCGGCGGCGCGTAGTTGCATCCCGCGCGGCCCAGCGCTATTCGGGCAGCTTACGGTACAGCGAGCGCAGCCCGATTCCCAGCATCGCCGCGGCACGCGGCTTGTCACCGCCGGTGTGGCGCAGCGTCGCTTCGATCAAGCGGCGCTCGGCCTCGGCGACCGTCATGCCGACGGTCACGGACAGCGCGCTCCGGCTGTTCATGCGGCCGCGCAGGCTGCTCGGCAGGTCGGACAGTTCGAGCTTGCGGCGCTCGTGCGTCGCCACGACCATCGCTTCGATGGCGCCGCGCAGTTCGCGCACGTTGCCGGGCCACGGGTGGCGCACCAGCGCTTCGAGCGCGCCGGGGCTCGCGCCCAGCACCTTGCGGCCGTGTTCGAGGTTGAACTCCTTGATGAACACCGCGACAAGCAGTGCTAAGTCCTCGGTGCGCTCGCGCAGCGGCGGGATGGTGATGCGCACCACCGACAGCCGTTCAAACAGGTCACCGCGAAAACGACAGGCTACCAAATCGGTGGTGAGAACGCGCGAGGTCGAGGCCAGCATGCGCACATCTGCGCGCAGCGACTGCAGGCCGCCGACGCGCTCGTACGCGCGTTCGAGGATCGCGCGCAACAGCCGCATCTGGACGCCCGGCGGGGCGGCTCCGACTTCGTCGAGGAACAACGAGCCGCCATCGGCGAGTTCGAGCCACCCGGGCTGCGCGACCCCGGCACCCAAGGCCCCGCGCTCCCAGCCGAACAGGTCGCCCTCGATCACGCCGGCCGCGGCAGCCGCGCAATTTGCCCACACGAAGCGCGCATCGCGGCGCGGGCTGTTGCGATGGATGATCTGTGCGACGAGTCGCTTGCCGCTGCCCGGCTCGCCCTCGATTAGCACCGCGGCGCGCGTCGGCGCCACGGTTTGCACCTGCTCCATCACGCGGCGGATCGCGCGCGAATTGCCGGTGAGCCGTTCGACTTCCAGCCGCGTTCGCAGGCCGCGCTTCATGAATAATCGGGCTAGCTAGTGCGCCATCGCGCGGATCGCCTCGAGCACCCGGTCGGGGCTCGGGACCTGCGTCAGGTCGCTGGCGTCCTCGGCGACTTCGACATAGGCGATGCGGCCATCCTTGCCGACCAGGAATGTCGCGCGCCCGCTGTAGCCCTTCTCGGGGCGCAGCACGCCGTACGCCGTCATGGCGAGGCGCTTGAAGTCGGACAGCAGCGAAAAATCCAGCTTGAGCGACTTCGCGAAGGCCGTGTTCGCGTAGTGGCTGTCGACGCTGATCCCGAACACCACGGTGTCGAGATCGCTGAATTCGTTGATGTGCTTCTGGACTTCCGGAAGTTCATGCGAACAGACGCGCGAGAACGCCAACGGGTAGAACACCAGCACGACGTTGTGGTTGTCGCGATAGTCGCTGAGACTGACCCACTGGCCGCCCGGGCCCTGCAGTTGGAACTCGGGAGCGAGTTGCCCCACGGCGATTGGATTCATGTGCCCCCTTAGACGCCGGTCGGCGCTGCAGTGCGCGAACCGCGTTTGCTGGTGAGCCGTATCGCATCCTGGCTGGCGGCCGCAAGTTCGGCGAGCGTCGTCGCACCACGTTCGGCCTGCCATTTGGGCGCGAGCACCAGCAATAACTCGGCGGCCGCGCGGGCGTCGCCCTCGGCGCGATGGGCACTCGCGTGAGCGATCCCGAGCTTGCGCGAGAGTTCGCCAAGGCCATTGCCGCCCTGGCCGAACAGCCCTCGCGCCAGGCCCAGCGTGTCGATCACCGGATTGAACAACGGCTCGGCGCCATGGCGGCGCAGCAACGCTTCGAGAAACGGCAGGTCGAAGCTGGCGTTATGAATCGCCAGGGTCGCGTTCGCGCAGCGTTCGCGAAACGGCTTCGCCACCGCGGATGGCGCGGGGGCCTTCGCCAGCATGGCGTCGGTGATGCCGTGAATGCGTGTCGCTTCAGGCGGCACCGGCCTCCCGGCCCGAACCAGGCTCGACCAGGCTTCAGTGATCACGCCGTTATCGATGGTGATGCAGGCGATGTCGACGATGCAGTCGTTGGCGGGGCTGAAGCCGGTGGTCTCGACGTCCACCACGACGATGCGCTGGCCCGCGAGCAGGGACATGCTTCAGTTGCCACCGGTGTTCTGCTTCACGAAGTCTTCGTAGCTCACACCGCGGTCCATAACGCCATCGCCGATGTAGTGCAACAGCAGGATGAAGCGCTCGGCGGGAACGTAGCCGGGCACGTTCGCCATATGGGTTCCGTCCGCGCGCAGGAAGATCGTGGTGGGGAAGCCGTTGACGCGAAAGCGCTCGGCGAGCGTGCGCGAGGTGTAGGCCTTGCCTTCATAGCGCGCGGCGGTGGTGTATTCCGCGTTGAGCTTCACCTGCACGAAGTGCTCGGCCAGGTACCGCTTCACCTCGGGGCGCGCATAGACGTCCTGGTCCATTCGCTTACACCACGTGCACCAATCGGTGTAGACGTCGACGATCACGGGCTTGCCGGCGGTCGCAGCGTCGCGAAGTCCGGAGTTCCAGTCCTTCCACACGGCGCCGGCGGCGTGCGCCGGGGCACAGAAGCCCAGCGCCAGCACGGCGGTCGTGACGGCAATCAGCATCGAGCGCTGCAGTCGAATCATGAATTCCTCAATCCGGCGGGAAGGCCGCGGCTCCAGGCCGAAATCCCTTGGAGGCATGGGCGCAGGCAGTGCGGCCACCAGTGTAGCACCCGCTGAACAGCAATTCGCAGGCCCGGAGGAGTTTCCTGCAATTGCAGGGGGTTAGCCGGGCGGCCAGGGGACCTGACCGTGCACTGTGTGTCGCAGGGTGTCGTGCGGCTGCAACGGGTCGAACCATACCCCGCAGAGCCCGGGGGTGCCGAATTGGCCCGGGTTGACGACGGTCGTGGCCCCGATCAGGTCCCGCCAGGTGCCCGATATGCGGGGGGATTCGTGAATGTGGCCGCTCAGCACCAGCGGTGGCTGGTGGCGCTCGACGTAACTCCTCAAGGCTCGGGAGCCTACATGATTGCGCCCGGCCGTGAGGTCGCAGCGGGTGTCGCGTGCCGGCGAGTGCGAGACGAGCAGGGTCTGTCCGGGTGGCGAGAGCGTGGCCAGTTCATCCAGCGCCGCGGCAATTGTCGGCCGGCGCGCTGCTGGGTCGAAGGTGTGGGGCAGCAACTCGCCGCCGCGGCTGATGGTGCCCTCGAGCCGCCCCGGGGTCTCGTCGAGGCCGTCATCCCAACGCTCCCAGTCCTTCATCCCGAACGGCGTGATCGGCACCCACGACAATCCCGCGACGCGTACTCCGCCGATCTCGGTGGCGCGGCCATGGAGTGAGAACCACAACTCACTGTGGTGCGCTTCGAGGCAATCGGAGTTGTCGGCCCAATCGTCATTGCCCATCAACAGCAGCAAACGCGTCGCGGGGCTCGCCTCCCGCAGCCGCCGCGCGAACTCCACGAGGAAGCCCTGCAGGAACACGCGCTGCAACCGCAGGCCCTCGACGCCAGCATGGTGAGGACACAGGTCCCCACCGATGATCACGGCATCCGGGGCAAGCGTGGTGGTGACGGCGAGTACCTGCTCGTAGAGGCTCGACTGCCCATGCAGGTCGGAGGTGAAAAACCATCCCCGCGCAGGCTGGTCGCTCAATCTCGTCCGCCCGGCAGCCTGATCCCGCTCAGCTCGCGGTACTGGCGCAGCATGTAATTGTCGGTCATGCCCGAGACGTGGTCCGTCACGCGCAGCAGTCGCCGATACGCGGTCTCGCCATCGAGCAGCACGCCGGGCAGCAAGCGCCGCAGGTGGCCGCCGCGCAACGATTCCGGGCCCACCGCGGCCTCGGACAACGCCTCGAGCACGCCCTCGATCGCCACCGCGCCCGACAGTTCCATCTTCAACACGTCGCGCGCGCGGTAGCACTGCCGCAGGTTTACCGCTTCGATCGCCTTCACGGCCGCGCGCGATGGACCAGGCAGGTGATCGAGCAGCGGTTCGTCGAAGCCGCCATCGAGCATGGCCAGCGCGCGCTCCGCAAACACCGCGCCGGACTCGCGCACGAGCCGGTTGATCGCCACGCCGCGCAGCGTCAGCGCCAGGTCGAACATGGTTTCACGATCGGCGCTGGGCTTGAATGAATCGGGGCAGCCCGGTTCGCCCTCGCACAGCGGCCGCATCAATTCGAGAAACTGCTCGTCCTTGACGAGCTTGAGCCGCAGTCCGTCCTCGAGATCAATGATGCGGTAGGCGATGTCGTCGGCGGCCTCGGTGAGGAACGCCAGCGGATGACGACGCCACGCGAGCGTGCCGGGGTCTGTCTGGACTAACCCGGCGCGTGTGGCCACGTCCTCGAACACGCCGCGTTCGGCCTGGTTGAAGCCGTGCTTGGCGCGGCTCGTCTTGCCACCCGTCTTCCCGAGCGTTGCCGTCGAAGCGCAGGGATATTTCACCAGCGCTCCGAGCGTCGCAGTCGTGAGATCGAGGCCGTGGTTCGATAGCGGCCGCGCGAGTCGTGTCACGATGCGCAGCGATTGCGCGTTGCCCTCGAACGCGCGCAGGTCCGCCTGCTCAGGGGCGTCGAGGTCCTTGGACCAGCCTGCGTGTTCGTGGCGCGCCATGAACTCCTTGAAGAATTCATGGAACGCGCCTTCGCCCACATGCCCGAACGGCGGGTTGCCGAGATCGTGCGCCAGGCAAGCGGCCGCGACGCAATCGCCGACATCGCGCGCGTCGAGTCCTTCGGGCAGGTTCGCAGAAGCGGCGATGTGCCGGCCGGCCAGCGTGCCGAGCGAGCGGCCTATCGACGCCACCTCGAGGCTGTGCGTCAGCCGCGAATGGATGTGATCGTCCAACGGCACCGGGAACACCTGCGTCTTGTCGCCCAGCCGCCGGAACGCGCTCGAATACAGCACACGGTCATAGTCGCGCTGGAACGGCGTGCGCGGAGCGGCGCGATCGTCACGTGACCCGCTGAGCCGTTCGACCGACAACAACTGCGTCCAATTCATGGTGCAAGCCTCGCGAGTCGATGGAGTTTCGGTGGCTCTGGCGCCGGCCGGGGCGGCGTGGCCGCTCCGGGTGGCGGATCAGCTGTTCCCCGCGATGTTCCGCGAGTTACCCGGAGGATTCAACTTGGGCCTGCGCAATCCGTGAAGCGCAGCCATCAAATTCGATCTGGAGTGGCGTAGCGGTCCTTGGTCGCGTAATCTTTTCGTCCACACCTCTCCGGGCGTTGGCCCGCGCGCCCCGTGGGAGTCGCTCTGATGAATCGATCCCGAGGCTATTTCATTTCGCGACGCTGCAAGCCTTGGGCGCTGGGTGTTTTCGTGCTTGTCTTGTTGGCGACCTGCCTGCTCGCGGCGAGTCCGGCGAGGGCGCGTGACATCGGCGGCACCCAGTTGAATTGGTGGGCCTGCCCGGGCGACCCGCATGCCGCTCCCGGTGTGCCGTTCGATTGCATCGCCGAAGGCGGCACCGTCTACACATTGGTCGGCTCCTTCACGCTCGACGCCGACGTGCCGAACGCCGTGTCGATGGACGCGGACGTGAACATCGCTTTCCCCGGGCAGTCCTCAATCCCTTCGTTCTGGCAACTGGATTTCGGCGGGTGCAATCCGTTTTCGTTCGGTCTCGTCAAAGGGATGCCGCGTGGCTGCGCCGAACACCTCAATGCGTTCTGCCAGGGCGACAGCAACAACTGTGACCTCGTGTATTCAGCGTTCACCGCTCCCGGGAGCAATGTCCTGAAGCTATCGATCACCGTGGGCCGCGGCTTCCTCCACACCGTCGACCTGCGCGGCGGGCAGCGGTACTTCGCCTTCGCCTTCAACATCCCCATGCTCGGCGCCGCGAGTTGTCTCGGCTGCAACCAGCCATGCGCGATCGGTTTCTCGAGGGGAACGATCTACTCGCTCGATGCGCAGGGCGACCTGCTGCCGCCCGTGACGGTGAGTGGCTCCTACCCCGGCACCGTAGCGTGCGCCACCGCGAATGACGGCTACTCCGAGTGCGTCACGGTGCCCGTGCGGCGAACGAGTTGGGGGCAGCTCAAGCAGTTGTATCGGTGATATTTGCCCGTCGAGCACCTCATCTGAACTGAGATTGAATCAACGTGATAATCCGAGCCCATAGAGGCATCTCAATAATTGACTAGGGGATTGTGGTCTGGCGTCATACCGTCAGCGTATTGAGGTCGGGCAGATCGTCTTCTCTCGGACCCTTACGAGGCTCCCATGACCCGTACACGACAGACCCTTGCACTCGCTGCCGTATTCGCACTCGCCCTCTCGGGTAGCGTGAGCCTGCGTTCTGCGCGAGCAGGGGGGGGTACCACCCCCGCCAACGCCGCTTCCAAATGTAACCTGGTCGTTCAAGGACAGCATTTCCGGCTGCCCTGCCGGGGATAGCGTGATCGCCGGGCACCCCGCCCGCCTGCGGTTCTTCATCACCTACCGGGACGCAGATGACGTGCTCAAGTTCGTGCCGCCTGAATCAATCTGGGTGACGTTCGCCCCGGTGTCGAACAGCAATGTGCAGGTCAACGATCAAATTCCATCGAAGATTTTTGCCGAAGACAGCACGCGCAACGGTGTCGCGCGCATTTTCTTCCCAAGCGTCTCGGGGAGCGGAAAGCTCAATGTCACCCTGTTCGTCTCCGGGGTGAACAAGGGGACGAAAGCTGTAACCATCCGCACGACCGATTCACTGGATATCGGGCGGGTCACGTCCGCCGATGCGTTTCCGCATGTCAGCGACCTCAACTACAGCGGAACGACGAACGGCGTTGACGGTGCCCTCGTCAGCGCTCACTCGCAGCACTGGCACCGGCAGGCGCTTCACGGTGGCATGGTGCGGCGGACTAATTACTGCGAATCGTGCTCACAGGACACGGCCAACACTCGGGGCGAGAGTGGCCTGTCCTGGGCGCCCAACGGTCGATACGTGGCGTATACGTCGTTTGTTCGGTTCGCTCCGCCCATTTGCGTTCAGGTCACCACCGATTCCATCGCATGCGACAGCATTGCCTGCAAGGTGTTCATCGTGCCGTCCGATCCCCAAGTCAACGCTCCAAACGGTGACAAGATCAGACAGATCACGTCAACACCGATGCGGAGGCATGACTACGATCCCGTGTGGTCTCCCGATGGAACTTTCATCGTCTTTGATCGTGGCGATAGCGTCCTGATCCAAAAAGGAATCTTCGGATTCGCTGCGGACACCTCAGACGTATCGATTTCGGCAAGTGCCTGCTCTGGCGCAACGGGCAACACCGAGGGCGACGTGAATCCGGCTATCTCGCCCGACGAGCAGTGGGTGGCCTTCAGCCGCTGCAATACGACCGGTGGGCACAACATTTGGAAGGTGCCCATTGGTGGTGGCACACCGACGCGGCTGACGCCGAATACTCAGCACACCGAGTTCTACCCCTCATGGACCCCTGACGGGCAGTGGGTCTATTTCCAACGCCAAGTCCTCGGCGAAGACCGATATCGGCTTTGCAGGGTTTCAGCGAGCGGAGGATCGGTCGACGATGTGTTCGTCCCGGCAGCCCAAAGCACGGCAACCGTGCCGACCTTCGCCGCTTCCCCCGGGGCTGACTCCCTCCTGCTTTTCTGTGGATATGGGCCGATCGACACGCTGACCGAACGAGTCGCCACGACAGTCTTCGATCCGCTTTCGGCAACTCTACCTGTCGACTCGCTCATGCTCGTGCGCAACTACGTCGAACCGGCCTATATGGCGAGAGGCAAATTCCCGATCGTTTCCTCGAGAATATCGCCGGACGGCACACGCGTATTGCTCGGCGGAAAGCAGATCTGGACGAGCCGCCGAAACATGAATCGCCCACCGGTGATCACGAGCGTCGGGGGCACATCGATCAACGACACAACGGTAACCAAGAGCTTCATCGCCAATGCGCTCTCGCTGACTTCAATCTCTGTCACCTCGAGCGACCCCGAAGGGGACGTCGTCAGTTGTAACGCCTACTTTCTTCAGTCTTGGATGTCCTTCTCAAGCTGCAATCTTTCGATGACCCCGCCCACGGGAGCCAAGGGGCATTCGTTCAAGGTTGTTGTCGTTGTCGCGACGGTAAGCGGCGGCGACGACGTGATCCTACTCAACATCGTCGTTCCCAGCTCTCCGGGCCCGCTGAATAGCGAAAGCGAAACCCAGGAAGGGACGCAGTTGGTGCTGCTTGGCGCCAACCCGAGTCGTTCTGGAGTGCACTTTGCGACGAAAGGTTCGCGAAACACACTTGCGACGCTCCAGATATATGACGTCACTGGCAGGCTTGTTGAGTCGATACGGCGTCCCCTCGGCGAACCGCTCGTTTGGGATGGGCACCAGCGCGCAGGAGGTTCCGCTCGTGAGGGCGTGTACTTCTACAGAGCCCGTGCCAACGCGGTTGAGCGAGTCGGCCATGTCGTCTTGTTGCGGTGACGGGGTGGGAACCGTGCTGCCAATGACGAATATCCACGCTGGCTTGGAGGGCGGGAAGTTGTCCGAAGCTACGAGCCTTGGTGCGCGAACTGCGTTGCTCTTGGGGGCCGCTCGGTTGAGGCGGGGCCCGCTACACGAGGCGCATGCAAAGGGTCAACGAAGTTCGATTGTGGCAAGCTTATTTCGAGCGATCGTCGTTCCTGTGATGGCGTTAGTGTTTCTCGCTTGGCACGGGGCGGGCCAGACCGCATGGGCGCAATGTGTGCAGGATACCGTGGGCGTCCCGGTTCGCCTTGCTAACGGCCAAGACTTTGCCTTCTTTGGCTCGGCGGAGGGGCAGTCATTCTGGGCCAATGACTCCTTGATCCATTCGATTACCATCTGGCGACCAGCAAACTACGGGGCAATTGCGCTCGGCCTGAACCTGTTCATTACCAAAGCGTACAAGACGCAACCTATCCTTTTGGATTGCGGTGTTGTCCGGGTCTTGGATAGTGATCCGCCGGGACTGCCGGTTCCGATGACATGGACGTTTGATCCTCCTGTGAGCCTTCCTGCAACGGGTCTTTACGTTTTCTGGTTGCAAGTAGAGGGGTGCAACGCACTCGACTACCCAATTCTCTATCATACCGGCAACGACGAGTACGCGATCGGTTCATGCTTGTATACCATTCGAAGTGTAATTGACTGTGTTCACATGCCAAACATCAAAGGAGCGTGCCCTTTCGATGTTGATATGTGCTTTCAGGTCGTCACGTGCCACGATTCCTCTACGCCCACGAAGCGAAGGAGTTGGGGAGCGCTCAAGATGCTGTATCGCTGACCCGCGGATCGCGCTGTCAAGCGAACCGATCGACCCTGACGGACATGGGCGCCGGGCTGCCGCGCGCACAGCGCGAAAAAGCCGCGAGCGGTTAAGCGGGGCCAAGGACAACCCGCTGGACCGCCTGAGCCCTTGGATGCCACGAGGGATACAGGTAACGCCAGCTCAAGTCGCTGCATCGTTGATCAGATGGTAGAGTCGGCGACTTCATGAGCGTCTCCAACTCACTCCCCGCTGAGCCCGCGATTGCGCACCTGCCCATCGCCGGCGACGGCGCCGGTTGCCTCGAGATCCTGCTCGAGCGCCTGCGCGTGAGCCCCGGCGTGCTCGCGGTCGAGGCGCGGTTCACCGACAGCACGCTGGCGGTGCGTTACGACCCGGTGCTCGTATCGCCGGAAGGGCTCAACGAACTCGCCGATGAGATCGCCGCGTTGTTCGCGCAACGCGTGACCTACTGTGAGCGGCGCCAGAGCGCTGACTCTTGCGACGAGTGTGCGCTGAGGTTGGGCCACATCCTCGCGCGCGACCGTGAGGACTTCACGGTGCTGGCGGAGCCCGGCCGCGTCAGTCTCGCGCGCCGCGCGATGCCGTCCGGCGCTGCCGAGATCGTGCGTCCGTTGGTCGCCAGCAAGTCGTGGGGGGAGAGGACGACCCACGAAGAGCAGCAGCAGTGGTCCAAGAGCCAGAAGATGGCGGTGCTGACGGGCGTCTGCTTCGTGCTGCTGATCGCAGGGCTCGTGATGGATCGCATGGGGTTGCCGGCGTCGTGGCATACCGGCGCTTACGTTGCCTCGGCGCTGGCGGGTGGGTTCTTCACGCTGCGCTCGACGATTCGCTCACTCGCCAAGTTCCGTTTCGACGTCAATCTGCTGATGCTGCTGGCCGCTATCGGCGCGGGTGCCATCGGTTACATCCTCGAGGCCGCCGAGTTGATGTTCCTGTTCTCGCTCAGCAACACGCTCGAGGTCTACACCATGGGCCGCACGCGGCGCGCCCTGCACGCGCTGCTCAAGTTGCGCCCCGCGCGCGCGTTGGTGCGGCGCGATGGCCGCGAGATCGAGGTGGCGGCCGAAGCAGTGCGTGTCGGCGAGATGGTGATCATCAAACCGGGCGAGGCGATCCCCGTCGATGGCGCGGTCGCGCTCGGGCAATCGCTGGTGGACCAGAGCTCGCTGACCGGCGAATCGGTGCCCGCCACCAAGAGCATCGGCGACAAGGTGTTCGCCGGCACGCTCAACCAGCAGGGCTCGATCGAAGTGCTCACCGCGCGCGTGGCGGGGGACACGACGCTCGCGCGCATCGTGGCGCTGGTGGCGCAGGCGCAGGAACAGAAGTCGCAGACGGAAGAGATGGCCGACTGGGCCGGCCGCTACTACACGGTCGTGGTGATGCTCGCGGCCTTCGCCATGATCATCGTGCCGCCGTTCGTGCTGCACCACGATTTCGCCTCGTCGTTCTATCGCGCCATGACCTTGCTGGTGGTCGCCTCGCCGTGCGCGCTGGTGATCGCCACGCCTTCGACGATCCTGTCGGCGATCGCCAATGCCGCGCGCAACGGCATCCTGTTCAAGGGCGGGCGCTTCATCGAGATGCTCGGCCGCGCCAAGGCCGTGGCGTTCGATAAGACCGGCACGCTGACGCGCGGGATGTTCGAGGTCACGGCGGTCGCTGGGCTCGGCGAGACGCGCGAGGACGAAGTGCTGGCGTGGGCCGCCGCCGCCGAGAAGCGCTCGCAGCATCCGCTGGCGCAGGCGGTGGTGCGCGCAGCCGAGGCGCGTGGAGTGGTCTACACCGCGACCGAGCAGCTGACCGCGCACATGGGCAAGGGGCTGGTCGCGGTGGTCGAGGGCCGCACGGTCGAGGTCGGCACGCCGGAGCTGTTCGTGTCATTGGATATCACGGTGCCGGCCAATGCGCTCGAAGCCGTGGGCCGCTTCCACCAGGACGGGCAGACCGCGATGCTCGTGCACCGCGAGGGCCGCTGGGGCGTCATCGCCGCGGCCGACCAATTGCGCGACACGACGCCCGCGGTCGTCGCCGAGCTGCGCAAGCTGGGCATCGCCTCGGTCGTGCTGTTGTCCGGCGACCACCCGCGCACGGTCGAAGCGATCGCCGGGCGGGCCGGCGTCGATCGCTACCACGGTGCGTTGTTGCCCGAGGACAAGGTGCGCGTGCTGGCCGAACTCGAGCAGCAGTACGGACCGACCGTGATGGTGGGCGATGGCATCAACGACGCCCCAGCGCTGGCGCGCGCGAGTGTCGGCATTGCGATGGGAGGGATCGGCAGCGACGCCGCCATGGAGAGCGCCGACGTCGTGCTGATGGCCGACGACTTGCGCGCGCTTCCCTATGCGCTGGGCCTCTGCCAGCGCGCGCGGCGCGTGGTCGCGCAAAACGTGTCCATCGCTGTCGGTGTGATGGGAATTCTCGTGATGTTGGTATTTCTCGGGCACCTGACCCCGCTGGGGTCCCTGCGCTTGCCCGTCGCTGTCTCCTGCCATGAAGGCAGCACGGTATTCGTCATCCTCAATGGCCTGCGCCTGTTACGGGGACGCCGCGCGTAATTTCTGCCGCCGCTCGCACAAGGACGTGTCATTTGGCCCGCAATTGCACGGAAAAACGCTCGACGCGGTGCGAACACGCGGGCTAATCTGACGGCACATTGGGGCACCACCGTCCCGCGCAATTCACGGGCGCCCGGCACGGGCCGTCCGGCGACAATATTCAGGGAGTCTTCAGGACGACCCTGGGCGCGGGCTTGCGACGACTCTCATCACAGGCAGGCATCCGTGGCCAAGATCGCGTATCTCATTCTCGCGCATCAGAACCCCAGGCATCTGGGACGCCTCATCGGCCGGCTGTCATCTCCCAGCGTCGCCTTCTTCATACACGTCGACAAGAAGTCCCCCGTAGACGTCTTCACCTACATCCGTGGCGAGAATGTTCATTTCATGCGCCGCCGGAAGGCCGTTCACTGGGGCGACTTCTCGATCGTGGAAGCGACGGTGCTGTTGCTCCGCGCGGCACTCGCCCACGAGCCGCGCCTCGAACGGTTCGTGCTGCTGAGCGGCGCGGACTACCCGCTGCGTTCCACCGGCTATATCGACGACTTCTTCGACCAGCATCGCGAGGCGGAATTCATGAGCCTCGTTCCGATGCCCTCCGAGGAACAGCACAAGCCGCTCTCGTGGCTGACGCGGTACAAGCCACGGCCGGGCGCGCCCAACGTCAATGTCCTGATCCGCAAAGCGTTGGTGCGTTGCGGGGCGATTCCCAAGGAGCGCGACTTCCGGGCGAGGTTGCAGGACCTGGTTCCCTATGGGGGAAGCACGTGGTGGGCGCTGTCCCGCCGGGCGTGCGAATACATCATGGATTTCATCGAACACAAGCCGGAGGTGGTGAGATTTTTCAGGCACACGCACTGCCCGGACGAAACCCTGTTCCACACCGTGCTCGGGAATTCCGAATTCCTGCATCGAATTCTCCCTGAAGTGACCTATGCGGACTGGACCGCGGGCGGAGCGAGTCCGGCGCTCATCTCCGAGCGGCATCTCGACCGTTTCAGCCCCGCCCGGCGTGGCCGTTCCGGCGTGGGAGCACGGAGCGGGGAGGCGCTGTTCGCGAGGAAGTTTTCGGACGAATCCACCGAGATCGCGGAGCGCCTTCGGAAGTTGATCGAAGACGGCGAGCCGGTCGTCGCCGAGCGGTACGGCGGCTCGCGCGCACAATTCATGATTGGTCCGGGCTAACGAGCCGAGGAGGCATCCCCGGCCAGAGCCGTGACGACGACATTGTCGTAGTACACGGTGCACTCGCCGATCCCGCCGGTGTAGGCCGCGAGCGCGATGCCACCCGACTTCGAGAGACTCAGCGGAACGCGGCGGTCGATCACGGCTTCACCGTTGACCCAGATTCGGCAACGCGCGCCGAGCACCTCGATGCGCACGTGCTGCCATACGCCGTTGCCGTTCTCGACATTGGCGCGCCCAATCGGCAGTTCGTTCACCTGCAGCCGCAGGTCATGGTAGCCCGGGCCGCGCAGGTCCACACCCAGGCCGCGAGTGCCGTGCATCCGCACCACGACGCCCTTGTCGACTCCGCGCATGCCACACACGTCGAAGTCGACGGCGTAGTCGGACCACGTCGAATCGCCGGCGAACAGGATCGAGTGTTCCTGGCGCCGGTCAGGCAGCTCGGCGCGCAGCATGCCGCGCCTGATGCTCCACACGCCGTCGCGGTCTGTGCGCCACTTCGTGATGCCGGGGCCATGGAAGTCGTCGACGAACAAAGCGTTCGCGGGTGCTTTGAATGCGGGCGACGGCGGCGGCATGGCATTCCGCGTGCTGTCAGCGTCAGCGCTCCCAAGCCGCGGGCCCCAGACGCTGAGCGCCAGTCCCACGCACAGTGCGCAGCGGGTGACAGAGTAACGGTTCATGGTCATTAGGATGACAGGCTTGGGGGTTCCGGTCGTCAAGAACGTGTCGGGCGGGCTTGAGGCGTTTCACCCACCCATGCGGGGAGTCGAACGGGTTTCGGCAGGAGCCGCCCGCGGCTGTAGCCCTGCGGCCGATGCGCCGTCCGTAGCGCCGCCTGGGGCTTGACCGGCCCCGTTCACCCCGCTAGCGTGCCATTTGAACGTCGCTCCCCGCGGACGTCCGGCCGCCGTTCGAGGCGCGCCTGTGCTCTCCATCAGGAGCCGATTTCGCCATGAAACTGAGGGTGGCTCGCCCGCTCGCTTGTCTCGCGTTGATCGCGTTGGCGGCGGCAAGCGGCTCGTGCTCGCTCAAGCGAATCGCCGCGAATTCCGTGGCGAACGCGATGGCGACCGGACCGGATGTGTTTTCTTCCGACAACGATCCGGAACTAGTCCGCGACGCGGTGCCGTTTGGCCTTAAGACTATGGAATCGTTGCTCGCCGTCGTCCCCAACAATCGCAACTTGCTGGCGGCCGCATGCCGCGGTTTCACGCAGTACGCGTACGGCTTCATCCAGTCCGACGCCGACATGGCCGAGGCCACCGACCACGACCGCGCCACCGAATTGCGTGACCGCGCCCAGCGCATGTTCGTGCGCGCCCGCGACTACGGTCTGCGCGGCCTCGACCTGGGCTACCGCGGCGTGGGCGTGCAGTTGAGCCTCGATCCGCAGAAGGCGGTCCAGCGTTTCAAGGCGAAGGACGTGCCGGCGCTCTACTGGACCGCGGCGGCGTGGGGCTCGGCGATCTCGCTGGGCAAGGACCAGCCGCAACTGGTGGCCGATCTTCCAGCGGTACGCGCGCTCATCGAACGCGCCGTCGTCTTGAATGAGGGCTATGAAGGGGGCGCGCTGCATGAAGCGATGATCCTGCTCGAGTCGATGCCGGCCGTGATGGGCGGATCGCCTACGGAGGCGCGGCGGCATTTCGATCGCGCCATCGCGCTGTCGAAGGGAACCCATGCGAGCCCATACCTGACTTACGCGCAGGCGGTCTCGATCTCGACCCAGAACAAGGCGGAATTCCGCGAGATGCTCGAGCAGGCGCTCGCGGTCGATCCCGCCCGCGACTCGACCCAGCGTCTCGTCAACATCGTGACGCAACGCCGCGCCCGCTGGCTGCTCTCGCGGGAAGACGACTATTTCCTGGATGACGGCTCCCCAACCGATTCCACCCACTCCGAGGCAACCCATTGAAGCAGGTCATCGTTCGCTTGTTTGCCGTTGTGCTCCTGACCACAGCGGTCGCGGGGCTGTTATCGACTCCCACTCCGGCGCAAGCGCAGGCGCAGGTGATCAAGCTCGCCACGCTCGTCCCCGAAGGATCGGTGTGGGACAAGGGGCTGCGCGACATGGGGGCGCTGTGGACGAGTTCGACCAACGGCCGCGTGACGCTGCGCGTGTACCCGGGTGGCATCGCCGGTGACGAGCCGGATCTCGTGCGCAAGATGCGCATCGGCCAGCTGCAGGCCGCTGCGATCACGACGGCGGGACTCGCCTCGATCGACCCGTCGTTCCAGCTGTTCAATATCCCGATGTTCTTCGATTCCTATCCCGAGCTCGATGCGGTGTTGACGAAGCTGACGCCGGTGCTCAAGCAGCGCCTCGAGGCCAAGGGCTTTATCCTGCTGAGCTGGGGACACGGCGGCTGGGTGTACTTCTTCAGCAAGACGCCGGTGAGGAACGTCGAAGAGTTGAAGAAGACGAAGATGTTCGCCTGGGCGGGCGACCAGCCGATGATCGACCGCTGGAAGGCGAACGGCTTCCAGCCCGTGCCGCTCGCCGCGACCGATATTCTCACCGGGTTGCAGACGGGCATGATCGATTCATACCCGACCACTCCGCTGCTTGGGCTGACGCTGCAGTGGTACAAGCAGACGCCCTACATGGTGGGGCTGGGGTTGGCGCCGCTGGTCGGCGGTCTCGTGGTGAGCAAGGCGGCGTGGAACAAACTGTCCGAGCCCGATCGCGTGAAGATCGCGGCGGGTTGCATGCGGCTCGAGCAGCGGCTCAATGCCGATGTGCCCAAGCAGGACACCACCGCCATCGCCGAGATGCAGAAGCGCGGGCTGAAGGTCGTGGCCGTGCCTGCTGCCGATGTCGCGAAATTCCGCGCCAGTGCGCAGGCGTTCGCCACGACGATGCGCGGCAGCGCCGTGCCGGCGGACATCCTCGATCTCGCGACGCGTGAGCGCGACGCCTACCGCCAGCGAGCCGGCAAGCGTTGAACGAATTGATCCCCGTGCGCCGCCTTGGAGTCACCGCGTGATTCCGAGGCTGCGCTTGGGCTTAAGCCTGTTCGCCTGCCTCGCGGTGGGCGTCCTGATCGGTGGCGCCCTGTTCTCGAACACGCAGCGGCGCTCGGTATTCGCGCTCAACCAGTGCGATCACTGCATGAGCGCGGAGGATCTCGCCGGGCTGCTGGGTGCGGTGGGCATGAAGGTGGCGCCCGGCGCGTTGCCGTTCGTCGTCTATGAAACCGACAAGACGATCGCCATTCGCGAGCCGCTGCCG
>JANLOX010000160.1:0-4382 GCA_031366795.1 Candidatus Eiseniibacteriota bacterium | reverse complement strand
CGGCAGCTCTTCGCCCGCCGCCGCCTCCACCACCGGCGCCCCCGCGCGCGCCGCGTACTCCGCCAGCGCATTCACCGTCGCCGGTCCCATGATGTACAGCGCCGCGAGCGCGTACACCTCGAGGTCCAGCGCCTCGTTGCGATCGCGCAGCTTGGCCCACTCGCGCACCGCGCCGCGGCCTTCACGTACTTGCGGATCGCTTGCTTCGCGGGCGTGGTGTCCATGGTCACCGCGCCTCAGACGCGCCGAAACGGTCCCTGACAAGAAGCGTCGCCAAAACATCCTCAACCGAGACTTCTCGGGCGTTGAGATCCGGCGCAGCCGCCCGTAAACTGGAAGCTGGTCGTCGAACCAAGGAAGCCACGAATGCCGGACCAGAGCTATCGAGTGATGTACCACGTAGGCGACGAGATCGGCATTCGAACGAAGGTGCTGACTGGCACGGCCACCGTCGGCCAAGAAGCCCTCACGATCGTCGGCCCCGTTCTCGTCACGATCCCCTTCGGTGATCTTCACGCCGCGCAACTTTTCCGCCTGCACGGTCTTGGGCGGTGTATACGCATGTCGCATACTGGCGGCGTTCTGTACATTGCGGTCGTCCGGTTCGTCATACTTGGGCTATTCGCAACGATCAACTTCCTAAGGACTGGGGAACTTGCGCGCCGACTGAGCGCAGCCACGCCTCCAGGGGTGTAGGCAGTCCAGCTCGCTCCTGTTCCCTACCGCCTCCACCCGGACCACCGCCCCCGCGGCCGCACCCGTTGCGCCGGGAACGCGGGTGCATCGCCCGCCGCCTCCACCACCGGCGCCCCCGCCCGCGCGGCGTACTCCGCCAGCGCATTCACCGTCGCCGGCCCCATGATGTAGAGCGCTGCGAGCGCGTACACCTCGAGATCAAGCGCCTCGTTGCGGTCGCGCAGCTTGACCCACTGGCGCACGGCACCGCGGCCCTTCACGTACTTGCGGATCGCCTTCTCGGCGGTCAGCTGCGCCACGTACTCGGCGTCGGCCCACTCCGGCAGGTGCAGGTATCCCGGGCCCGGCGATGGCATCATCAGCCGCGACATGACGATGTCCTTCCCCGTGTCGACGCACAGCACGAACAGCGGCACGTTGTAGCGGTTGTGCACCGAGGGACGTTCCACGAGCGGCCTGCCCGTGAGGCTGCCGCCCTTGATCGGGAAGACGCCACGGTCGTATCGCGCGCGGGCGTAGCGGTAGACGTACTCGGTGTGGAGGCCGCCGCTGTCGATGACCGTGCGCACGACCTGCATCTTACGCCCGCTCGCGTGCGTGAACTTTTGCGTGAGGAACAGGTCGAGCTCGTGCCACACCTGATCGCGCGCGGGGTCACCATGGATTTGCGTGAACGCGATGAGCCAGGATTCCTCGGCAGCGCCATAGCCCTTGACGATCGCCTCGAGGCGGTCCCCCTGCACGTCGACCGCGGCGACCAGCACGCCCACGCCCATCGGAACATCGGCGTCGAATCGCTCCAAGCGCGCCATGAGCGAGCCGGCCTCGACCGAGTCGCCGCGCTCCTCCCACGTCTCGCCGAGCACCGTGTTCACCCAGGTCTTGAGCTTGAACGGGTCATCCTTCACCTGCAGGAATTCCGCGGCGCAGTCGGCCCAGGATTTCCAGCCGAGCGGCGAGTAGAGCGCCGAGAGGTGGAAGCCGGCCGTCTGGCTCGTGCTCTCGGCGCTCGCCCGCCATTCGCCGCGATCGAGCATGTCGGTCTTGTAACGCTCGTCGATCTTGGCGCCGCAGCCGCTGCAGACCATGCATGCGGTCTCAGGGCGCCCCTCGTCCCAATGGATGCGGTGGTGTTCGATGCCGCTCCACACAAGATAGTCCATGTGCCCGCACGCGGGGCACGGCAGCAGGTAGCGGCGCTGGTCGCTGGCCAAGTACTCGCGCTCGATTCGCGACAGGCCCTTGATGGTCGGCGTGCTCGTCAGCAGGATCTTGCGCCGCGCGAAGGTCGAGGTGCGCTTCTCGGCGAGTGCGACTGGATCACCCTGACCATCGACATCGCCGGGGTACTCGTCGACCTCGTCCATGAACAGGAACCGGATCGGCATCGAGCGCAGCCCCGCGGCCGAGTTGGCGCCGGTGATGATCAACACTCCCCCGTCGAATTCCTTCACCTGAACGGTGTTCCCGCTGTCGCGCGAGCGGGACTCGGCGACTCGCTCGCGCAGCGCCGGCGTCGACTCGATCATCGGCGCCAGGCGCTGCTTGCTGATCCGCTTCGCCACCTCGACCGTCGGCTGCACCATGAGCATCGGCCCCGGTGCGCGATGGATCACGTAGCCGATCCAATTGTTGCCGCACTCGGTCTTGCCGATCTGGGCGCCGGCCATCACGACCACGCGTTGCGCCGGGTTGGACGGCGAGAGGCAATCCATAATCTCGCGCAGGTACGGCGTCCGCGAAGTGCGCCACTGGCCGGGCTCGGCGGAGGCGATGCTGCTGAGGAAGCGGAACGAGTCGGCCCACGCGCTGACGGTGAGCAACGGCTCGGGCGCGAGGCCGGCGTTGAAGGCGGTGGTGCAGAGGTCAGGGAGTGAGGCACTCACGGGTCGCCCCGATCGACGATGGAAGGCAGAACCGGCGGAGCGTCATGGCTCCTCATCGTGATTGTGCCGCCTTCACCCGCGGTGCCGTAGACTTCTTACGAACTCGGTTCGCTGCAGCGGATTCGCGTGCCCCGCGACTCGCCAGGAGTTCCGTAAGGCCGCTGTTGAAGTCCGCATTCAGGAAGGCGTATCGAGGACGCCGCGAGCGCTCGACTCTCCCGAATTTCCTCACAATCAACGAGGGGATGGTCTCTTTGGTCGAGATCAGCTCCGTTGCGGAGAACACCTCCACTCCACTCGCAGGATCGTCGTACAAGGCATATGCGTCTGCGACTCCGAGATACTTGGTGGAGACGATCTGCCCGTAAGGATTCGTGTGCGTGTCTGCAGAATAACGGACCGCTTCGCGCTCCGCCTTGGACAGCGCGTCCGCAAAGGATCGCGCGCGGAAGAGCACGACTCGCTCTTCAAGCAGTGCGGCGTCGGCTTGCAACCACAGCCTGCTGGTGGGACGACCCGTCGCTCGCGACCGATACAGCGTCTTGACGCCAAACCACGACAGCTTCCGCACCGTCTTCTTCGCGGTCATTTGAGCCTCTCCCAGAGACGTTTCATTGCTTCTGCCGGATCGGAATACTACTCGTCAGCTCCGCCAGCCCTCGCGTGAGCTCCTCCGTCAGCAACCGATGGATCACCGCCGGGTCGGTATGCCCCGCCAGCACAGGCGCCAGCCGATCCGGGATCCCGAGCAACGTGTCGCGCGCGCGGCGCCCGAGCGCGAACACCTGGGCCTTGACGCCATCAGCATCGACCAGCTTGCCGGAACGTTCCTCGAAGTCGAGCTTGGCGATGCGCGCCATGTACGCCTCGCGCGCCGCCCTCGAGGCCGCGTAGCTCGCCACCAGACGCGCAGCGTCGCCCGCTGGCGCGATTTCGGGGGCGTGTCCGGCGCTGGGGCCAGGGATGCCGAAGGGATCCGACGGTGCCCCGGGCGCGCGGCGCTTCTTGGGGCTCCCGGTGACCGAGTTCAGCGGTTTCGACAGGTCGGTGGACTCGGCCCACTGAGGGTCCGCAACCGATGGGTCGAGTGTTCCATCCGCGCGCGGCTTGATCCTTCCGGTCGTGACCGCCTTGCGCACCGCGGCCGGCGAGACGCCGCGATGCTTCGCGTACCCACGAATCGAAAGCCCCTTGCGCATCAAGCCTCTCCGGAAACTGTGGGCGGGTCCTGCGCAGCGTCACCGCGCTTCGGGCTGTGGCGGCGACGATGGCACGATCGGCACAGCCACTTGACCCACAGCGGCCTCGAATAGTCCTCATGGTGCGCCTCAACCCGGCGCTCGAGGCCGCAGTCATCGCAGCGGTTAGGCCGCTCGATCTTGCCGGAACGCAGCGCCTGATGGACCAGCCGATGCGCCGGGCGCCCCGCGGGGTTCGAGCGCTCCCAGCGTTGCACCCGCTCGTAGATCAGCCGCGCCTGCGGCGTTCGACGCGCCGCCATGTCGTCACCGCGCGCGCGTGCCGCCTCGAGGCGCCGCTCGAGCATGACAGCCTGCACGCGCACGCGCAGTTGCCGCGCGAGGCGCAGCTCCCGCCGGCGCGATTCGAGTGCGAGCTTCCGCGCCGCGGCGCGTTCTCGCCGTTCATTCGGAGTCATCGTGAGCAGTGTGCTTGGCCGCGGGCTTGCCGGCTGCTTTCCATCCGCGTGCGCGCGCCACGGTCGCGTACGGCTCGCCGCCTTCGAGCGTGGCGGTCTCCCCCGTCGCCTCCGCCCAGCGCCACACGATCACGTCCACGAAC